>NZ_JBWBQS010000005.1:0-306797 GCF_056279125.1 Novosphingobium sp. Sphag1I | reverse complement strand
CGCTTAAAATCTTCACTATGCTTCATCATCTCGTCGGTCTCCTGTTGCGAGCATAAAACGCTCAGGTGACCGGCACAAATCCGTTACAAGTCCATACAGCCCATGCGGTGCATCTTACCGACAGGTACGCGCGGTGGATATTGCAGGGTATCGGAGGGGCGAACCGACGTGCGCTATCGCCTCCGTGTTCGCTGTTTCTGCCTCGCGCCGGGCAGGGTGACCGGATCGACTGACAGCAGGCTGTAAATTTACACGAAATCGGCACTTTGAGTTGCCCGGATATATGATAACACAGCCTCGCTTCATGACTCTGCGTGGGTGCCTTCCTTGAGGGCACTGCCATGCGAATATCCATCTGCCCACCGCTGGTGCCCAGCGCTGCTTCGGCCTCGCCTTCAGCGATAGCCCCTCTGTGCCTGACATGCCGCCAGCCAGTTCTCCCTTCGGAATACCCTTGGAAGCCCATTTGGCCAATGCCGGCGTTTCCTGGATCGCAAGGCGCCTACCGCCCAGCCGTTAGTGGGGAGGGAGAAAAATCGGGGCAGGGCACCACGAGTTGGATCGACGCTGCAGGCCGCAGGAGGACTTCCCGTGGCCGGGCAGCGTCAGGGCGACCTCATCAAGCTGAGATGGAAGGCCTATGACGGCACCCATATTCGGCTGATCCAGAACAAGAGCAAAAGCAAAATCGGCAAGCGTCAGTTGAAGCGTATCGTCATACCGGTTGGGGCACCGCTTAAGGCCGCTTTCGACCGGCTAAAGCTGAGCTATGGTGACGAGCATGCATCGCAGCCGGGGTTGCGGCCCTGACCTTTCATGATCTGCGCGGCACGGTCGTGACCCGTCTGGCGATCGCAGGTTGCTCTGTCCCCCAGATCGCCACGATCACAGGACGTGGCCTCAAGGATGTCGAGGCGATTCTCGATGCTCACTACCTGATGCGTGACGCCGGGCTGGGTGAGGAAGCCATCGCCAGGCTCGAAGACGCGACGTGTAAACCAACCCGTAAACCGTCGCCGTCTGGCGAGAGCCAGAACGGCAATTTTGAAGGAGTAAGTCATTGAGAATATTGGTGGACGCACTAGGGCTCGAACCTAGGACCCGCTGATTAAGAGTCAGCTGCTCTACCAACTGAGCTATGCGTCCGTCTGTGCCAAAGGGCCAGAAGATTTTGGTGGACGCACTAGGGCTCGAACCTAGGACCCGCTGATTAAGAGTCAGCTGCTCTACCAACTGAGCTATGCGTCCATCCACGCCGAAAAAGGCGAAAAAACCGTGGTGGACGCACTAGGGCTCGAACCTAGGACCCGCTGATTAAGAGTCAGCTGCTCTACCAACTGAGCTATGCGTCCGTACCGGTTTTTGCGGGGAAGCTTGGTTGGCTTCCCGCCGGAGGCGCTCCCTTTAGCGTGTGATCGCCGGGGCGCAAGTGATTCTTTGAAAAAATTTGATGAATGCGAAAGTCAGGCCTCAGGAGAACCTGCCGCCTGCGCGTTGTGACCAGCGATCCACCGCCATGATCGTGCCGATACAGATCATGTTGGTCATCATGGATGATCCGCCATGGCTGATAAAGGGCAGGGGGATACCGACCACCGGGGCCAGGCCCATGACCATCATCATGTTGATCGCGACATAGAAAAAGATCGTCGCGGTCATGCCCGCGGCCAGCAATTGGCTGAACCGATCAGGCGCGCGGCGCGATACGCCCATGCCCCAGCGGAACAGCACGACAAAGAACACAAAGAGGATGAACAGCCCCCCGATCATGCCCCATTCCTCGGCCATGGTGGCAAAGGCAAAGTCGGTATGGGCTTCGGGCAGGTATTTCAGATGGCTCTGCGTGCCATTGCCCAGCCCCTTGCCAAAGAAGCCGCCCGAGCCGATCGCGATCTTGGATTGGGTGATATGGTAACCCGAACCCAGCATGTCGGCCTCCGGGTCCATGAATACCAACACGCGTTTGCGTTGATAATCATGAAGCGCGAAAAAGAAGGCCAGCGGGGCCACCACAGCCGCCGCCGCTCCGCCGCTCAAAAACCACCAGATGGGCGTGCCGGACAAGAACACCACGACCACCGCCCCGAAACAGATGGCAAGACCGGTGCCAAGATCCGGTTGCAGCATCACCAACCCCGCCGGCATGCCCAGCAACAGCAAGGGCGGCACCAGCGCGCGCCAGCTGCGGATCAGCGTCGGCGGCAGGGTGGAGTAAAACAGCGCCATCACCAGCACGATCCCCGGCTTCATCAATTCCGAGGGTTGCAGGTTCATGAAACCGATGTTGAGCCAACGCTGGCTGCCGCCCCCGACCTTGCCCACGGCCTCGACCAGCATCAGCAGGAAAACCAGCCCGCCATAGATCGGATAGGCCGCCTTGCGAAACGTATGTTCGGGCAGGCGCGAAATGCCGATGGCCAGCGACAGGAACAGGCCAAAGTTGAAAATATGCTTCCACGCATAAGGCGACCAATTGCCGCCCGCCGCCGACCACAGCACCGTGGCGCCAAACAGCACCAGCGCCGTCAACGGGATCAGAATGCGCCATGGCAGGCCGCGCAGAGGAGTAGGGATGAAGTTTGAGTTCATGGGCGCACCGCCGTCGAAGCGCTGCTCGAAGGTGTCGGCGCCGGTGCGGGGGCAGGGGCGGTCGCATCTTCGGCCTGTGGTTCGGGTGCGGGCGGGGCGGCATCGGATTGCATCGGCTGCGGGGTGGGGCGGGCGTCCGCCTCGCTCTCACGCGCCAAGGCCTCGTCGCTATCTTGAACCGCGGGCGCACGCACGCCATATTGCGCGGCATAGGAACGGTATCTGGCCGCCTGACGCTGTTGCGGCGTGCCGCCCCATCCGGCCTCCAGCTTGCTGAGCGCGTCCCACGCCTTTTGCTGATCGAACATATAGGTCATTACGTCGCGCGCAATCGGCATGGCCGCGCCCGAACCGCCGCCATGTTCGACCAGAACCGCACAGGCATAGCGCGGTTTGTCAAAGGGCGCGAAACAGATGAAATGGCCATGGTCGCGGTGGCGCCAAAGCCCGCCCTTGCCATTGCCGATGTTGAGGCCGACGACCTGCGCCGTGCCGCTCTTGCCCGCCATTTCGACGCCGGGAATGGGGATTTTGGCGGCATGGCCCGTCCCGCGCCCGTTCACCATTTCGTGCATGGCGGCATGGATGAAATCCAGATGCTCCTGCGGCACGCCCAGCGAGGCGGGCGTGGGCGGCTTGTCCTCATGCATCAGGCGGGGCATCAACAGCTTGCCGCTGGCCAGACGGCTGGCGATGATGGCCTGCTGCAAGGGGTTTACCTGCACATAGCCCTGACCGATCGTGGCGTTCACGGTGTCGTAAATCGCCCATTCCTTGCCATATTTCTTCATCTTCCACGCCGGGTCGGGCACGGTGCCATAGGACTGGCTGGGATAGGGCAGGGGGAATTTCTGGCCATAGCCGATCTTGCGCATTGTCTTGGCGATCTGGTCCATGCCGATCTGTTGCGCAAAGTGATAAAAATAGACGTCGCAGGACTGATAAATACCCTTGGCCATGTCCACGCTGCCATGGCCATGGTGGTTCCAGCAGTGGAACACGCGGTTGCCCACGCGCAGCCCGCCCGAACAATTGACGCTTGCCTTGGGATCCAGACCCGCTTCCAAAAAGGCCAGCGCGACCGTGGGTTTGACCGTCGATCCGGGCGGATAAAGCCCGTGCAGCAGCTTGTTGCGCAGCGGCACATGGTCATCGTCGGACAGCATTTTCCATTCAATGCGGCCAACCCCGTCGGTAAAGCTGTTGGGGTCGAAACTGGGCATTGAGACAAAGCACAAAAGGTCGCCCGTCAGGCAATCGACCACCACGCAGGTGCCGCTTTCCGTGCCGATGCGGCGCGATGCAAATTCCTGCAACCCGGCGTGAACGGTCAGCTTGATGGGCTGGCCCGGCACGTCTTCGCGTGTTTCAAGGTCGCGCACGATCTTGCCGCTGGCGGTCACTTCGGTGCGCCGCGCGCCCGGTTGGCCGCGCAGCACCTGATCGTAAACCTTTTCCAGCCCGTCCTTGCCGATCTTGAACCCCGGCGTGATCAACAGCGGATTATGCTCTTTCTCATAATCCTTGGCATTGGCCGCGCCGACATAGCCGACCAGATGGCCCACGCAGGGGCCGGAAGGGTAGAAGCGCGAAAAGCTGCGCTGGGGCACGACGCCGGGCAGATCGGGCTGGCGCACCGAAATGGCGGCGAATTGTTCCCAGCTTAAATGCGATCCGGCCTCAACCGGCTGAAACCCGCGCGCCTTTTCCAGCCGGTCGCGCACATCCTGCAGCGCGATCTCGTCCAGCCCCAGCATATGGGCCAGTTCCTCCAGCGTCTTTTCCTTTTCGATCACCCGGTCGGGGATCAAATCGACCCGGAAATCGGCGCGGTTGCTGGCAATCGGTTGCCCGTCGCGGTCCAGAATCCAGCCCCGCCGCGGAGGGATCAGCGACAGGTTGACCCGGTTGCTCTCGGCCATCATCTGATACTTCTGGCTTTCGGCCAGAGCGATATAGCCCATACGCGTGGCCAGCAGCACACCGACCCCGCCCTGCAACAGGCCCACGACCATGCTGCGACGGTCGAAACTGTCGCGCAGCATGGCCGGCGTAATCAATTTTGGCGCTTTCTTGCGCTTTGCCATCAATCCAGCACCCGGAAACGCGTCAATCGCCAACGGTCGATCAATCCGACCGTGCGCCCCACCATTGGATAGGCGATCAGGGCCAAGATCCCTTGCGGCACCATCAATTCAGGCGCAATCATCCCACCCGAACGGGCCGCAATCAACCAGTTGAGCGCGAGATAGGCCGCGATGAACAAGCCCGCCACCAGCCAGTCGGTCAGGAAATTACGCCATGGAAAGCGCGCCTCGATCACATCCATGGTAATCATGGTCAACGACCAGATCGCCATGGCCGCCCCAAACGGTTGCCCGCTGAACAGATCATCGACCAGCCCCAGCACAGCCCCGGCCCAGACCGGCAGCAATCCGGGCCGCAATTGTCGCCATGCCAGCAAGGTCATAAAACCCAGCGGCGGCATAATCGGCACCATGGCAATCAAAGGCCAACCCGGCATGCAAGACGCCATCGCCACCATCACCCATGGCGCGGCATAGGCGATAAAGGGCGAGGGGGAACGGCTGATGCTGCGGGTAATCGGCTTTGCACCGCGCCGCGAAAGCCTGCTGGACACCATCTTATTGCGGCGCCCCTGATGCAGCCGCCTTGGCAGCCTTGGCGGCGGCTTTGGCCTGCGCGTCGGCGTCGGCCTTGGCCTTGACCGGATCGACCGGCGGGGGCAGCGTGGGGTCGCTGTCGGGCGACCATGTGGGCAGGACCGCAACCATTTCGCTGACCGCCGGATCACCCAGAACGCGGGCAATCGCGCCGTCCCGCGTCAGGGCGGTGACGACCGCGATGGGCGTGTTGGGCCAATAAAGCCCGCCCGAACCCGACGTTACAAAAGCATCACCCAGCTTGAGCGGGTTCAGCCCCAGCGTCAGCAGGCGCAATTGCAGCGTGCCATCGCCCTTGCCCGTGGCAAAAGCGGGGATGCTGTCGCTGGCGCGGCGGATCGGCACCACGCTTTCCGGATCGGTGATCATCAGCACGCGCGCCGAATGCAGCCCAACCTCCAGCACACGGCCCACCAGCCCCAGATGGGTGCGAACCGGCATGCCGCTCTTTACGCCCTGAAGGCTGCCGACCGAAATCGTGGCATAGCGGCGCGGGCTGCTGTTGGTGCTGGCCACCAGCCAGCCATAGGTCACAGGTTTCGGCGTGTCCGAGGACAGGTTGAGCATGGCCTTGAGCCGCTCATTTTCCTGACGCAGGGCGGCCATTTCGACCGCCTGAACCCGGCCCAGTGCGACCTCTTTTTTCAGACGAGCGTTTTCCGCCCCCGACGTGAAATAGCCGCTCAGCACGCCCCATGTATCGCCCGCTGCCGAACGTCCCTGCGCCGACAATTTGGCCGCAGGTTGCGTCACATCGCTGGCCACATTGCGCAGACCCGCGAAATTGCCCGTGCTGCCCATCGATGAAAACAGCAGCACCCCGCCGACCACCGCGCCCACGCCGGCCGCCACATAGGCAAAGAAGATATTGTTATGCGCCCTGCGCGAATAGCCCGGGCGCCGGTTGCCTGGCGGAGCCATGCATCCCGCCTTTCTTACGCATTGATGTCCGCGCCGGCCCCACGCCGGACGCGGACATGGAATTCAACCCAAACGATTACGCGGTCATCAACACGCCGCGATAGATCGGATCCTCCATCGCGCGGCCGGTGCCAAGAGCGACGCAGGACAGCGGATCTTCGGCAATCGACACCGGCAGGCCGGTTTCTTCGCGCAGATAATCGTCCAGACCCTTGATCAGAGCGCCACCGCCCGTCAGCACGATGCCCTGATCGACAATGTCGGCGGCCAGTTCGGGCGCGGTGTTTTCCAGCGCGATACGCACGCCTTCGATGATCGCGCTGATCGGTTCGGACAAAGCTTCGGCGATATTGGCCTGCGTGATCGTGATTTCCTTGGGCACGCCATTGACCAGATCGCGCCCTTTCAGGTGGATCGTTTCGCCAATGCCGTCGGCGGGCATCACGGCAATGCCGTAATCCTTTTTGATGCGTTCGGCGGTGGCTTCGCCGATCAGCAGGTTGTGGTGTCGGCGGACATAGGAAACGATGGCTTCGTCCATCTTGTCGCCGCCCACGCGGACGCTTGTCGTATAGGCCAGACCGCGCAGCGAAAGCACGGCGACTTCGGTTGTGCCGCCACCGATGTCGACCACCATCGAACCAACCGGTTCGGTCACCGGCATGTCGGCGCCAATCGCGGCGGCCATGGGTTCAAGGATCAGATAGACCTGGCTGGCCCCCGCATTGCTGGCCGCGTCGCGAATCGCGCGGCGTTCAACGCTCGTGGACCCCGAGGGAACGCAGATGACGATTTCGGGATAGCGGAACAGGCTGCGCTTGCCATGCACCTTGCGGATGAAATGTTTGATCATTTCTTCGGCGATTTCGATGTCGGCAATCACGCCATCACGCAGCGGGCGGATCGCTTCGATGCTGTCGGGCGTCTTGCCCATCATCATCTTGGCATCATCGCCCACGGCCTTCACGCTCTTGTTGCCGTTGATCGTCTCGATGGCCACCACGCTGGGTTCGTTCAGCACGATGCCGCGATCCTGAACATAGACCAGTGTATTGGCCGTGCCGAGGTCGATGGCCATGTTTTGCGAACCGAATTTCATGAAACGCGAGAAGAAGGACGACATCGAAAATTCCGTGGCTTTGCCCGACGACCGCGATATTGCGTACCGTCCGACAGGACATTGGGGGTTATGGGCGCGCCGCTCCATAACGCATGCGCAGCGTAAAGGCCAAAAATTTGTTGGCCCTGTCCCGCAATGCGTCAACGGATCGGCGCGAATCGCTTTCGCTTGGGCCTTGGCATGGCGGATTGCGTGGCGGAATGCACCAGCATGGCGGCAATTGGCGGGCGGCATTTGCGAAAATCGGTGGATACTCGCGCCGCTATGGCCTGCGCTTTGCCGCGGGGCGGCCTATAGTGGGCCTTATGCCGATTATCCGCCGCCTTCCCGAAAATCTGGTCAACCGTATTGCCGCTGGTGAAGTGGTCGAAAGGCCGGCTTCTGCGCTCAAGGAATTGATGGAAAATTCCATCGATGCGGGGGCGGGGATGATCACGGTGCGCCTGTCCGATGGCGGGCTGGACGCGATCGAGGTGACGGACGATGGCTGCGGCATGGCGCCCGATCAGATGGCGCTGGCGCTGGAGCGACACGCGACTTCGAAATTGCCGGACGAGGCCATCGAATTGGTCACGACGCTGGGGTTCCGGGGGGAGGCTTTGCCCTCCATCGCCAGCGTCGCGCGTTTTTCCATTGAGAGCCGCCCGCGCGGCGCGGCCGAGGGCTGGCGCCGGGTGGTCGATCATGGCGATGTGGTGGAGGATGCGCCTGCTGCCCTTCCGCCCGGTACGCGCATCCGGGTGGACAATCTGTTCGCCAAAATCCCGGCACGGCGCAAATTCCTGCGCTCTGGCCGCAGCGAATATGCCGCCTGCCTCGATGTGGTGCGCCGCCTTGCCATGGCGCGGCCAGAGGTGGGCTTTGTGCTGGAACATGATGGTCGCCGCGTTCTGTCGGTTCAACCCGGACAGAGTGGCCCGGCCCGCGTGGCCCAGATCGTCGCGCGCGAACTGGCCGAGGATGGGGTAATTATCGATCTTGAACGCGGGCCTGCGCGGCTGACGGGCGTGGCGGGATTGCCTACGTTCAACCGGGGCGTGGCGGATCACCAATATCTTTTCGTCAACGGGCGTCCGGTCAAGGATCGCCTGTTGGTCGGCGCGGTGCGCGGGGCCTATGCCGACATGCTGGCGCGGGATCGTCATGCGGTGCTGGCGCTGTTCCTTGACGTTCCGCCAGAGGAGGTGGACGTCAACGTCCACCCGGCCAAGACCGAGGTGCGGTTTCGCGATCCCTCGTTTATTCGGGGCTTCATCGTTTCGGGCCTGCGTCATGCCTTGGAAGGCGCCGGGCAAAAGACCGCCCAGACGCCCGCCGCGCCCGCGATGGCTGCGTGGACATCCGAACCTATTGCTCCCGTCGCGCCCGCGCCCAGCCTGACCAGCCTGTTCGCCCGCCAATATGCCCCCGTGCCCAACCGCGTCAGCGAGGCGGGCAGCGCGTGGCGCGGCTATGAGGCGCAGGTAATGGCCCCGTCGCAGGACTTGCCAATGGGCCGCGCCGAAGCCGCGCAGGAACCCGCGCCCGAAGCCATCCGGCACCCATTGGGCGTGGCGCGTGGGCAAGTCGCCAACACCTATATTATCGCCGAGGCCGAGGATGGTCTGGTGATTGTCGATCAACATGCCGCCCATGAACGCATCGTTCTGGAGCGTTTGAAGGCAGCGGGCGCGGGCGACAAGGTGGCCGCCGCTCAGGCCCTGCTTTTGCCCGAGGTCATCGAATTGGACGAGCCAAGCTGCGACCGCTTGGAGGAGGCGATTGCGACCTTGGCCCAGCACGGTCTGGCGTTGGAACGGTTTGGCGCAACCGCGATGCTGGCGCGTTCGGTTCCCGCCGCGCTGGGCAAGGGCGATGTTCAGGCTCTGGTGCGCGATGTGGCCGATGATCTGGCGCTCAATGGCGATGCGCTCTTGCTGGGCGAAAGGCTCGATCTGGTGCTGGCCACCATGGCCTGTCACGGCAGCGTGCGGGCAGGGCGGGCGCTCAACGTCGCCGAAATGAACGCCCTGCTGCGCGAGATGGAAGTGACGCCGCGCTCTGGCCAGTGCAACCATGGGCGCCCTACATGGGTAAAGCTGGCCCATGGCGATATTGAAAAGCTGTTTGGACGGAAATAACCGTCTTTAACGCAGCGCCTTTTTCACCGGCGCCACCGTCCCGTCGCGATCCTTGCCCGGCGCCAATCCGATCAAGCGGCGCAAAAGCGGCTCGATGGCAACATTGTCGAACACGGGCAGGCGTGTGCCGGGGCGAAAGGCCGGGCCGGTGGCCAGGAATAATGCGCGCATGTCCGGGCTGGCCGGGTCATAGCCATGGTCGCCGCCGTCATCGGGATGTTCGGGATTGCCATCCATGATCCGCGCGCCCGGATCGGGCAGGCACAGCCAATCCGGCACACGCGCGTTATGCCCATAATGAAACCGCTCCGGCAATTCGCCCTTGGGCCAGCAATGGATGAAGGAGGGCATCTTCTTCAGGCTTTCGGCCAGTTTGGCCTCATGGCCCGGCACATTGTCGATGAACAATATGCCGCCATAGGAAACAAGCTTATAGTCCTCCTTGGCCAGATAATCCTTGGCCCAGATCACATGTTCGGGAATGGTTCGCGCCATGCCGTGATCCGACACGATGACCATGTTGACCCGCCGGTGCATCCCCGCCAAGCCCCTGCGCAGATAGCCGATGGCGGCATCCACATCGCGGATCGCGGCGGTGGTTTCGGGTGATCCCGGCCCATGTCGATGGCCGCTTACGTCCACAACGCCAAAATAGAGCAATGCCAGACCCGGTCGAATGCGTGCCGGCCGCCGCATCCAGTCCAGCACCACCTCGGCGCGTTCATGGTTGGGCAGATCGGCGTGATAGGCCTGCCAGTCAGAGGCGCGGATGCCGTCGATGGCCGTGGTCGATCCGGGCCAGAACATGATGCCGCTGCGGATATGGGCGCGCTCGGCCGCCACCCAGATCGGCTCGACATGTACCGGGCCGCCGCTGCCGTCCCACCACCATGGCTGTTCACTGCTCTTGCCAAAGGTGACGCCGGGATGGGCGGGATCTTTCATTGTCCCATTCACGACCCCGTGCCGGTCCGGGCGAAGGCCAGTGGCCAGAGTCCAGTGGTTGGGAAAGGTGATGCTGGGAAAAGAGGGCGTCATCGTGCCCGACACGCCCTTGGCCGCAATCGCGGCCAGATTGGGGGTGAGGGTGGGGCTGATGTAATCGGGGCGAAAACCGTCGATGGAAATCAGGATCGTGGGGATGCGCTCTGACGCCTTGCCGCGCGCGGTGACGGGCACAGCCAACGTGACCTGCAACAGAAACAGGGCGGCCATCAGACGGAAAAAATATTTCATACCCATGGCCCTGAACCTGTATTTTTGCAAATTCGCGTCATTCTTCCATCGGGGCGGAAGGATCGCGAAGCGCAATCATGCCGGTGGCGAGAAAGCTCATCACTGCGCGATTTTCCTGATTGAACACGGTGTTGCGCCGCCGGATCAGGCCCATTTCGGGGCGTGAGCGGCTGCGGCGCTTTTCCAGCAATTCGGATTCGACGCGCAGGATATCGCCCGGATAGACCGGCGCCATCCAGCGCAATTCATCCACCCCCGCGCCGCCCATGCTGGCCAGCCCTATTTCATGCATCTGATCCACCATCATTCGCATGGTCATTGCGCATGTGTGCCATCCGCTGGCAGCAAGGCGACCGAAATGGCTCTTGGCCGCCGCTTCGTCCGACAGGTGGAAATCGTGTGGATCATAGGCGCGGGCAAAGTCGATGACTTCATCACGCTTGACCTCATACTGGCCGAATTTCTGTGTTTCGCCCAGCACGAGGTCTTCAAAACAGGTCTTGAACGCAGCGCTCATTACACGTTGAATTTGAAGTGGAACACGTCGCCGTCCTTGGTGACATATTCCTTGCCTTCCTGGCGCAGCTTGCCCGCATCGCGGCACGGACCTTCGCCGCCCAGCGAGACGTAATCGTCATAGGCGATGGTTTCAGCGCGGATAAAGCCACGTTCGAAATCCGAGTGGATCGCGCCTGCCGCCTGCGGGGCCTTGGAACCCTTGGCCACGGTCCATGCGCGCGCTTCCTTGGGGCCGACGGTGAAGAAGGTCAGCAGGCCGAGCAATTCATAGCCAGCACGGATGATGCGGGCCAGACCCGTTTCGGCAAGCCCCAGTTCCGACAGGAATTCGGCGCGTTCTTCCGCGTCCATGCCGACCAGATCGGCCTCGATCGCGGCCGAAACGATGACGGCGGTGGCGCCTTCGGCCTTGGCCTTTTCAAACACTTTGGCCGAAAAAGCATTGCCGGTGGCGGCGCTTTCTTCCTCGACATTGCACACGTACAGCACCGGCTTTGCGGTCAACAACTGGGCCTGGGCAAAGACGCGGGCTTCGTCATCATCCTTGGGCTGCGTCAGGCGGGCGGGCTTGCCCTCGCGCAGCAGTTCCAAGGCCTGACCCAGCACCGAGACGAGGATCTTGGCTTCCTTGTCGCCGCTGTTGGCCTTTTTCTGGGCCGCCGAAACGCGCTTTTCCAGACTTTCAAGGTCGGACAGCATCAGTTCGGTTTCCACCGTTTCGGCGTCTGAAATCGGGTCCACGCGGTTGTCGACATGCTGGATGTCGTCATTTTCAAAACAGCGCAGGACGTGAACGATGGCGTCCACTTCGCGAATGTTGCCAAGGAACTGGTTGCCCAGACCTTCGCCCTTGGACGCGCCGCGCACGAGGCCGGCGATGTCCACAAACGACAATTGCGTCGGAATGATCTTCTGGCTGCCCGCAATCTCGGCCAGCTTGTCGAGGCGAGGGTCGGGCACGCCCACCTGACCCACATTGGGTTCGATGGTGCAGAAGGGATAGTTGGCCGCCTGCGCCGCCTGCGTTTCGGTCAGCGCATTGAACAGGGTGGACTTGCCCACGTTGGGCAGGCCGACGATCCCGCATTTGAAACCCATTGCTCGATCCTTTTAATCACCTTGCGTCGCGCCTGGTAAAAAGCGCAACCGGCCCATGGCCCGCGCCGACAGGGCGCCTTGTTATGGCAGGGGCGATGGTCCAGCCTTTGGCCGAAATCAAGGGAAAAAGTGGGCGCCGGGATCAGCCTTGGTCTTGGCCGTAGTCTCAGCCGTAGTCTCAGCCGTAGTCTCAGCCGTAGTCTCAGCCGTTCTGGCCCGCCGCGCCTTCGGCCTCGTTGGTTTGGGGCTGCGGGGCGTCGCCTGCCTTGGCCCGACGGCGGCGCCAAGAGGCAAAGGCAAGCCCGGCAACGCCAATGCCCATCAGGCCGAATGTGCCGGGTTCAGGCACATCGGTCGCGCCCGAACCGTGATCGCGGTCGCCAAAATGGAAGCCGTCGAACCAGCCATTGCCAGGCCCGCCCGCGCCGGGGCGTGGGTTGCCATTGGGGCCACCATTAGGGCCGCGCCCGCCGGAGCTGTCGCCACCCGGCCCTTCTCCACCGGGATTACCGATGCCGCCGGGGCCGCCATTGGGGCCGCGCCCGCCCGAGGTTGCGCCGCCATGATCGCCATTGGGCTGCATATTGGGATCACGCGGACCAAAGGGATCGCGCCCGCCCGACGTGGTGCCGCCCGACATGGTGCCGCCCGACGTGCTGCCGCCTGTCGTGGTCGTTGATGTGGTGCTCGCGCCGGTGCCGCCTGTCGAGGTGACCGTGCCGCCCCCGGTGGTGGAAACGGCGCCGCCGCTGGTGGTCGAACTGGTGCTGGTCACGCCGCCGGTGGTGCTGGTGCTGACCAACTGGCTTCCGCCAGAGGTCGAGCCGGTGCCCTGACTCCCGCCGGAGGTAGAACTGGTCGCGCCGGCCGGTTGGCCGTTGGGAGAATTTTGCAGGCCAGATCCGCCCGATCCGCCCGAAGGGTTGCCTGCGCCCCCGACTCCGCGCCCAGTGCCGCCAATGCCATTGCCGCCATTGTTGCGGGCAAATCCATCGCCGCCGCCGTTAAAAGGCGTGCCATCGGCGCGGAAATTGCCGCCGCCCGCAACGCCGCCCGTGGTGCCGATGCCGCGCCCGACGCCCAAGGGCCCGCGCGTGTTGGTCAGATTGGTTGAACCGGCCGCCGATCCCGTGCCGACGCCTTGCGCTGCCGGGCGGCCAAGTGGGGCGGCGGCTCCCTGCGGCGGCGCACCGACGCGGATGGCCATGCCCTTGGCATCCACAACCCGCGCGCCCACCGGCACGCCCAGACCTTCGCCAAGCCCTTTAACGCTGCTGGAAACGGTTGCGTTGAAATCCTTGGGGCATGCGCAATCCACTTTGCGGGTCCAGCCAAGTATCGCCAGAATGATGCTGCCGACAGTCACGCCGGTCAGCAGCCAGTTCTGCTTGCGCGCGCCTTGCTGGGTTTGTGCCATTTTGCCCCGTCCATTTGACGCGGCAAGGCACGATTGCCCGCCGATTCCGCCAGTCATTGGCGCAAACCTATGACGCAGGAACGGTTGAAGCGCGGTTAATGATAACGGGCGTTCAGCCCAAGCGCATGGCTATGTCGTTCATAAAGCGCACATCATCGCCCTTGGCCAACCATGTTGCCTCGGCGCTGATGGCGCCCAGCATATCGGCCAGATCGTCCATTTCCGACTTGGCGTAATTGCCAAGGACGTGGCCCGTCACGCGATCCTTGTGGCCCGGATGGCCTATGCCGATGCGCACGCGGCGATAGTCCGACCCCATGTGCTGGGCAATCGAGCGCAGGCCATTATGCCCGGCATGCCCGCCGCCGCGCTTGACCTTGACCTTCATGGGCGCAAGATCGAGTTCGTCGTGAAAGACCGTGAGCGCATCGAGGTCGAGCTTGAAAAAACGCATCGCCTCGGCAACCGAGCGGCCGCTTTCGTTCATGAATGTCGCCGGTTTCAACAGGATCACCCGTTCGGTGCCGATGCGTCCGTCCTGAACCCAGCCCTGAAACTTCTTTTGCACCGGGCCAAAGCGATACATGTCCGCGATCACATCACAGGCCATAAAGCCCACATTGTGGCGGTTCATCTTGTATTGGTCGCCCGGATTGCCAAGGCCCACCCACAATTGCATCGTTCAATTTCCTCTGGCGCAAAGAAAAGGCGGGAAAGACGGGCCAATTTCGGCCATCTTTCCCGCCTGTTTCATCGCCGCATCATGCGGCGCCTGTCGCAATTATGCGCGCAGGAAGTCCACGTGCTCGGGACGGTCGCTCACCGGGTGGAAGGCGACGTCCTTGGGCGTGGTCTTGATGGTCTGGCCGTCAACGGTCAGCTCGATCACGCTGTCAAAGAAGGTGCCGGTGTTCAGCTGACGCACCAGTTCCTTCAGTTCAACGTGGATCGCGATGGGTTCGGCATTGCCACCATAGATCACGGCGGGCACGCGGCCTTCACGACGCAGGGTGCGGCTGGCTCCCTTGCCAGTCTTCGCACGCGTCTCGGCCGGCAGGGTCAGGGTATTGCTCATAACACAAGCCTTTCAAAACTTCTGGAACCAAAATACACCCGACACGCCTCCAGGGATGACCATGCCGGGAAGCGGCGGCCCTTAGGGGCAAAATGGCGGAAAAGCAAGCCGCCTATTGAATGCGGGTGACGCGATAGCCCCGCGCCGACAGCATGGCGGGCAGGCCGTCCGGCCCGGCCATATGCGCCGCGCCGACGGCGACGAAGGGGTGAGCGCCTTGGTTCAGGCTTTGCGCGATATGCGTCGCCCATGCGCGATTGCGGCCAGTATAAAGCGCCTCTCGCAAGGTCGGATCGGCCAGAATGCCGCGCTGGGTTTCGTTTGCGATGGTAGCGACATCGCCCTTTTTCCACGCAGAGGCCAAATCGGTTCCCGGTTGATCGTCGGCCAAAGCCTCGTTCAGCAACCGGCGTTGCGCGCTTTCGGGCAGGCGGTCAAAGATCGACAATTGGGCTGCCGCGCCTTCCAGTTCGACAATGCGACGCGGCGGCGCGTCGGTGATGACGGCGCGGTCAATACCATGGGCCGGATCGCCCTGCGCGCCTTCTCGCGCCAGCATCAGCGCGGCGGCCCATGTTTCGGTGTCGGCAAAATCGCCGGGCGCGCCGTGGGCATCGCTTAATGCTTTGGCCAATTTGTCGCGGTTTTGCGGGGCGATGCGGGTGTCAAGCGGAGGCTGGCCCGGCGTATGGGCCAAGGATTGGAATGCGCGCGCCGTGGCGGCATCGTCATTCAGGGCGGCGATTTCAACGATGACCGTGTCGGCCTGATCCCATGCCTGCGCCACCGCGCCCTCGCGCCAAGCTGCGGCGCGGGGCAGGGCGTGGATGGTCCCGAACAGCCAGCCCTTCTGCCCGCCCGCCCCTTCGACCTGCCACAGGGCAGGGTGGACCGTTTCGGGGCGGTGGAGGCCATACCATACCGCGCCGCCCGCCAGTGAAAGAGCGGCAAGAGCGGCCCAGGCGCGCTTCATTACTGAACCCGCGTGGCGGTGATGCCCTGCTTGGCCAATTGTTCCTGAACGCTGCCGCGCCCGGCCAGATGGCCCGCGCCAACGGCGATGAACACCTTGCCGGGTTTGGTCAGGCGCTGTTTGATCCATGCGGCCCAATTACGGTTGCGGCCAATCAACAGCGCTTCGGACAGTTTGGGGTCGCTCTGATCTGCATTGATCAGCTTGGCCAGACGCGGCGCATCACCGGTTTTCCACGCGGCAATCATGGCGCCCAATTCGGTGGTGATCTTGGATGAATTGACCGCCACCTCGCGCAGGTAATTGCGTTGAGAGGCAACCGGCAGCGAATCGAACAGGCCGAGCTGGTACTCCGGCGTTTCAAGCGCGGTATGTTCCATCTTGCGTTCATCGGCCAGTTTGACGAGGCGGGAATCGACACCGTTGGCCGGGTCAAAGCCTGACTTCATTAATGGCAGCGTCGAGAGAGCCACGGCGGCATACCAAGGGCGAAAACTGTCGAACATGGCGGGCGACAGGCCATTGGCGGCGAGCGCCTTTTCCACCGCCTTGCGGGTGCTGCGGCTCAGCGTTGCGCGCAGGTTCTGGCCTTGGGGCAGCATGGCCGTATTCATCACGATGCCGCGCATTTCCTCCGGTTTCTTCTCGATAATTTCGGTGACCAGCGAGGTCGAACCGCCAAAAGCCTGCGCCACGGCGCCGTCGAACCAGTCAATATCGGCCGGCAGGGCATGAACCGTCCCGAACAGATAGATCGTCGTCTCGCCACTTTGTAATTTCCACAGGGCCGGGCGAGCCAGCTTGGGGGCGGCCACCTGCTGACTGGCCACCGGTTTGGGGTGGTGCTGGACATTGGCGGCGGCAGAGGCGGGCGCGACGCTTGCCAGCGTTGCAGCAAAAAGCGCCCAGACGAAGGCCAGAGCGCGAACGAGACGGGGGGAGGTCAGCTTCGACATAGGGCCCCCTATAGTGATCCTGCGCAATGTGTCGATTATAAGGAAGGGTTAGCGAGAAGTAAATTTGCGCGGAAAACGGCCTTTGCTTGACCCAAACCGGCCCCTGATCCCCATTGACCCATGCAAATCGTTACGCCAAAGGCTGCGCCATGAGTGAAACAGCACGCGAGACAGCACCCGTGGCCAAAAAGCCGCTGAGCTTTCAGGACATGATCCTCACCCTCCATGATTTCTGGAGCAAGCAGGGTTGTGCGATCCTTCAGCCCTATGACATGCGCATGGGCGCGGGTACGTTTCACCCCGCAACGACGCTGCGCGCGCTGGGCCCCGAACCGTGGAAGGCCGCCTATGTGCAGCCCAGCCGCCGTCCGACCGATGGCCGCTATGGCGAAAATCCGAACCGGTTGCAGCACTATTACCAGTATCAGGTGATCCTCAAGCCAAGCCCTGAGAATTTGCAGGAGCTTTATCTGCAATCTTTGGCCGCGATTGGCGTCGATCCGCTGGCCCATGACATCCGCTTTGTCGAGGATGACTGGGAAAGCCCGACGCTGGGCGCATGGGGGCTGGGCTGGGAGGTCTGGTGCGACGGGATGGAGGTGACGCAGTTCACCTATTTCCAGCAGGTCGGCGGGTTTGACTGCAAGCCGGTTGCGGGCGAGCTGACTTATGGGTTGGAGCGCCTTGCCATGTATATTCAGGGCGTGGACTGGGTTTATGACCTGCGCTTTAATGACGCGGGCCTGACCTATGGCGATGTGTTCCTGAAGAATGAGCAGGAAATGTCGAAGTACAATTTCGAGGTGGCCGACACCGAGCAATTGTTCAAAGGCTTTGCCCATGCCGAGGCCGAGGCCAAGCGCTGCATCGAGGCGAAGATCCCGCTGGCGGCGTATGACCAAGCCATCGAGGCGTCGCATCTGTTCAACCTGTTGCAGGCACGCGGCGTGATTTCCGTGCAGGAGCGCGCCAGCTACATCGGCCGCGTGCGCGATCTGGCCAAGGGCGCGTGCGAAGCGTGGATCGAGAAGAACGAGGCCGAATGGGCCGTGAAATTTCCGGGGTGGACGAAATGAGCGATTTCCTTCTTGAACTGCGCAGCGAGGAAATCCCCGCGCGGATGCAGGCGGGCGCTCGCGCTGAACTGGAAAAGCTGTTTCGCGGGGCCATGGCGGCGGCGGGCGTTGCGGTTGGCGAATTGGTCGTGTGGTCGACGCCGCGCCGCCTTGCGCTGATCGCGCGCGGATTGCCGGTGGCGACGCAGGCCGTGCGCGAGGAAGTGAAGGGGCCGAAAGCCTCGGCGCCGGAACAGGCGCTGGCGGGCTTTCTGCGCAAGACCGGATTGACGCGTGAACAGTTGGAGGAGCGCGACGGCGTGCTTTTCGCTGTGACCGAAAAGCCGGGCCGGGCGACCGCCGACGTTCTGGCCGAAGCGATCCCCGCCATTGTGCGCGGGTTCAGCTGGCCCAAATCGCAGCGCTGGGGCGCAGCTTCGCTCTCCACCGAGTCCTTGCGCTGGGTGCGTCCGTTGCAGGGCATTGTCGCGCTGCTCGACGGCGCGGTGGTGGAATGTGAGGTTGGCGGGATCACTTCGGGCCGCGAGACGGTGGGGCATCGTTTCCATTCGTCGGGCGCGGTGACGGTGGCTGATGCTGACAGCTATGCCGATGTGCTGCGCGCCGCGCAGGTTCTGGTCAACCATAACGAGCGTCAGGACATCATCCGCGCCAAGGCGAAGGAGGCGGCTTCGGCGGCTGGCCTGACGCTGGTTGAGGATGAAGGGCTGGTGATCGAGAACGCCGGTCTGACCGAATGGCCGCAGCCTTTGCTGGGCCGGTTTGACGAGGCGTTCCTTGAAGTTCCGCCCGAAGTCATACAGTTGACCGCGCGCGTGAACCAGAAGTATTTCGTCTGCGAAGACGCGGCGGGCAAGCTGGCCAATGCTTTTGTCTGCACCGCCAACATCGACGCCACGGACGGCGGCGCGGGCATCATCGACGGCAACCGCAAGGTGCTGGCCGCGCGCTTGAGCGACGCGCGCTTCTTCTGGCAGCAGGATTTGAAAACCCCGCTGGCCGAGCAGGCCAAGAAGTTGTCGCGCATCACGTTCCATGAGAAGCTGGGCACGGTGGCCGACAAGGTTGAGCGTGTGGCCAAGCTGGCCGAATGGTTGGCGGCAGAAGGCATTGTGCCGGGCGCCGATCCGGCGCTGGCGCGTCAGGCGGCGGAATTGTGCAAGGCCGATCTCGTCACCGAAATGGTGGGCGAGTTCCCCGAATTGCAGGGGCTGATGGGCGGCTATTATGCGCGGGCCGAAGGGCTTGATCCGCAAGTGGCCGATGCGATCCGCGATCACTACAAGCCGGTCGGGCAGGGGGATGATGTCCCCACCGCGCCGGTGACGGTCTGTGTGGCACTGGCGGATAAGCTGGATACGTTGTATTCGTTTTTCTCGGTCGAGTTGTATCCGACAGGTTCTAAAGATCCGTTTGCGCTGCGCAGGGCTATGCTTGGCGTGATCGCCACGGTGCTTAAATCGAAACTTCGTTTTCCATTCACCAAGATCGCTCGGACCATCTATGATTTACCCGATGGTTCGCTGGCTTGGTTCCTCGACTTTTTGGATGAGCGCCTCAAGGTCCAGCAGAAGGAAGCAGGCGTCCGTCACGACCTGATCGACGCGGTGTTTGCGCTGGGCGGCGAGGACGACCTCGTCCGCCTGCTCGCCCGTGTTCATGCGTTGCAGGCTTTTGTGCAGACCGACGACGGCAAAAACCTTCTCGCCGGTTACAAGCGCGCGGCCAATATCCTCAAGGCTGAGGAGAAGAAGGGTTGGGACGTCGATGTCACCAATCCTGCGCCGGAACCCGCCGAAGCCGCGCTGATCGCTGCGCTGGCCGATGCGACGCCCAAGGCCGAAGCGGCGGTGGCGGCCGAGGACTTTACCGGTGCGATGGCGGCTCTGGCCACTCTGCGGTCAGCGGTTGATGATTTCTTTAACGACGTCACCG
This sequence comes from Novosphingobium sp. Sphag1I, assembly GCF_056279125.1. NCBI lineage: Bacteria > Pseudomonadati > Pseudomonadota > Alphaproteobacteria > Sphingomonadales > Sphingomonadaceae > Novosphingobium > Novosphingobium sp. Sphag1I. The sequence goes on along the minus strand of NZ_JBWBQS010000005.1, from coordinate 287,078 downwards.
TAAATGCCGAAGATCCCTCGATCCGGTCCGCGCGCCTAGGTCTTTTGTCGCAATTGCGTGCTGCAACGCACAAAGTGGCTGACTTCTCACGGATCGAAGGCTAGGGGCAGGGAAACTACAAAGGCCGATTCGTTCTGGGAGGCTTGGTCTAATCATGTCTGCATACGTATTCTATTTCGGCGGTGGCGCCAATTCGACCGACCCGCGCAGCCGCGACAAGACAATCGCAGGCGGCAAGGGCGCCAATCTGGCCGAAATGGCGGGCATTGGCCTGCCGGTGCCGCCGGGCTTCACGATCAGCACCGAAGTGTGCGCCCTCTATAACGCCAATGGCAAAAGCTTTGACGCCGATCTGCGCGCCGGCGTTGCCGCAGGCGTGGCGCATGTTGAAGGCTCTACGGGCCGCAAGTTTGGCGATACGGCCAATCCGCTGCTGGTTTCGGTGCGTTCGGGCGCGCGGGTTTCGATGCCGGGCATGATGGACACGGTGCTCAACCTTGGCCTGAATGACGAAACGGTTCTGGGTTTGGCGCAAGGCTCGGGCAACCCGCGTTTCGCATGGGATTCCTATCGCCGTTTCATCCAGATGTATTCCGACGTGGTGCTGGGCATTGACCATCACCTGTTCGAGGATGCCTTGGAAATCGTCAAGGAAGACAATGGTTTCTACGCCGACGTTGAACTGGAAGCCGAGCATTGGCAGGCTCTGGTCGGTGAATACAAGGCCATCGTCGAAAAGGCGCTGGGTCGCCCGTTCCCGCAGGATGTGCATGAACAGCTCTGGGGCGCGATCGGCGCGGTGTTCGACAGCTGGGAAAGCGAACGCGCCAAGGTCTATCGCCGTTTGAACGACATTCCGGGCGATTGGGGCACGGCGGTCAATGTTCAGGCGATGGTGTTCGGCAATATGGGCGACACCAGCGCCACCGGCGTTGCCTTTACCCGCGACCCTTCGACCGGCGAAAAGGCCTATTACGGCGAATGGCTGGTCAATGCGCAGGGTGAAGACGTTGTCGCGGGCATCCGCACGCCGCAATATCTGACCAAATTTTCGCGTGAACGCGCCGGGGCCAAGCCGCTTTCGATGGAAGAGGCTATGCCCGAGGCCTACACCGAACTGGCCGCTGTCTTTGAACTGCTGGAAAAGCACTACAAGGACATGCAGGACATCGAGTTCACGGTGGAACGCAACAAGCTGTGGATGCTGCAAACGCGAAGCGGCAAGCGCACGGCCAAGGCGGCGCTGAAAATGGCGGTCGATATGGTGGGCGAAGGCCTGATCGACGAAGCCACCGCTATCAAGCGCGTCGATCCGATGGCGCTGGATCAACTGCTGCACCCCACGCTCGACCCCAAGGCGGCGCGTGATTATCTGGGCAAGGGGCTTCCCGCCTCGCCGGGCGCGGCATCGGGTGCGATCGTGCTGGACGCCGAAACGGCGCAGGCTCGCGCCGAGCGCGGCGACAGCGTCATCCTCGTGCGCGTTGAAACCAGCCCCGAAGACATCCACGGCATGCATGCGGCCAAGGGCATCCTGACCGCACGCGGCGGCATGACCAGCCACGCGGCCGTTGTGGCGCGCGGCATGGGCCGCCCCTGCGTCTCGGGCGCCAGCGCGGTCAGCATCGACATGAACAGCCGCACCTTGAAGATCGGCACGCGCGATCTGAAGGAAGGCGACATCATCACGCTGGACGGCGCGACGGGCGACATTATGGCGGGCGCTGTGCCCACCATCGAGCCCGAATTGGTGGGCGATTTCGGCACGCTGATGGTCTGGGCCGACAAGCATCGCCGCATGAAGGTGCGCACCAATGCCGAGACGCCCGAGGATTGCCGCACCGCGCGCAGCTTCGGCGCCGAAGGCATCGGCCTGTGCCGCACCGAGCATATGTTCTTTGACGCGGGCCGCATTTCGGCCGTGCGCCAGATGATCCTTGCCGAGGACGAGGACGGTCGCCGGGCCGCTCTGGCCAAGCTGCTGCCTGAACAGCGCGCTGATTTTCAGGCGATCTTCGAGATCATGGCTGGCCTGCCCGTCACGATCCGCCTGCTCGATCCGCCGCTGCATGAATTCCTGCCGCATAGCGATGCGGAATTTGCCGAGCTTTCCGAAGCCATCGGCATTGGCGTGGAAACGTTGAAGCGCCGCGCGGGTGAATTGCATGAATTCAACCCGATGCTGGGCCATCGCGGGTGCCGTCTGGGGATCACCTTCCCGGAAATCTATGAGATGCAGGCGCGCGCGATCTTTGAGGCTGCCGTCGATGTGGCGCTGGCGTCCGGCGAGGCGGTTGTGCCCGAAGTGATGATTCCGCTGGTGGCGACCAAGAAGGAACTCTCGATCCTCAAGGCGCTGGTGGACCGCACCGCTGCGCAGGTCTTTGCCGAAAAGGGCAAGGTGCTCGATTATCTGGTCGGCACGATGATCGAACTGCCGCGCGCGGCACTGATGGCGGGCGAGATTGCCGAAGAAGCCAAGTTCTTCTCCTTCGGCACCAACGACCTGACGCAGACCACGCTGGGCGTGTCGCGCGATGACGCGGCGCGTTTCCTCTCGGCCTATGTCGAGCAGGGCATCTATGCGCGCGATCCTTTCGTCAGCCTCGATGTTGAAGGCGTGGGTCAGTTGGTCGAATTGGCCGCTGAGCGGGGCCGTAAGACCCTGCCGGGCATCAAGCTGGGCATTTGTGGTGAGCATGGCGGCGATCCAGCCTCCATCGCTTTCTGCGAAAAGACCGGGCTGGATTATGTCTCGGCTTCGCCCTTCCGCGTGCCGATTGCCCGGTTGGCGGCTGCGCAGGCGGCTTTGGGGTAAGGCATGCTTTATGCCTCCGGCGGGCCAAGGGACTTGTCCCTTGGCAATCGCGTTCATGGGGGCATGCCTGTTCTGAGGCGTTGAATGAATAAAAGCCTGCGGCGTCAAGGTAAGAGCGCCGCAGGCTTTTTATTTGGTTCGGGTGCGTGCGATATCCGACGCCGAACCCGTGGCCCAACCTCGACAGTCATGGGAGCGCGAGGGACGAGTCCCTCGCATCAATCCCTGCTTACTTCCGCCAACCACTCAACGTCAGAATTTCAAAACTTTCGGTCACGCGGCCATCGACGGCCTGATCGGCAAAGGCCAGCATGGCGCGTGCATAGCCGGCCTCTCCTACCGCCGGCCCGGCCTCGTTCAGCACGCAGCCAAGGGCCTGAGCCCGCACATCGGCGACAAGGCTGGCCAGCGAGCGGAAATTGACCTTGATGCTGCGCCCGTCGCTGACCGGATCGGCATAACCGGCGCGTTGCAGCAATTGCGCCCCGGCGCGAACATCGACCATCGGGTGAACGCGCGCGGCAGGGCGGTCGCCATCGGCGGCCAGCATGATAGCGCGCAGAGCGGGCAGCGATCCGGCGCCCACGAAACTGGCGATCATCAACCCGCCGGGGTTGAGTGCCTGACGCATATGGATCAGCGCGCCGGGCAGGTCGTTAACCGTATCGAGCGTGCCGAGCGAGGCGATAAGATCGAAGCCGCGCAACAAATAGGGCTGCTCTTCGTCAATCGGGATAGCGCCGTGCAATCCGGCAGGGTCCGCCTGCGTAACCTCAACCCCTTGCCCGCGCAGATTCGCGGCAAGCATCCCGGTCCAGTCACCAATGACCAGCGCCGTTTTCAACTCAGCCTTCACAAAGGCGAGCCGCTCTATCACATCTTCCACCATATCTTCAAGCAGATAGCGTGCAGCATTGGGGTGGTTTTGCAAAACCATGGCCCGACGGCGGGCGGCAAGGCGGCGGTGCTGGGCAAAAATGCGGGGAGGTTGACTCATAAGCCTGCCTCCTGCCTTGGGTCGCGGCGTGCTGCAAGGCTCTTCGTGCTTGCCTGCGCCAAACAGCCTATTACACTTTGGTCTATGCGCCGCCTTGCCCCCATCCTTGACCTGTTGTTCCCGCCTCGTTGCCCCATGTGCGGCGAAGGGGTGAGTGAGCAAGGCGGCCTGTGCGGTGCCTGTTGGTCGGGACTGGCCATACCGGGCGATCCGTCCTGCGGCCTGTGCCAACGTCCGCTTTCCAGCGAGGCGGCGTCGCATGACGAGGATGACCTGCGGTGCCACCAATGTGCAGGTGAGGCTCCGCGCCATCACGGGGTTGCGGCGGCGACCTTGTACAATGATACGTCGCGCGATTTGGTCATGGCGCTCAAATATGGACGGCGGGTGGCTTTGGCCGGGATGATGGGGCGTTTGATGGCGTCTCGGCTTAAATATCTGGCCCATATGGGTGTCGGGCCGGGGTGGCTGGTGGTGCCGGTGCCGCTGCACCGTTGGCGTTTGTGGGGCAGGGGCTTTAACCAATCGGCGCTGTTGGCGCAGGAGATCGCCCGAAACACCGGCGCGCGGCCCTTGGTTGATGGGCTGATCCGGCGGCGCAAGACGCCAATGCTGGGCGGGCTTGGTCCGGATGAGCGGGCAAGGGTTCTTGATGGCGCGATCGGCGTGCATCGCGGACGCCGCCATGCGTTAAACGGGGCCAAGATCGTGCTGACCGATGACGTGTTGACCAGTGGCGCGACCACCAATGCCTGTATCGCCGCGTTGGAACAGGCGGGTGCTTCCCGCGTGATCATTGCCTGTTTCGCGCGGGTTCACGGCGAATCGTTACCGTAATCCGGGGCCGTAACGATGGGCAAAAGAAAACGCCCGGAGATTTGGCCTCCGGGCGTTCACGTGACGAAACTCTTGGGCGACGCTTTTCAGCGCGATTGGCAGGCCCCCCCTGTTGGGCCACCACACCCGAACCCTCATTTCTCTACCGCGCAACACCCTTTCGGCGCTGGCTGGCAATTCCCTGAACCGTGGCGCTTTCCGCTGCCTGGTCAAATACGATCTCCCTCAAGACCGTGAAAGTTTTGTTTCACTTTTTCGGACCAAAGATAAAGAGGCGATGCTGCGGAGTGTGGATTTTGCTCCGCAATTGTGGTTATCGCGCAACAGCACCGCGTCCGGCAGAGGGCTGGCACGCCTTGAACCGAAAGTTTGATCGATGTCCTCGGCCAATTCCGCCGCCAATCCCGACCGTGAAACGGGTTCGGTTTTCATGCCGCGCTTTGATGCGCAGGGCCTGATGATCGGCATCGCCGTTGATTCGGAAAGCCGCGAGATCCTGATGGTCGCCTTCATGGATGCCGAGGCGCTGGAAAAGACGCGGGAAACGGGGCTGGCCCATTTCCATTCGCGTTCGCGCGGCAAATTGTGGCTGAAGGGCGAAACTTCGGGTCACTTCCTGCGGGTTCAGGAAATGCGCGTCGATTGCGATCAGGACGCGCTGGTCATGCTGTGCAAGCCCGAAGGTCCGGCGTGCCACACGGGTGCCCCCAGCTGCTTTTATCGCAAGCTTGACGGGGACACCCTGACGCGGATTGATTAAGCGAAGATCTCGTCAAAGAAGCTGAGCATGGCGGCCCAGCTCTGGCGGTCGGCGCTGGTGTTATAGCCAAGGAAGTCTTTGCCGCGTGCGTCGCTTTCCGGGTCGGTAAAGCCGTGACGCACGTTGGCATAGGCGTGGAAGTGCCAATTGGCGCCCGCCGTGTCCAATTCCTGCCAAAGGCCGATGACCGCATCGCGCGGGGCCAGCGGGTCGGCGTCACCATGCAGCACCAGAATGCGGGCCTTGACCGCGCCGGGCTGGGCGGGCTTTTCGGTGGAGAATACACCGTGGAAGCTGACGGCGGCGGCAATGTCGGCCCCGTCGCGCGCCAATTCGAGCGCGGCCTGTCCGCCCATGCAATAGCCGATCACAGCGATCTTCAATCCATCAACACCGGGCACCGCGCGCAAGGCCGTCAGAGCGGCGCGTAGGCGGGCGCGATATTGCTCCCAATCGCCGCGCAGTTCTGCGGCCATCGGGAAAGACGCTTCAAAATTGGCCACCGGGGCGCCGTAAAAGTCGCCGATGAGCGCGATGTAGCCCTGTTCGGCCAGAGCGGTGGCGCGCGCTTCGATGGCGGGGCCGACATTGGCAATCGTCGGCCAGATCAGCACAGCGCCACGCGGCGTACCGGCCGGACGGGCCAGCCATCCGGTCAGTACGACATCGCCATCCTGATAGGAAACGCTTTCGAGTTTCGGGGTTTGGGGCATGATCAATCGTCCTGTTTGGGGGTAAAGCGATTTGCCTTGCGGATTTGCGGGAACAGCACGGCCCAGAGCAGCGTCACCACCACCGCGCCAATCCCGCCGAACAGCACAGCCCCCTGTGCGCCGAACAGCAACGAGGCCAGACCCGATTCCATTTCGCCCAATTCATTGGACGCGCCGATGGCCAGACCCGAAATAGCCGACACGCGTCCGCGCATTTCATTGGGCGTGTGCAACTGGACCAGCGTACCGCGCACGAACATGCTGACCATATCCGCCCCGCCCAGCAACGCCAGCATGGCCAGCGACAGCATGTAATTGGTTGAAACCGCAAAGACCGCCGTTGCCGCGCCAAACAAGGCCACAGAGCCCAGCATGGTCACGCCCACGCGCCGTTCCAGCGGTTTGATCGACAACAGGATACCCAGAACCGCCGCGCCCGCCGCCGGGGCTGCGCGCATCTGGCCCAGACCTTCGGGGCCGACATGCAGGATGTCGCGCGCATAGACCGGCAACAACGCCGTCGCCCCGCCCAGCAAAACCGCAAACAGATCGAGCGTAATGCAGCCCAGCAGAAACGGATTGCCGCGCACGAAAGTCAGCCCTTCCATGGCCATGCGCAGGGGGTGAACATCCCGATTGGCCGCATGGGCGGGCAAGGGGCGGATCGTCAGTAGCGCCAGCGCCGAAACGCTAAGCAGGACCGAGGCGATCCAGTAAAACAGCGAAGGGTGCCAGGCGAACAGCATGCCCGCCACCGCAGGCCCCGCAATCGTGCCCGATTGCATCGCCATGGAATTCATCGCGATGGCGCGGGGCAAGAGGTTTGGCGGCACGATCATCGGCGCAATTGCGCCCACCGATGGCCCTATGAAAACGCGCGCCGTGCCATTGGCCGCGCCCAATATCAGCACCAGCGGCAGCGACAGCCACCCCTGCCACGTGGCAACAGCCATGATCAGTGCCATGGTCATATCGACGCAAATCGCCATGGCGCCGACTTTTCGCCGGTCAAAACGGTCGGCGACAACGCCGGAAATCGGCGTCAGCAAAAACATCGGTACGAATTGCACAAAGCCCAGCACGCCCAGCATAAAGGAGGCCTGCGTAATGCTCATCCCATAGGATTGGCGCGCCAGATCATAGAGTTGATAGCCAATAATGACCACCATGCCCGATCCGGACAGCCATGAGAGAAAGCGCGCGCTCCAAAATCGGCGATAGTCGGCGATTTGCAACGGGTTGGTGGGTTGGGGGGCTTGCTCGTTCACGCCCGCCGATTTGGCAGGTGCAGAGGCGATTGCCAAGACATCAACGCTTGGGGAACGAAAAATCTCGCTTTCGTTCCCCCTTGTGCAGGGCGTATCTTATTTGCGCAGGCGCGGATTGGGTTGCAGCGCCGCGATCATATTAGTGAAATCATCCTGACGAATGATGCGTTCGAATTGGAAACCGGCGCGATCCTCCGTTGCCCAGATCAAATGCGCCTCGATCCGGCCGACGACGGGCAAACGGATGGTTACTCTTTCGCCACGTCCCAGCTCGACCTTGTTGCCGACCATGAAGCCGTGGATCGAGATATTGGCGATATCGAGCATGATGTCGCCCAACCGCCTGTGTTCTGCTGCTACCCGGAAATTGACCGGATGGCGCGCCGCGCGGCGCAGCTCGGTAACCGATAGCTGTGCGCCTGATGCCATTGTGTCAGTCTCCTGCCTTGAGGGGGTAAGGGCAGGTTATAAGCCGCAAATGGCGAAAAAATGGTAAATATGGCAATTTGGTGCCGGTTGGGGCGGCAAGGCCTTGCCGCCCCTCGAAGATGTCATTGGGCCTTGAGAATGCCGTGCTTTTTCTTGCCGGATGACAGGCGGATTTCGCCGCTATCAAGGCTAATGGCATGATTTTCATCGCTAATGGCCGCGCCGTCCAGCTTGGCGCCGCCGCCCGCGATCAGGCGCTTGGCCTCGCCTCGGCTTGCCGCAAAACCAATTCCGACCAACGCATCGATGATCGTGCAGCCACCGGCGGGCACATGCCAAACCGGAAGGTCCGCGCCCAGACCGCCCCCGGCAAAGGTTGCGCTGGCGGTGGCTTCGGCGGCCTTGGCTGCTTCCTCACCGCGGACCAGCTTGGTCACTTCATTGGCCAGAACGACCTTGGCGGCGTTGATCTCGCTGCCCTGCAGGGCCTCGAGCCGGACAATCTCGTCCAGCGGAACATCGGTAAAGATGCGAAGGAAACGGCCCACATCGCGGTCATCGGTGTTGCGCCAGAACTGCCAGAAGTCATAATGCGGCAGCAGCTCTTCATTCAGCCATACGGCGCCATTGACGCTCTTGCCCATCTTGGCCCCGTCGGCCGTGGTCAGCAGCGGCGTGGTCAGGCCGAAAAGTTCGATCCCGTTCATCCGGCGCGTCAATTCGATGCCGTTGACGATATTGCCCCATTGGTCCGACCCGCCCAACTGCAACCGGCAGCCATGGCGCAGCGCCAGTTCGCGGAAGTCATAGGCCTGAAGGATCATGTAGTTGAATTCAAGGAAGGTCAGCGGCTGTTCGCGATCGAGCCGCAGTTTCACCGAATCAAAGGTCAGCATGCGATTGACCGTGAAATGCGGGCCGACATTGCGCAGCAGGTCGATATAGCCCAACTGATCCAGCCAGTCGGCATTGTTGACCATTTGCGCGCCGGTGGCGCTGTCGTCAAAGCGCAGCAGGCGGTGGAATACCTTGGCGATGCCTGCGATGTTCGAGGCGATGGTTTCCTCGGTCAGCAGCTTGCGCGATTCGTCCTTGCCGCTGGGGTCGCCCACCTTGGTCGTGCCGCCGCCCATCAGCGCGATGGGCTTATGCCCGGCCTGTTGCAGGCGGCGCAGCAGCATGACAGAGGCCAGATTGCCGACATGCAGCGAGGAGGCCGTCGCGTCATAGCCATTATACGCCACTACCACGTCTTTTTGGGCAAGGGCATCGAGCCCTTGGGCATCGGTCAATTGGTGGATATGGCCGCGTTCGGACAGCAGGCGCAGCAGGTCGGACTTGTATTCGGTCATGATTGCCTCTTGATTGAACGCGCCGCCTAGCATGGAGAATTGGATTTGGGAACTTTCTCGCTGATCTGTCATCCGCAAACGCCCGCCGTGGGGGTGAAATCCGTCAGCGTGGATTGGGAAGCGCGCGGGGAGTGGCTGGTGCTGACCTATCGGGTTGGCGGGGCGGGGGGACTGGTGCTGCCCGCGCCCGCGGCGCCGGATCGTCATGACGACCTTTGGAAGGCGACCTGCTTTGAACTCTTTGTGGGATTGGTGGAAAGCACTTATCGCGAGTTCAACTTCTCGCCCTCATCGCGCTGGGCCGCCTATGGTTTTGCCGATTATCGCGAGGGCGGGCATGATTCCGATATGCCCATCGCCCCGATGATCGCCATGACCCGGACGAGCGATGTGGCGGTTTGCGAAGTACGCCTTGCCCGCGCCATTCTGGACGGGGCCGATTGCGCGGGGCTGACGGCGGTGATCGAGGAAACGGGCGGTCACAAATCCTATTGGGCGCTTGCTCATGGGCCGGGGCGGCCCGATTTTCACAAGCGCTCTTGCTTCACGCTCCAGCTTGCGGCAGCGGAGGCACCATGACTGTTCACTTCGGCCTTGATCGCCTGCTCGCTGATCCTTCGCTTCGTGCGCCTCTGGCGGGACGCCGTGTTTCTTTGGTCGCGCATCCTGCGTCGCTGACCGCTGGCCTCACGCATAGTCTGGACGCGCTGGCGGCATGTCCCGACATCAAACTGACCAGCGCCTTTGGCCCCCAGCACGGGCTGAAGGGCGACAAACAGGACAATATGGTCGAGACCGAGGACGAGTTCGACCCCACGCTCGGCATTCCGGTGTTCAGCCTTTATGGTCAGGTGCGCCGCCCGACCCCGGCGATGATGGATACGGCCGATGTGTTTCTGTTCGATCTTCAGGATCTTGGTTGCCGGATCTACACTTTCGTCACCACGTTGCTCTATCTGCTGGAGGCGGCATCGGGCACGGGCAAATCGGTCTGGGTGCTGGACCGGCCCAATCCGGCGGGACGGCCCATCGAAGGGCTGACGCTGATCCCCGGACAGGAGAGTTTTGTCGGCGCGGGGCCGATGCCGATGCGCCACGGCCTGACGCTGGGCGAGATGGGGCGTTGGTTTATCGACCATTACAAGCTGGACGTCGATTACCGCGTCATCACCATGGAGGGCTGGCTGCCTGATGCGCCTGCTCGTGCTGGTTTGGCCGGTTTCGGCTGGCCCGAGGAACGCCTCTGGATCAACCCCAGCCCGAATGCGGCCAGCCTGAACATGGCCCGGGCCTATGCCGGGGCGGTGATGCTGGAGGGCACCAACCTGTCCGAGGGGCGCGGGACGACGCGGCCTCTGGAGGTCTTGTTCGGCGCGCCCGATGTGGATGCCAAGGCTGTTCTGGCCGAAATGCAGGCCTTTGCGCCCCAATGGATGACGGGCTGCGCTCTTCGCGAATGCTGGTTTACGCCTACGTTCCACAAGCATGTCGGCCAATTGTGCAGCGCCTTGATGATCCATGCCGAAGGCGGGTTCTATGACCACGCCCATTTCCGCCCATGGCGATTGCAGGCACTGGCCTTCAAGGCGATCCGGCGGCTTTATCCCGATTATCCGCTGTGGCGCGATTTCCCCTATGAGTATGAGCTGACCCGCCTTGCCATTGATGTGATCAACGGCGGGCCGGGTTTGCGCGAATGGGTGGATGATGCCGGGTCATGCGCGGGCGATCTCGATGCGATCACCACGCCCGATGAATTGCGCTGGGCAGAGGAAATCCGGCCCCATCTGCTTTACTGATCCGTGGGTGGCGCGGCGCGATGCAGCCGCGCCACCAGCACGAATGAAATATACATCAACAGATACCACGCGCCCAATTTCGATGGCCAAACCATCACCCAGCCATGGCGCTGGCCCGGATAGATCCAGGCATTGGCAAAGGTGGCGATATTTTCCGCCAGCCAGATAAAGCCCGCCACCAAAAACCAGCCCAGCAGCAGCGGCATCCATCGATGCACCCGCCAGTTGCGAAAATAGACTCGCGTGCGCCAGAACAGCACACCGATCGCCGCAAACAGCCCCAGCCGAATGTCGGGCAACCAGTGGTGGGCAAAGAAATTCACATAGATCAGCACCGCCACCAGCACGGTCAGCCGACCATCGGGATAATGGCTGAAGCGGAAATCAAAGATGCGCCAGACGCGGGCGATATAGCTGCCCACCGCGGCATACATGAAGCCGGAAAACAAAGGCACATTGCCGATCCGCAGAAAGCCCGCCTCGGGATAGACCCATGATCCTTGCGCGGTTTTGAACAGTTCCATCACCGTACCGACGATGTGAAAGGCGGCGATCACCCACGCCTCCTCGCGGCTTTCCAGCCGCAGCGCCAGCATCGCCACCTGTACCCCCAGCGCGGCCAGTGTCAGCATGTCATAGCGTGCCAGCGCCGCATGCGCCGGATAGAACAGATGGGTGAGCAAAAGCAGGGCCAGCAACAGCCCGCCAAACAGGCAGGCCCAGCCTTGCTTGAACCCAAAGAGCAGGAATTCATAGACCCACGTGCGCCATCCGGGGCGCGGGGCGAATGCTTCGATGCGCGTGCGGATGGCGGCGAAACGGCTGGGGCCGATAGGCTGAATCTGCCGGGTATTTTTCCCACCACTTGTATGCAACACTGACATTCCTTAAGGTCGGCGCAAAGCACAAGAGGATGCCCATACGATGCTCAAACTCTATTCTTTCGGCCCCGCCGCCAATTCGATGAAGCCGCTGCTCACCCTTTATGAAAAGGGCACGCCTTTTGAAGGGCACCGCCTGAACCCGGCCATCTTTGAACATCATCAGGAATGGTTCAAGGCCATCAATCCGCGTGGTCAGGTGCCCGCTCTGGTCGATGGCGACAAGGTGATTACCGAAAGCACGGTGATCTGCGAATATCTGGAGGATGAACATCCCGGTGAGGTAAAGCTGCGCCCCGCCGATTCTTATGGCCGCGCGCAAATGCGGATCTGGACGAAATGGGTCGATGAATATTTCTGCTGGTGCGTTTCGACCATCGGCTGGCACCGCTATGTCGGCAATATGGTCAAGAGCATGAGCGATGAGGCCTTTGAGGAAAAGGTCAAGGCCATCCCCGTCTTTGAACAGCAGGTCAAATGGCGCCGCGCGCGTGAAGGTTTCCCGCAGGATCTGCTCGACGAGGAAATGCGCAAGATCGCCTTTTCGGTCACGCGCCTCAATGACCATCTGGCCGATAATGAATGGCTGGCCGGGGGCATGTTCACGCTGGCTGATATTTGTAATTTCGCCATCGCCAATGGCATGAATTACAGCTTCCCCGAACTGGTCAATCCCAATGACGCGCCGCATCTCTCGCGCTGGATCGCCCAGATCAACGCACGCCCGGCGGTGCAGAAGATGTTTGCCGAAGTCCCGATGGAAAAGCTGCGCCCGCAGGATTGATATCCACGGGCGCCGCTTGCTTGAGGCTGGCGGCGACGCTTCAGGCCGGCGGCGAAGCTTTAGGCCGGCGGCGCCTTGGGGAATTGCGGCAGGGCCGGGTCCATCACCGCCCACGAAGGGGCGCTGGCCGTCCAGATGATGCCGGTGGGCTTGGCAATTTCGGGATTGTCCAGCGCGCCGGCGCGGATGCGATAGGCCACCGGCGGATCGAGCAGCGGCCGCGAGAACACATGGCTGCCGCAGGTGGTGCAAAAGGCGCGCTCGACCGTGTTGCCGCTGTCGGCCACCTTGTGGTGCAGCGTTATCGGCCCCGTCACCGTCACATTTTCCGGCGCGAACAGCGCGTTGACCGTCGCCGATCCACTGGCCAGCCTTTGACAGTCATGGCACCAGCACATGCGTGCGGCGATGGGGTCGCCCTCCAGTTCCAGCTTCACCGCGCCGCACAGGCATTGTCCTGTATGCGTCATCTCAATTCTCCTTGGCAATCCAACGGGCCGTGGCCCAGCGCCGCAAGGGTTCATCCCAAAGCCGCAGCGCCGCCCAACCCAATGCAATCGATCCGGCATAAAGCACCGGCGCCCAGATCATCAGATCATGCGGACGCGGATCAAGTGCCAAATCCCAGTACCAATAGATGAAGGGATAATGGATAATATACAATGGGTAAGACAGGCGGCCCAGCGCCTTGGCGATCTTGCGCGTCCCCGCGCTCATGCGCGAATGCGCGCCCATCAGGATGATGAGCGGGAAGAGCAAGGCGACATAGGCAAATTCAAGCAGCCCATTGGCCCAGCCCGGTTTGCCCCCCGGCACGCCCGCGGCAAACGCCACCGCCATCATGATGGCCAATCCGCCAAAGCTCATCCGCAAAGGCGTCAATCGGTGCAGAATACGCCGCAGCAGAATCCCGAAGATAAAGGGAAACGCCAACCTGGCCTCGGCCATCCACCAATGGCTCCACCCCCAACCGACCGAGAGATTACCATAGGCCACCGCGCCCCATGCCAGCAGTCCGCCCGACGGGATCAGCAGCCATGCCAGAACGCGGGGGCTGAGGCGATGCAGGACCAGCCCATAGGCCACCGAGCCGATATATTCCTGAAACAGCGTCCATGTCGGCCCGTCGAGCGAATGGGTATCCTCCGCCCGGTCCGCCAGTGTGGGATAGGGCAGCAAGACCAGCCCCATTACCACCGCCGTCCAGAACCGTCCATCGACAGGATGAGGGGACTGATGAAAGGGCGCAAACACCCACGCCAGCGCGCCGATCAGTGTCGCCAGCGGCACGATGGGGTGCAGGCGCAAGAAACGCCGCAGCATGAAACCGCCAAAACCCAGCCCCTCGGCCATGCGCCGGTCATAGGCATGGGCGATGACAAAGCCCGAAAGCGCAAAGAAGAAATCCACCGCCAGCGCGCCATGGGGCAGCCAGTTGTCCGCCATCACGCCCTTGGACAGGATCTCGCTGATATGGAACACCAGAACCAGCAACGCGGCCACACCGCGCAACCCGTCCAGCACCTCGAAATGGGCCTTGGTCGCCATTATGCGTCGATCATGTCCGGGTCGATATCGGCGGCGCGGTTTTGGATAAAGTGAAAGCGATGTTCCGGGTTGCGGCCCATCAGGCGGTCGACCAGATCCTTTACCTGCGCCCGGTCCTCATATTCCTGGGGCAGGGTGATGCGCACAAGGCTGCGCTTGGCCGGGTCCATCGTGGTTTCGCGCAATTGCTGGGGGTTCATTTCGCCAAGGCCCTTGAACCGTCCAACTTCGACCTTCTTGCCCTTGAATTTGGTGCGCTCCAACTCCTCGCGATGGGCATCATCACGGGCATAGGCGCTCTCTTTGCCCGCCGTCAGGCGATAGAGCGGCGGCTGGGCCAGATAGAGGTGCCCTTTACGCACCACATCGGGCATTTCCTGAAAGAAGAAGGTCATCAACAGCGTGGCGATATGCGCCCCGTCGACGTCAGCGTCGGTCATGATGATGATGCGATCGTAACGCAACAGGTCCGGGTTGCAATCCTTGCGCATCCCGCAACCCATGGCCAGCGCCAGATCGGCGATTTCCTGATTGCCGCGGATCTTGTCCATGCTGGCGCTGGCCACGTTCAGGATTTTGCCGCGAATGGGCAGGATGGCCTGCGTTTTGCGGTCGCGGGCCTGTTTCGCGCTGCCGCCTGCCGAATCGCCTTCGACGATGAAGAGTTCGGTTTCGCCTTCGCCTTCGCCGCTGCAATCGGTCAACTTGCCGGGCAGGCGCAGCTTGCGCGCATTGGTGGCGGTCTTGCGCTTGACCTCGCGCTCGGCCTTGCGGCGCAAACGCTCGTCCATCCGCTCCATCACATGGCCCAGCAACGCTTTGCCGCGATCCATATTGTCGGTCAGGAAATGGTCGAAATGGTCGCGGATGGCGTTTTCCACCATGCGCGCCGCCTCGGGGCTGGTCAGACGGTCCTTGGTCTGGCTCTGAAACTGCGGGTCGCGGATAAAGACAGATAGCATCGCCTCACAGCCTACGACCACGTCTTCAGGCGCAATGTCCTTGGCCTTTTTATTGCCCACCAATTCGCCAAAGGCGCGAATGCCCTTGGTCAGCGCCGCGCGCATGCCCTGTTCATGAGTGCCGCCGTCGGGCGTGGGGATGGTGTTGCAGTAATAGGAATAGGCGCCTTCGGACCACAGCGGCCATGCAATCGCCCATTCGACGCGGCCATTCATGTCGCCGGGGAAATCCTGCGTCCCCGAAAAGGGCGCGGCGGTCACGCATTCGCGCGTGGCGATCTGTTCGGCCAGATGATCGGCCAAACCGCCGGGAAACTGGAACGTCGCCTCGGCGGGCACATCTTCGCTGGCCAGAGATGGCGCGCATTTCCAGCGGATTTCCACGCCCGCAAACAAATAGGCCTTGGACCGCACCAGCTTGAACAGGCGCGCAGGCTTGAAGCGCGCATCGGCGCCAAAGATTTCCGGGTCGGGCGTGAATTGCACCGACGTACCGCGCCGGTTGGGCGCCGCGCCGATCTTTTGAATGGGGCCAAGCGTGACGCCTTTGGAAAATTCCTGTGCGAACAATTCCTTGTTCCGCGCAACCTCAACGCGGGTCAGCGTGGAAAGCGCGTTGACCACGCTGATCCCCACGCCGTGCAGGCCGCCGCTGGTGGCATAGGCCTTGCCCGAAAACTTGCCGCCCGAATGCAGCGTCGAGAGGATAACCTCCAGCGCGCTCTTGCCGGGAAACTTGGGGTGTTCGTCCACCGGGATGCCGCGACCATTATCGACGATGGTGACGCGGCCCGCGCTGCCGGGGGCTTCCTCAAGATACACCTCGATCCGGTTGGCATGGCCCGCGACGGCTTCGTCCATCGCATTGTCCAACACTTCGGCAACAAGGTGGTGCAGCGCGCGTTCGTCGGTGCCGCCAATATACATGCCCGGTCGGCGGCGCACAGGCTCAAGCCCTTCGAGCACCTCGATCGCCGAGCCGTCATAAGCCTCGCCCGTGGGGCCGCGTGGGGTTTCAAACAGATCGTCCGACATGGACGACAGCCTAGACCGCGCCGACGCCTGAAAGCAAGCGCCGGGGACCGTTAAATCCCCGGTTCAGATATACGCTGAATCAGTTATCGAATTTGACCGGCGCGGGGTTGATGACATTGACCGCGCCGCCGCGCGCCTCACGCACTTCCAATGCGCGCTCGATGACCTGATTGGTGTTGAACCGGAAAATGCCGTCAAGGCCGAGGAAACCGCCCCGGTCCAGCATATGCGCCGTCGGGAATGGCGTGCCCGGTGCCCAGTCGCGCGCGATGCGCAAGGTCAAAAGCACGCTGTCATAGCCCAGCGTCGCGGCGCGATAGGGCGCCTGATTAAAGCGCGCCTTATAGCTTTCGGTAAAGCGGCCAAAGCGTTGATCCGAAAGCGCGGCAAACCATGCGCCGTTCAACGCCGGGGTACGCGCGACAATGGCTTCGCCCGCCCACAATTCATTGCCCAGAATGCGCAGATTGGGCGCGGCGACTTTCAGCAAAGGGGCCGCCTGCGCCGCCATGGCCGCCGTGTCGCCGATCACCACGGCATCGAATATCCCGCGCCCCTTCAACCGGCGCACCGCCGCCGTCAGCGAACCCTTGGTCCGGTCATAGCTTTCCATGCCCACCAGCGTGCCCCCGGCGGCGCGCACGGCGGCAATCGTCGCACTGCCCGCGCGCTCGCCATAATTGCCCAAAGGCATCAGCGCGGCAAAGCGCGTGACGCCTTGCCCGCGTGCATATTTGACGACGCGCGAAATGGACTGGGCCGGGATGGTGCCCATGACAAAGACGTCATTGCCCGCAACGCCCGCATCGCCCGTATAGGAAATCACCGGCACATGGCCCGCCCGCGCCGTTTGCGCCACGGCCAGAGCATCCTCGCCCAGCATAGGCCCCAAAATCAGACGGTTGCCATCGGCCAGCGCCTTTGCCGCCGCCGCCGGCGCGCCCAGCGAAGTGTCGTAGGTGGTGATACGGATCTTGGTCGCATTGGTGTCCAGCAAGGCCATGGTCGTGGCATTTTCCATCGCCTGACCCAAGGCGCTGCCGGGACCCGACAAGGGCACCAGCAGGGCGATGCGATGGCGCCCTTCGTCCGTGGGCAGGTGAGCCGTGGGGGGCGGGGGCACATTGGGGCTTTCCAGCGGCGCCTTGGGCACGACCGCGCAGGCCGAAAGCAGCGCGGTTGCGCCCAAAACCAATCCCTTGCGCCAAAGCGTGCGGTTTACGGGGGCCATCGGCTGTTCCACTTCCTGTTTGTCCTGTTGGCTTGCCCCGGTCCGCCCTCTATGAAGCTGACCTATGGAACAAAATCTCTCTCCCGGCCTGTATATTGTCGCCACGCCAATTGGCAATCTCCGCGACATCACTCTGCGTGCGATCGAGACATTGCGAGGCGTGGCGGCGGTGGCCTGTGAAGATACGCGGGTTACCGGCAAATTGTTGCAGCATCTGGACATCAAACAGCGGTTGATCCGGTATGATGACCATGCCGACGAACGCTCTCGTGAAGGCTTGCTTTCGATGATGGCGGATCAGGCCGTGGCGCTGGTGTCGGATGCGGGGACGCCGCTGGTGTCCGATCCGGGCTATCGTCTGGTGCGCGAATGTCGGGAAAGGGGGATTGCGGTCACGTCCTTGCCCGGACCCAGTGCGGCGATTGTCGGGATTACCCTGTCGGGCTTGCCTTCGGATAAATTCCTGTTTGCCGGGTTTTTGCCGTCCAAGGAAAAGGCGCGTGAACATGCGCTGGCCGAATTGGCGGTCGTGCCTTCGACTTTGGTGTTTTACGAAACCTCGCCGCGCCTGACCGATGCTTTGGCCGCGATTGCCAAGGTTTTGCCCCGGCGCGAAGTGGCGGTGGCGCGCGAATTGACCAAGATGTTCGAGGAATGCCGGAGCGGCACGCCCGATGAACTGATCGAATATTACACCGCCAATCCGCCGCGTGGGGAAATCGTTCTGATGGTCGGCCCGCCTGTCGCAGAGGCCGCCAGTATGGAGGATGCCGAAAGGTTGCTGCGCGCCGAATTGCGGGATTTGAAACCCAGTCAGGCCGCCGCCGCCGTCGCCAAGGCGACCGGGCTGGACCGAAAGGCGCTTTACGCTCTGGCGCTCACTCTGAAATGAACTGGAGGCGCGAGGCCGACCGCATGACCGCCGAGGCGCGCGGTCGTCATGGCGAGGATCTGGCCTGCGGCTGGCTGCGCGAACATGGGTTTGAAATTCTGGCCCAGCGGGTCAAAACCCCGCGCGGCGAGGTGGACATTATTGCCCGCCAGCCGCGCCTTGTCGTATTTGTCGAGGTCAAATGGCGCGCCCGCGAGGCCGATCTCGATTTCGCCATCGATCAGCGCCGCCTGACCCGCGTGGCGCGGGCGGCCGAATTGCTCGCTCCGGGCTACATGAAAGCTGGGGATGACATGCGGGTAGATATTCTGTTGCTTGCGCCCGGCGCGATGGTGCGCCACATCCCCAACGCATGGATGCCGATCTGATCGGTGTCATTCGGTCTGCCGCCCTCCGGCGGCGCTTGAGGTTTTTGCTGATGTCCCTTCGTATTGCTGTCCAGATGGACCCGTTGCACTCGATCAATGTTGCGGGCGATTCCACCTTTGCCCTGATGCTGTCCGCACAGGCGCGGGGGCATACGCTGTGGTATTACGATGTCGGCACGCTGGCGTGGGAATCGACGGCGGACGGAAAGGGGCGCGTCTCGGCATGGGCCGCGCCGGTGACGGTCCGGCGTCCGGAGGCGGGCGAATCGCATTTCACGCTGGGCGACTTTGCCAATATCGACCTTGGCGCCGACATTGACGTGGTGCTGATGCGTCAGGATCCGCCCTTCGACCTTGGCTATATCACCGGCGCGCATATCCTTGAAAAGCTGAAAGGCACGACGCTGGTCGTCAATGACCCGGAACAGGTGCGCAATGCGCCCGAAAAGGTCTTCGTGCTGGATTACGCGCAATTCATGCCACCGACGCTGGTGGCGCGCCGGATTGAGGATGTGCGCGATTTCCAAAAGCGGATGGTGGAACGCGGTTTCGGCGGCGATCTGGTCATCAAGCCTCTGCACGGCAATGGCGGTAAGGCGGTGTTCCGCGTGCCCGCCAGCGGCGACAATCTGGGCGCCTTGATCGAGGTCTTCACCCAGATGTGGAAGGAGCCCTTCATGGTGCAGCCCTTCCTGCCCGACGTGTCCAAGGGAGATAAGCGCATCGTTCTGGTCGATGGCGAGGTGGCCGGCGCGATCAACCGCAAGCCAGGCGAGGGCGAGTTCCGCTCCAACCTTGCCGTGGGCGGCAGCGCCGAGGCGACCGATCTGACCGAGCGTGAGGCGGAAATCTGCCGCGTGCTTGGCCCGGAACTGCGCGCACGCGGGTTGGTGTTTGTCGGCATCGATGTGATCGGCGGGCAATGGCTGACCGAAATCAACGTGACTTCGCCTACCGGGATTGTCGCCATCGACCGCTTCAACAATAGCGACACCGGCGCGCTGATCTGGGCGGCGATCGAGCGTCGCCATGCGGAGATGACAGCCGCCTGATGCCCCAAGACGCATGAAACGTCTCGACCAACTGACAGCGCTGCGGTTTTTCGCGGCGCTGGCGGTGCTGGCCTCGCATTTATGGCCGCTGGCCGAATATCCCAATGCGTTGCAACCGCTCGCGCAAACCCTCTTTCACGAGGGGTACGCGGGCGTGTCCTTCTTCTTCATGCTCTCGGGCTATATCCTTGCCCATACCTATCAGCGTCGGCTGGCAGAGCGGCGGATTGGGCTGAGGCATTATCTGGTGCTGCGGCTTGCGCGCATCCTGCCGCTGCATTGGCTGGTGGGCGTACCGCTGGCGGTGATGGCGCTGGGGCAGGAGGGATGGTCCAAGGTGGCGGTCAATCTGCTGCTGCTTCAGGCTTGGGTGCCCCGTGCCGATTGGTATTTCACCATCAATGAACCGAGCTGGAGCCTGTCGGACGAGGCGTTTTTCTATGCCTGTTTTGCAGGTCTGGCTTTGTTGTCGGTGCGGCGGTTGGGGTTGCTGGCGGCGGGGTTGCTGGCGGTCAATATGGGCGTGGTTCTGTGGCGGATTATATCGGGCCATGGCGCGGTCATTGTGGGCGAGGAGCCGACCCTGACCCATTGGCTGACCTATATCAGCCCGGTGACGCGGTTGCTCGATTTTATGGTGGGGATGCTGATCTATCGCCTGCCCAAACGTGGCGGGACGACGGTGGAATGGCTGGCGCTGGCTTTGTTGCTGGGCGCGATGGTGGCCTATCCGTTGCTGGGCGTGCCCGATGTGTGGCGGATGCAACTGGCTTATCTTCCGCTGATGGCGCTGTTCATCTGGGCCTTTGGCGCGGGGGGCGGGGCTTTGTCGGGCTGGCTGTCCCGGCAAGGCTGGCTGGTGCTCTTGGGTGATGCTTCTTTTGCGCTTTATCTGGTTCATCTGCCGGTGGTGCATGGCGGATTGGCGGTACAGGATTGGCTGGGTGATGGCGCGATGCCATGGGTGCCATGGGCGGGGGTGGTCAGCCTTGTCGCAATCGCTCTGTCGGTGGCCGTCTATCGCTGGGTCGAGGTGCCGGTGATCGGCTGGCTGCGTCCGCGGATCGACCGATTGTTCGCGCGTTAATCCTCGGCCCGTTTAATCTTCGGCTCTGGGATGCGCGTTGCGATAGGCGTCCAGCAGCACCGCCGCATCCACCCTGGTATAGACCTGCGTCGATGACAGGCTGGCGTGACCCAGCAATTCCTGAATCGAGCGCAAATCTGCGCCTGCGCCCAACAGGTGCGTGGCAAAGGAATGACGCAGCGCATGGGGCGTTGCCGTATCGGGCAGGCCCAGCATGCCGCGTGCATGGGCCACCGCTTTCTGGACGGCGGACTGATAGAGGGGGGCGCCTTTTCCTGTGCGAAACAGCGCCTTGTTTCGTTCGACCGGATAGGGGCAGGCTTGGAGATAGGTCGCAATCGCCTCGCGCACGGCGGGCAGGATGGCGATCACGCGCTGCTTGTTGCGCTTGCCGGTGACGGTCAGCCGGTCGCCCATCGGCCAGTCCGCCCCGGTCAGCGACAATGCCTCAGCAATGCGCAATCCCGCGCCATAAAGCAGCAGCAGCACCGCCCGGTCGCGCAACCCCTGCCAATCCTCACGCGCATTGACCGCGACCAGATCGGCCAGATCAGTCGCCTCATCGGGCGTGATCGGGCGGGGGATGCCACGTTTGATCCGGGGGCCACGCAGGCGGGGAGGGGCGGGTTTGACCAATCCGGCCTTTTCACGCGCAAAGCTCAGGAAGCTGCGCGCCGCCGACAATTCGCGCGCGACCGAGATATTGGCGATCCCATCCTCGCGTCTTTGGGCCAGAAAATGCCGCAATCCGCCCGGTTCGATCCGGGCCAGCGCGGCCCAGTCGTAAGCCTCCAGCGCATCCATCAACCGCCCCGCCGTCGCCATATAGGCGCGCACGGTATGCGGACTGCGCCGCCTTGCATCGGTCAGATGCGCGTGCCACGCCGCCAGAACATCGGCGCGGGCCGTCAGAAATGCGGCGGCTTCATTCATCCGCCAAGCCCGTCGGGCGTAACCTCGGCGATCAGCGCGTTGAGGACCAGCATCCCCGCCTCGCTCGCGCCGACACGGGGGCCATCCTGCCACATCAAGCCTTGGCGGATGAACAGCGCCAACTTGTCCGCATCAATCAGATCATCCTGCGCCAGACCCAGCCGCGTCGAGAGCGCCGACACATCCAGCCCTTCGGCAAGGCGCAGGCCCATCAGCACCGCCTCGGCCCCTTGTTCGGAGATGGTCAGCAGGCGTTCTTCCTGAATACCATCGCTGCGCCGCTCAATGGCGGAAAGCCAGTTTTCGGGCTTTTTGTGGCGCGTCGTGGCAAATTGGTGGCCATCATGACCGCCGCGTCGCCCATGTGCCCCCGGCCCGATCCCGGCATAATCGCGGTATCGCCAATAGGTCAGGTTGTGTCGGCTTTCCTGCCCCGGCCTAGCATGGTTGGACACTTCATAGGCGGGCATGCCGGCGGCGGCGGTGATCGCGCGGGTCATGGCGAACAGGTCGGCGGCC
Source organism: Novosphingobium sp. Sphag1I (assembly GCF_056279125.1). NCBI lineage: Bacteria > Pseudomonadati > Pseudomonadota > Alphaproteobacteria > Sphingomonadales > Sphingomonadaceae > Novosphingobium > Novosphingobium sp. Sphag1I. The sequence continues at coordinate 264,813 of NZ_JBWBQS010000005.1, read as the reverse complement.
GGGTCATCCTCCAGCGGGGCAAAGGCGCCCTCGCGCACCAGCGTGGCAAAGCGCGTCCCTTCCTCGATCGTCAATTGATAGAGCGAGAGGTGATCGGTGCCCAAGGACAGGGCGCGGTTGAGTTCGGCCTCCCAGTCTTCCGCCGTTTGATCGGGGCGGGCATAGATGAGGTCGAAGCTGACGCGGTCGAAATGGTTTTGCGCGACATTTAACGCGGCCAAAGCCTCGTCCACGCCATGCAGGCGGCCCAGAAAGCGCAAGGCATCATCGTCCAGCGCCTGAACCCCCAGCGACACGCGGTTGACCCCGGCACTGGCCAGAGCGGCGAAATTGGCGGCCTCGACGCTCGACGGATTGGCCTCCAGCGTGATCTCGATCCCGGGTGCAAAACCCCACAGATTTTCCGCCTCGGCCAGAAGCGCGGCTACAAGGGCAGGGGGCATCAGGCTGGGCGTGCCGCCGCCAAAGAAGATGCTCTCCAATGCCTCGCCGCCCGCCATTTCCGCCTCGCGGCGCAGGTCGGTCAGGAGCGAACGTTGCCACAAATCATGGTCAACCCCGTCACGCACGTGGCTGTTAAAGTCGCAATAGGGGCATTTCTTGAGACAGAAGGGCCAGTGGATATAAAGTGCGCGCGCCATGCTTTCTTCACGCGGGTTTAAGGCTTGGATGTCAAGCCTTGCCCACTATGCGCTATGCTTTTGTCCTCTGTTGCCTGTTGTCGACGCCGGTTGCGGCGCAGCCCACTATTACGCCCGTGGCGCTTTATGGGCCGGTCAATCCGGTGATGCCGCCTGCCATCGCGGCCCGCGCTCTGGCCGCGCATAATCGTGAGCGGGGCAAGTATGGCGAGGCTCCCTTGGTTTGGGATGAAGCTTTGGCGCGTGGCGCACTCGATTGGGCGCAGGAACTGGCGCGCACCGGCAAGTTCGACCACGCCCCGGCGGCAAGGCGCAAGAGGGCGGGCGAAAACCTGTTCATGGGCACTGCGGGCGCCTTTTCCATCGACGCCATGATCGGCCAGTTCATCGCCGAGCGCGAAGACTTTCAGCCCGGCACATTCCCCTATGTCACCCGCGACGGCAATTGGCACAATGTCGCCCATTACACCCAGATCGTTTGGCGAGGCACGCGACGGGTGGGTTGCGCCATCGCGCGGGCGCGGCGTGATGACGTGCTGGTGTGTCGCTATTGGCCTGCGGGGAATATCTTTGGACAGAGGGTGCCGTAAGGTTTTGAGAGTCGATGCCTCCGGCGGGCAAAGGGCGGGGGCCCTTTGCAATGTTGCCCATCAGTGACCGAGACGTCGTCCATCTGAGTGGGGCGGTGCAGGAACGTTGCTTGGACGAGCCATTTCTCCAAGCTCGTACCCCCAGATGCAAGGACGCTGTCTGTCACACTGATATGCCGAACTTACAATCTGCGATGCATTGATAAAGGTGCTGCAAGCCAACCCAGGTTCCGACAGAAGGAAGATTGGCAGTGGTGCGCTCAATTCTTGTCTAATGCGTCGCAAATGGTTTCGCATCTTGCCTTCATTAACTTCTACCCGACGCATCAGGATATAGGACCGATTGCGGACCGCGATTGGAATGTAATAACCGGGTTCTGGCACGGGAAAGCGGGCGTTATGCCAATTTACTGGTTTTTCACAATGTGCAGGGGCCATAGTGTTGCTCGCGGCATGCCCTGCCGATGCTGATGAGCTTAATGATAACGCCGTGGACAAGGCTGTCAAAATAAGGCTGAGGCGCGACATGTTCATCGATTGCCGTAACAAAGGCCGAATAGCAAATATTCGCTCTCCCTACATTCCGGCCATTCCCCGCCGCGCAGCGGCTATCAAAACCTTATACGCCGCCCCCAAACACCACGCCGCGTTCAACCCGCAACGCATACAGTACCGGGATTGCAAAGGGCCCCCGCCCTTTGCCCGCCGGAGGCATTCTTAACCCCGAAGAAAAACCTCACCCAAACTGATCGGCCACCAATTTGCGGAAAGCATCCGCACGGTGGCTGATTTTGGCTTTGTCGGCGGGGGGGATTTCGGCAAAGGTTTGCTGGTACCCACGTGGGATGAATACGGGGTCGAAGCCAAAGCCAAGGCGCCCGCGCGGGGGCCATGTCATCGTGCCGTCGACGCGGCCTTCGTAAACGGCGTCGACCCCATCGGGCCATGCCAAGGCAAGGACGCAGGCAAAATGCGCGGCGCGGCCAACGTCGGGGCCGTGTTCGCACAAAAGCCCTTCGACCTTACCCATGGCCATAAACCAGTCGCGGCCTTCGGGGCCTTCGTACCAGTGGCGCTCGGCCCAGTCGGCGGTATAGACGCCGGGCCTGCCGCCCAGCGCCTGTACACAGAGGCCCGAATCATCGGCCAGCGCGGGAAGGCCGCTTTCCACCGCCGCAAAACGCGCCTTGATCAGCGCGTTTTCGATAAAGGTCGTGCCAACTTCCTCCGGTTCCTGAAGCCCGAGTTCGCCCGCCGACACGCATTCCAGCCCATAGGGGGCCAACATGCGCTGCATCTCGGCCAATTTGCCCAAATTATGCGTGGCGATCACGATCTTGCCGGAAAGTCTGCTCATTGGCCCTGTCCTTAGGCGGATATTTCTCCATAGAACGGCAGGTTCCATGGTTAATTAAGCGGCGTTAGGTTTAAGCCCCTACAGCCTTGTCCTGTGCGGCAAAGATGCGGTCGCAACCGATGCGGGCCAGACGCAGCAGGCGCAGCAGGCCTTCCTCGTCATAGGTCGCGCCTTCGGCGGTGGCCTGCGCTTCGGCGATATGGCCGCCTTCGATCAGGACGAAATTGGCGTCGGCGTCCGCGCCAGAATCCTCAATGTAATCAAGGTCGAGCACCGGCGTGCCATTGACGATGCCGCAGGATACGGCGGCCACCTTGCGCGGCAGCGGATCTTCGGTGATCAGGCCCTTGGCCATCAGTCCGTTGATCGCCAGACGCAGCGCAATCCAAGCGCCCGAAATCGAGGCCGTGCGGGTGCCGCCGTCGGCCTGAATGACGTCGCAATCCAGCGTAATCTGACGTTCGCCCAGCTTTTTCAGATCGGTGACAGCGCGCAAGGAACGGCCGATAAGGCGCTGAATTTCCTGCGTGCGGCCCGACTGCTTGCCCTTGGCGGCTTCGCGGCTGCCGCGGGTGTGGGTGGCGCGGGGCAGCATCGAATATTCGGCCGTCACCCAACCTTCGCCCTTGCCGCGCAGGAACGGCGGCACGCGCTCTTCCACGCTGGCGGTGACCAGAACCTTGGTGTCGCCAAAGCATACCAGCACGCTGCCTTCGGCATGTTTGGTGAAATTGGTGACGATTTCGATGGCGCGCATTTCATCGGGCGCGCGACCAGAAGGACGCATGGGGAGCCTTTCAATTAAACGTGTCGCGGCCCTAACGGTTTGCGCGGGGCGGGGCAAGGATTTGACGACGTGGCCCTTGATTTGCAAAGGCGTGCCGCCCAATAAGATGCCAATGGCTCAAAATCCCGCCTCTGTCCTCTCGTTTCCGGAGATTACCGGGCGCGCGCGCGAAGTGTTTCGGCAAGTGGTCGAGGCTTATCTGCATTCCGGCCAGCCGGTCGGGTCCAAGACGCTGGCCGGGGGCGGGGCGCTTAACCTTTCGCCCGCCTCGATCCGCAGCGTTCTGGCCGATCTTGAAGGGTTGGGGCTTCTGTCGCACCCGCACACCAGCGCCGGCCGGATGCCGACCGAGCAGGGGCTGCGCCTGTTTGTCGATGGCATGATGCAGGTGCGCGAACCCAGCCTTGAGGAACGCGCCGCGATTGAGCGCTCGCTCCATCAACCCGGCCCGATCGAGGCGGCTCTGGCCGCAACCAGCGCGGCGCTGTCGGACATGTCGGCCTGTGCGGGCGTGGTCATGGTGCCCCAGCGCGAGCCGCGCCTGATCCAGATGAACCTTGTCCCCCTGTCGCCGGGGCGCGCTCTGGCGATTCTGGTGGGTGAGGATGGCGGGATCGAAAACCGCATTCTGGCCCTGCCCGAAAGCATCGGGGCGGGGGCGCTGGAGGCGGCGTCGAATTACATCACGGCCCATCTGGGCGGGCGGACCTTGGGCGAAGCGGCCCGCGCGATGCAGGTCGAAATCACCAGCGGGCGCAGCGCTTTGGACGCGGCCAGCGCCGATCTGGTCCAGCGCGGCCTTGCCGTATGGAGCGAGGATGCGGCCAACCGTCCCGTTTTGATTGTGCGTGGACAGGCCAATCTGTTGGACGAGGCGGCGCTGTCCGATCTGGACCGGGTGCGATCTTTGCTGGACGATCTGGAAAACAAACAATCGGTGGCCGAATTGCTGGACCGCGCCAAAGAAGGCGACGCCACGCGCATCTTTATAGGCAGCGAGAACCGGCTTTTTGCACTTTCCGGCTCATCGGTTATTGCATCTCCCTATAGAGATCGCGATGGGCGGGTCATTGGTGTTGTGGGGGTAATCGGGCCGACGCGGTTGAATTATGCGCGTCTCGTCCCCATGGTGGATTTCACGGCCCAGTCGTTGGGCAAGTTGATCGGTTGAAACTGGAATAATCGGAAAAATGACGGAAGAAACTACGCAGGGGCAGAACGAAGCCGGTGACGATCTGGCAACGCGCATCGCTCAACTCGAAAATGATCTGGAAGCGGCTCGTAACGACGTCCTTTACGCCCGCGCCGACACGCAGAATGTGCGTCGCCGTCTGGAAAAGGACATCGCCGACGCGCGCGCTTATGCCAGCACGTCCTTTGCCCGCGATATTTTGAGCGTGGCCGATAACCTGTCGCGCGCGCTCGACGCCATTCCCGCCGACCTGCGCGAGGATGAGCGGTTGAAGGCTCTGCTGGCCGGGATCGAGGCGACGGGCCGCGAATTGGACAAAGTGTTTGGTCAGCATGGCATCCAGAAGGTTGCCGCGCAGGGCCTTCCGCTGGACCCCAATCAGCATCAGGCCATGATCGAAGTGCCCCATGATGCCGAACCGGGCACCGTGATCCAGGTGCTTCAGCATGGCTATACGATCAAGGATCGCCTGCTGCGTCCGGCCATGGTGGCCGTGGCCAAGAAGCCGGAATAGGCATCTCTTGCGCGGGGCGGATGGAACATTCCTCCGCCTCAGTCCTTTCCCTGAGTAACGAGGAAAGGAGGCATGTATGCGCAAGGCAATGATGATGTCGATTGTGGTGGGCGCCCTGATGATGACGGGCGGCTGTGCCAGCAATTATGGCGGTGAAGGCGCTTTGGCCGGTGCCGGTGTAGGCGCGGTTGTGGCCGGGGTTGCCGGCGGCGACGTGGCAACGGGCGCGGCCATCGGTGCGGCGGCGGGCGGCGTGGCCGGTTCGACCGTTCGCAAGGATGGCGGATGCTATCGTACCGACCGCTATGGCCGCGAATACCGCGTGCGCTGCCGCTGATACGACGGCGCGCGCAGGAAAAGGGCCGCTAGCCGGATTGGCTGGCGGCCCTTTTCGCGTTTACATCTTGGAATGATCCATGCCCGCCATGTCGCCAACCATGCCGGGGCTTTCGATTTTCAGCGTCGAGGTGATCTTGCGCCCATCGGAAAAGACCAGCGTGACATCGGTTGTGCCGCCCGGTTGCAATTCGGGCGAAACGCCAAAGACCATCGCATGTTTGCCGCCCGGCCCGAATGCGACGCTTTGCCCCGATCCAATGTCCAGCTTGGGCACGGCCTCCATAATGCCGTCCTGCGTCACATGCATTTCCGCCTTGCCCGCATGGGCCACCTCAACCCCGGTCAGCGTGGCGACAGCGCCGCTCTGATTGGAGACGGTGAAATAGGCCGCCGCCGGATTGCCTTTGACCGCAGGCAGGACAAGGCGGCCGCTGTTAACCAAAACGCCATCGGTGGCCGACAGGCTGACGGGGGGCTGGGCCTTTTTTTCCCCCCCGCACGCGCCAAGCGCGATTGTGAGACAGAGGGCCAGAGCTGGTTTTTTCATCCTGCGGCATTCCTTGGTGTCGATTGCGGTGTTGGCAAAGGGCCAAATGGTCTTGCGCGCCGGATAGGATATGCGCGCCTTGAAAGATTGAAATTAGGTGCTTTCGCGTCTTATTCCAAGCATGACAGTGTTTACAACGGTGTAAATGCCGATGTTCACAGCGGTTTGGTGGTGGTTGTCACGGATCGATCACATCGCGTGATTGCTTCCTATTGGCCATGATCCATCACAAATTTGACTGGTAAAATGAACCCCGACCGGGGATGAAGTGAAACAACAGGCCCCAAGGCCCTTGTTAGCCGCAAAACCCCACCTATATGCCGCCAAGTCAAACGAGCCATCGAGCCGCTTTGCCGGATTTCCGGGGAGCCAAGGGGTGGTGTCACACTGGACTTAGGGATCTGAGATATGGGTAAAGTAATTGGTATTGACCTTGGCACCACCAACAGCTGCGTTGCGGTGATGGATGGGGGCAAGCCCAAGGTCATCGAAAATTCGGAAGGTGCGCGCACCACGCCGTCGATCGTCGCCTTCACCAAGGATGGTGAACGCCTGATCGGCCAGCCTGCAAAGCGTCAGGCGGTGACCAACCCCGACAACACGATTTTCGCGGTAAAGCGTCTGATCGGCCGTCGTTTTGAAGATCCCATGACCCAGAAGGACATGGAACTGGTTCCCTATCAGATCGCCAAGGGCAAGAATGGCGATGCGTGGGTTGCAGCCGGTGGCACCGATTATTCGCCGTCGCAGATTTCGGCTTTTACCCTTCAGAAGATGAAGGAAACGGCCGAATCCTATCTGGGCGAAACCGTGACGCAGGCCGTCATCACCGTCCCCGCCTATTTCAACGACGCCCAGCGTCAGGCCACCAAGGACGCGGGTCAGATCGCTGGCCTTGAAGTGCTGCGCATCATCAACGAGCCGACCGCGGCGGCTCTGGCCTATGGTCTGGACAAGAATGATGGCAAGACCATCGCTGTATATGACCTTGGCGGCGGCACGTTCGACGTGTCGATCCTGGAAATCGGCGACGGCGTGTTTGAAGTGAAGTCGACCAACGGCGACACCTTCCTTGGCGGTGAAGATTTCGACACCAAGCTGGTCGAATATCTGGCCGACAAGTTCAAGGCGAAGGAAGGTCTGGACCTCAAGACCGACCGTCTGGCTTTGCAGCGTCTGAAGGAAGCGGCTGAAAAGGCGAAGATCGAACTTTCGTCGGCGCAGACCACCGAAATCAACCTGCCCTTCATCACCGCGCGTATGGAAGGCGGCGCGACGACCCCGCTGCATCTGGTCGAAACGATCACCCGTTCGGATCTGGAACGCATGGTGGCCGATCTGATCGCCCGCACGATGGAACCCTGCCGCAAGGCGATGCAGGATGCCGGCGTGACGGCGGCCCAGATCGACGACGTGGTTCTGGTGGGCGGTATGACCCGCATGCCCAAGGTGCGCGAAGCCGTGAAGGAATTCTTCGGCAAGGAACCGCACACTGGCGTGAACCCGGACGAAGTCGTGGCCATGGGCGCCGCCATTCAGGCGGGCGTGCTTCAGGGCGACGTCAAGGACGTGCTGCTGCTCGACGTGACCCCGCTCTCGCTGGGCATTGAAACGCTGGGCGGCGTGTTCACCCGCATGATCGACCGCAACACCACGATCCCGACCAAGAAGTCGCAGGTCTTCTCGACCGCTGATGACAATCAGCAGGCCGTGACCATCCGCGTGTTCCAGGGCGAGCGTGAAATGGCGGCGGACAACAAGATCCTGGGCCAGTTCGACCTGATCGGCATTCCGCCGGCCCGTCGCGGCGTGCCCCAGATCGAGGTGACCTTCGACATCGACGCCAACGGCATCGTGAACGTGTCCGCCAAGGACAAGGGCACCGGCAAGGAGCAGCAGATCAAGATCCAGGCCAGCGGCGGCCTTTCGGACAATGACATCGATCAGATGGTCAAGGATGCCGAAAAGTTCGCCGAAGAGGACAAGAAGCGTCGTGAATCGGCCGAGGCCAAGAACAACGCCGACAGCCTCGTGCACGCCACCGAGCAGCAGCTGGCCGAAAATGGCGACAAGATCGATGCCGGTCTGAAGGCTGAAATCGAAGCCGCCATTGCCGAAGCCAAGACCGCGATCGAAAGCAATGATCCGGCCGAAATGACCGCCAAGACACAGGCTCTGACCGAGAAGGCCATGAAGATGGGTCAGGCGATCTATGAGAAGGAACAGGCTGCTGCGGCCTCGCCGGGCGCCGCTCCGGCTCAGGACGATGTGGTCGACGCCGAGTTCTCGGAAGTGGACGACAAGAAGGCCTGATGTTGCGATGAAAGAGGCCCGCTCTGAACGGGGCGGGCCTCTCTTCAGGGGAAATGTGCAATGTCGGCTGAAATCGACTATTACGAATTGCTGGAGGTTTCGCGGGACGCCAATGAGGCCACGCTGAAATCTTCCTATCGCAAGCTGGCGATGAAATTTCACCCGGACCGCAACCCCGGTTGCAAGGAGTCCGAGGCCAAGTTCAAGCAGATCAGCGAAGCCTATGATTGCCTGAAGGACCCGCAAAAGCGTGCAGCCTATGACCGTTTCGGCCATGCGGCGTTTCAGCAGGGCGGCGCGGGCGCTGGTGGCGGTTTCCACGGCGGCGGTGATTTCGGCGATATCGGCGATATTTTCGAAAGCATCTTCGGCAATGCCTTCGGCGGTGGCGGCGGTGGTCGTCAACAGGCGCGTCGCGGCGCGGACCTGCGCTATGATCTGGAAATCGGGCTGGAAGACGCGTTTCACGGCAAGACCGTGGAAATCGAGGTCGAAGTGGCGACGGGTTGTGAACCTTGCGCCGGTTCGGGCGCGGAACCCGGCACGGGCAAGCGCCGCTGCAACCTTTGCGGCGGGCATGGCAAGGTGCGGGCGCAGCAGGGCTTCTTCATGGTCGAGCGCACGTGCCCGACCTGTCATGGCCGGGGCGAGGTGATCGAGAAGCCTTGCAAGAGGTGCCATGGCGAAGGTCGCGTCGACAAGCGTCAGAAGCTGGAAGTCGCGATCCCCAAGGGCGTCGACAATGGCAACCGCATCCGGCTTCAGGGCAAGGGTGAGGCGGGGCCGAATGGCTCGCCGGCGGGGGATCTCTATATCTTCCTGCACATTAAGCGCCATGCGGTGTTTGATCGCGAAAGCACGACGCTGCTGACCCGTGCGCCGATCAGCTTCACGACGGCGGCGCTGGGCGGCCAGATCGAGATCCCCGGTTTGGATGGCGTCAGGCACGTCATCGACATTCCCGCAGGCATCCAGACCGGCAAGCAATTGCGCAAGCGCGGGGCCGGTATGCCGGTTCTGAACGGGCGCGGCATGGGCGATATGGTGGTCGAAGTGGCGGTGGAAACGCCGACCAAGCTTTCGGCCCGCCAGAAGGAATTGCTGCGCGAGTTTCAGGGGACCGAGACGGGCGATGAATGCCCGGAGGCCAAGGGCTTCTTTGATCGGTTGAAGAATGTCTGGAGCGATTTGACGGAGTGACGGTTGGGGGTTTTTGCCTCCGGTGGGCAAAGGGACTTATCCCTTTGCAATCCCGTTACTGTATAGGTTGCGTTGTTGTTTCGGCCGTTTGTGTCGGGCGCGGCGTTGGAAATATTAAAGCCTGCGGCGCAGCTTAATAGCGCCGCAGGCTTTTATTTTTATAAGGTGCGCTACGCGGCGATGAATGCCCCACCCATTTATGGGATTGCAAAGGGATGAATCCCTTTGCCCGCCGGAGGCAAAACTTCCCTTCTTGATTTCCCCTTTTGTTCTCCCTACGATGTGTCTCATGGCCAAACCGAAACGTCGCTTCGTCTGCTCTTCCTGTGGCAGTGTTACCAACCGTTGGCAGGGGCAATGTGCCGATTGCGGCGAATGGAACACGCTGGGCGAAGAGGCGCCGCAGACGGTTTTTTCGGCCAAGCATGATTTGTCGAGCGGCGGGCGGGCGATCCTGTTTGAGCCGCTGGACAAGGCCGATGACAAGCTGGTGCGGCGCAGCACGGGGATTGCCGAATTTGACCGGGCGCTGGGCGGCGGGTTGGTGCCGGGCAGCGCGATTTTGATGGGCGGCGATCCGGGGATTGGCAAATCGACCTTGCTGTTACAGGCCAGTGCCAAGGTGGCGCAGGCGGGTGGGCTTGCCGTTTATATCAGCGGCGAGGAAGCGCCCGGACAGATCCGATTGCGCGCGGAACGTCTGGGTCTGCAGAGCGCGCCGATCCGGCTGGCCAGTTCGACATCGGTGCGTGACATCCTGACCACGCTGGGGGGGATGGAGGCGCCTGCGATTCTGGTGATCGATTCGATCCAGTGCATGCATTCCGATCAGATCGAGGGCGCGCCCGGCACGGTCAGTCAGGTGCGCGGCTGTGCCTTTGAACTGATCCGCTATGCCAAGGAAAATGGCGCGGCGCTGGTGTTGGTGGGCCATGTGACCAAGGATGGCAGCATTGCCGGCCCCCGCGTGCTGGAGCATATGGTCGATGTCGTCATGGCGTTCGAGGGCGAGCGCAGCCATCAATATCGCATTCTGCGCAACCTGAAAAACCGCTTTGGCCCGGTCGATGAAATCGGCGTTTTCGCCATGGCGACCAAGGGGCTGGAAGAGGTTTCGAACCCGTCGATGCTGTTCCTTTCGGGGCGCGAAAACCCGGTTCCGGGCAGCGCGGTTTTTACCGCCATTGAGGGGACGCGCCCAGTTCTGGTCGAAATTCAGGCGTTGATTGTACGCTTGCAATCGGGCGCGACACCGCGGCGGGCGGTGGTGGGCTGGGACAATGGGCGTCTGGCCATGCTGCTGGCCGTGCTGGAGGCGCGATGCGGGCTGAATTTTTCGTCCTGCGAAGTCTATTTGAATGTCGCGGGTGGCTATCGTCTGGCCGATCCGGCCGCTGATCTGGCGGTGGCGGCGGCGTTGGTTTCGGCCTTGGCGGATAAGCCTCTACCCGCGCGATCGGTGTGGTTTGGCGAAGTGTCGCTGGCCGGTGAAATTCGCCCGGTGGCCCATGGCGGGTTGCGTTTGCGCGAAGCGGCCAAGCTGGGCTTTTCGCAAGCCTATGGGCCGGAGGAAAGCGGCGGGCCCGGTGATCCGGTTGCCGATATGAAGCATCGCGTGATCAATCTCCTGCCAAATCTCGTTGACCGCATCGTGGGGGACGAATAACCCCATGAACCTATGACCGGATTTGATATTCTTGTGCTTGTGGTGGTGGGCTTTGCGGCCACCTTTGGTTTCCTGCGCGGTTTTGTGCAGGAGGCGATTTCGCTTTTCGCCGGTGTGGTGGCGATTGTGGCGATCCATTCCTTGCACACGCCTTTGGCGCAGGTGCTCACGCCGCATATCGGCACCGAAAGCGGGGCCAGTGTTCTGGCCTTTTTCCTGTTGTTGATCGTGCCTTATGTGCTGGTAAAGGGCGTGGCGAAATATCTGGGGACGGCCAGCCGTGCCTCTGCTCTTGCACCGGTGGACCGGGTGTTGGGCTTCGGCTTTGGCGCGGTAAAGGGTACGTTGATCATCGTGCTGGGCTATTCGGTTCTGGTGCTGGCCTATGACACGATCTGGGGGCCAAAGGGGCGTCCGGGCTGGATCACGCATTCGCGTACCTATAATTTCATCGACGCCAGCAGCGAGGCCTTGGTGAAGATGATTTCGCAGCGCCGCCGCGACGCCGCCGAAGAACGCGCCAAGGAGGATGACGAACCCGTCGCCAAACCCACCACCAAAGCGTCGAGCCACGCGGCCAAGCGCAAAGTGCATCGAACGGTCGATTGATATGGCATCCGTTGCCGCGCTTTATACGCCCGAAGTGCTGATGCTGGCGACCGGGTTGGTGCAATATCGGTGGGACGACCAATTCATGCTGCAAGGCGCGGCGCGTTCGCCCAGTTGCGGCAGCACGTTGAAGGTCGGGATTGATCTTGACGGCGATGGGCGGATCGAACGGATCGGGCTTGCCGCGCAGGCATGTGCCATCGGTCAGGCATCCAGCGCGATCATGGCCCATGCCGCCATCGGGCGCAGCATGGATGATTTTGTGCAGGCCGAAAGCGCTTTGTTGCGCTGGTTGGGTGGAGAAGGGGACTTGCCTGATTGGCCGGGTCTTTTGGCCATTGCGCCCGCGCGCGAATTTCCCGGTCGCCATGGCGCGATCATGCTGGGTTGGCGCGCAGTTCTGCAGGCCTATGCCAACGGCAGGAACGACGCAGCCGCGATCCTATAAATGCAATTGTGACAAACCACTGCCGCGCAGCAGCAATATGTTGCACTGCACCTCTATCCGGTGTTAGCCTGCACTATAACTCTGGGAGAAGAGAAGCGCGCATGACCGATAAGGCAGAAGGCAAGAGCGATACGGTTATCATCAAAAAATACGCTAACCGTCGTCTCTATAATACCCAGTCGTCGAGCTATATCACGCTGGATCACCTGTCCAAGATGACGCGCGAGGGCGTGGAATTCCGTGTGCTGGACGCAAAGTCGGGCGCTGATATCACGCACCAGATCCTGACCCAGATCATCATGGAGGAAGAAGCCAGCGGCGAGCAGATGCTGCCGGTGAATTTTCTGCGCCAGTTGATCGGCATGTATGGCAATTCGATGCAGAGCCTTATCCCGCATTATCTCGAAGCCAGCATGGAGCAGTTCCGCGCCAACCAGATGAAGCTGCGCAAGGCGTTTGAGGACAGCATCGAGAGCAATCCGCTGGCCCGATTGGCCCAGCAGAATATTGCGATGTTTCAGGCCGCCGCCGCCGCTTTCATGCCCGGCGCAGAAGGGGGCGCGCCCAAGCCGGCCGAAACGCCGCGTGAGGCCGAAGAGGACGTCGGCACCAAGTCGGAGATCGATGCGCTGCGCAATCAGATGCTTGAAATGCAGAAGATGCTGGACAAGCTGGCCAAGTAAGCGATTTTGCGTGGCCCGGCATCGGCTGGGCCGCGCCATTAATGGAACCACGGCGCATCATTTTTGGCATGCGCACAGTTTTTTGCAAAAAACCGGTTCCCGTTTTTCGGCGCCTTGCTTAAACGCAGCGCGCCATGAATCAGAAAACGCAAAAGCCCGCCCAGATCCGCCACGCCCTTACCGTCAAGCGTGAGGATGATTTCGCCGCCTGGTATCAGCAGGTTGTCTCCGAAGGTGAGATGGCCGAGGAAAGCGGCGTGCGCGGCTGCATGGTCATCAAGCCGTGGGGCTATGGCATTTGGGAGCGCATCCAAAAGATCATGGACGCCGCGATCAAAGAGGCGGGCGTCGACAATTGCTATTTCCCGCTGTTCATCCCGCTGAGCTATTTTTCCAAGGAAGCCGATCACGTTGAAGGCTTTGCCAAGGAAATGGCGGTCGTCACCCATCACCGCCTGATTGCCGATGGCAAGGGCGGCTTGATGCCCGACCCCGAAGCCAAGCTGGAAGAGCCGCTGATCGTGCGCCCGACCTCGGAAACGGTGATCGGCGCGGCGATGGCGCGCTGGGTGCAATCGTGGCGCGATTTGCCGCTGATGGTGAACCAGTGGGCGAATGTCGTGCGCTGGGAAATGCGCACCCGCATGTTCCTGCGCACCAGCGAGTTCCTGTGGCAGGAAGGCCATACCGCCCATGCAGACCGCGATGACGCGATGAAGGAAACGCTGCGCGCGCTCGAAATGTATCGCAGCTTTGCGGAAAACGTGCTGGCCATGCCGGTGGTGGCGGGCGAAAAGCCGGAGAACGAACGCTTCCCCGGCGCGGTCGCAACCTATTCCATCGAGGCGATGATGCAGGACGGCAAGGCGTTGCAGGCCGGGACCAGCCATTATCTTGGCACCGGTTTCGCCGAGGCAGCGGGCATCCGTTACCAAAGCAAGGAAGGCGCGCAGGAACTGGCGCATACGACCAGCTGGGGCGTGTCGACCCGCATGATCGGTGGCGTCATTATGACCCATGGCGATGATGACGGGTTGCGCGTTCCCCCCGCAATTGCCCCGCATCAGATCATCATCTTGCCCATGCTGCGCGAGGACGATGGCGATGAGGCGCTGCTGGCCTATTGCGAGGAAATTCGCCGCGAATTGCTCAAGCTCTCGGCTCTGGGCGAACCGATCCGCGTGTTGCTCGACAAGCGTCCCGGCAAGGCGACTCAAAAGCGCTGGGCTTGGGTCAAGAAGGGCGCGCCGATCATTCTGGAAATCGGCGGGCGCGATGCGGCGGGCGGCATGGTTTCGGCCCTGCGCCGTGATCAGATCTGGCGCGAGGATGCCAAGACCAATTTCGTGGGCCAGACCCGCGAGGAATTCATCGCCGGTGCCGCGGCGCTGCTGGAGGATATTCAGGCCAGCCTGCACCGCGAGGCGACCGAAAAGCGAGACGCCAATATCACGCGGGGCCTGACCACGCTGGAACAGCTTGCCGAGTTCTTCAGCGAGGATAAGCGTTACCCCGGTTGGGTCGAGCTGAACTGGAGCCGCCCCACCGGCGCGGCGCTGGACAAGGTGGTTGAACAGCTCAAGGCGCTGAAGCTGACCATCCGCAACACCGCGCTCGACGCTGCGCCTGCGCAAGGGCTTTGCCCCTTCACCGGCGAGGCGGCAGTGGAACGGATCTACGTCGCTCGTTCCTACTGATCGACGTTGACACAATCAGGCGGCGGCGTGGGTTTCTGCGCCGCCGCTTTGCGTTTGAACTACGTTGGTTGACCACTTGCGGATCGGGCGCGGCGTGGCACATTCGCGCCCATGCTTCGTTACACGCTCCTTGCTGCAGCCCTGCTGCCCGCCGCCGCCATTGCGCAACCCAAGTCACCCGATGCGCCTTCGCCTCAACGCTTGCGCGCGACCGTGGCATCACTGGTCGGGTTCGGAACGCGCCACACGCTCTCCTCGCAGGATGATCCCAAACGCGGGATCGGCGCGGCGCGCACTTGGGCAGGGGAACAGTTCCGCCAGATCAGCGCGCAATGCGGCGGATGCCTTTCCATCGAATTGCCCGAACGTATGGTGACCAGCGCTCGCATTCCGACGCCGGCGCGTCTGGTCAATGTGGTGGCCATTCAAAAGGGCACCGAGCGCCCCGATGAGGTGACCATCATTCAGGCCCATATCGATACGCGCGTGTCCGATGTGATGAATGCCACCGCCGATGCGCCGGGCGCCAATGACGATGGTTCGGGCGTCGCCTTGGTGCTGGAGGCGGCGCGCATCATGTCCAAACGCAAATTCCCGACCACCGTTGTTTACGCCATCCTGTCCGGCGAGGAGCAGGGATTGCTCGGCGGGCGTCTGCTGGCCGATGTGGCGGCGGATCGCGGGTGGAAAGTGAAGGCCGTGCTCAACAATGACATTGTGGGCAACACACGCGGTTCCGATGGTCTGGTCGACGATACCCATATTCGCGTTTTCTCCGAAGGGCCGCGCGCCAATGCCGACGCGAAACTGACCGCCGCCCAACGCCGCGAAGGGGGCGAGAATGACAGCCCCAGCCGCAATCTCTCACGCTTTATCGCGGGGCTTTCGGCGCGGGATCTGGCGGTGCGACAGGTGTGGCGCGCGGATCGGGTGGGGCGCGGGGGCGATCATCTGCCCTTTGAGGAGAAGGGTTTTCCCGCTGTGCGCATCACCGTGGCCGTTGAAAATTACGACCATCAGCATCAGGACATCCGCCGCGAAGGGGCAACCCAATATGGCGACACGATCGAATTCATGGACTTCCCCTATCTGGCCCGCGTGACCGCGCTCAACATCCGCGCGGCCAGTGCGATTGCGGCGGCCCCCATGCCGCCGACCGTGACGCAAAAGATTGCCGTTTCGCCCGATACCGACCTCAAATGGAACGCCATACCGGGCGCGGCGTCTTACTTGATCTGGCGCCGACGTACCGATGCGTCCGGGTGGGAGGCCAAGCCCTTTGCCACCACGCGGGACACGGTCATGACGTTCAAGGGGTTGCGCGGGGACGACTGGTTTCTGGGCGTGTCGGCGGTCGGAGGCAATGGCGCGCAAAGCCCGATTGCCAGCGCGCTTCCGGGCGGATCGTATGAAAGGGTCAAACCCTGACGCTTGTATTGAGCGCGCTTTGGGGCCAAGGCGTGATCCATGGCCTTTGACAAACGAACCTCTCGCAAGCCCGGCAAACTGACGATCCGCAGCAAGGACGCCCGTGGCAAGATTGAACCCGGCATGCCCACGCGCCATCAGGTGCTGGAATTCATCGCCGAGGCGCAGGAAGAAGTGGGCAAGCGCGAGATTGCCAAGGCGTTTGGCCTCAAGGGGGCCGAAAAGATCGAACTCAAGGCCCTGCTCAAGGATATGGCCGAGGAAGGTTTGATTGACGGCAATCGCACCGCCTATCACCGCATGGGCGGCGTGCCCAAGGTTACGGTGCTGCGTGTGATCGGGATTGAGGATGGCTTGCCCATCGCGGTTCCCGACAAATGGGAGCCTGATGATGCCAGCCCTCCGCCGCGCCTGACCGTGGTGGAACAGCGCGTGGCGCAGAAAAAAGGCCCGCAGATGCGCGGTGTTGGCGCGCTGAAACCGGGTGACAAGATTCTCAGCCGGACCGAGGAAACCGCCGAAGGCATGGTGGCCTTCCCCATGAAGAAGCTGCCCAATTCGGCCGAAGCCATCATGGGCGTGGTCGAGATTGATGGCGCGGGCAAAGGGTGGCTGGCGCCGGTTGATAAACGTGAGCGCCATGCCGCGCCGATTGCCGATCTGAACGGCGCGGTCGAAGGGCAATTGGTCATGGCCGAACCCGCCGGACGTAGCCCCCGCGCAGGTGTGCGCGTGACGGTCGTGCTGGGCGATCCGTTGGCGCCCAAGAGCTTCAGCCTGATTGCCATCCACAAGCACGGCCTGCCGCATGTCTTCTCCAGCGAGGTGATCGGCGAGGCGCAGGCTTCGTCGCGTCAACCGCTGAGCCGGGATCAGCGCGAGGATCTGACGCATCTGCCCATCGTTGCCATCGACCCGGTGGATGCGCGCGACCATGACGATGCGATCTGGGCCGAACCGGATGGCGAGGGTGGCTGGCGCGCCGTGGTGGCGATTGCCGACGTGTCCTTCTATGTCCGCCCCGGCGGCGCGCTGGATCGTGAGGCGCGCAAGCGGGGCAATTCGGTCTATTTCCCCGACCGCGTGGTGCCGATGTTGCCCGAAGTTTTGTCGGCCGATGTCTGCTCGCTCAAGGCTGGCGCGCCGCGTGCGGCCATGGCGTGCCACATGACGATTGACGCCGAGGGGCGGATGACTTCCTTCCGCTTTACCCGCGCCATTGTGCAGATCGCCGAAGTCATCGCCTATGAGGAAGCCCAGCGCCGCATCGACGCGGGTGAGGCCGAGGCGCATCTGGTCAACCTGTGGGGCGCGTGGAAGGCGCTGGCCCATGCGCGCACCAGCCGCGATCCGCTCGAACTCGATCTGCCCGAACGGCGCGTGGTTCTGGATGAAATGGGGCGCGTGGCGCAGGTTGCCCTGCGTGAACGATTGGACGCGCATCGCGTGGTCGAAGATTTCATGATTGCGGCCAATGTCGCGGCGGCCAAGGCGTTGGAAAGCAAGACCGCCCCGGTGGTTTATCGCATCCACGAACCGCCAAACCGCGAAAAGCTGATTGCTCTCAAGGATTATCTGGCCACGTTTGAACGCAAGCTGGCGCTGGGTCAGGTGATCACGCCCGCGCTGTTCAACCGCATGCTGAAAAGCATCGAGGACGATGTTGAAAAGGCGCTGATCATGGAGGCCGTTTTGCGCAGCCAGACGCAGGCCTATTATGGGCCGCGCAATGCGGGGCACTTTGGCCTGTCGCTGGGGTCCTATGCCCATTTCACCTCACCCATTCGACGCTATTCGGACTTGCTGGTCCATCGCGCTCTGGTCGATGCGTTCCATTTGGAACAGCCGGCGCCTGGTGGCGATCTGCCCGCGCTGTCGGGGCTGCATGGCCGGGATCGTTCGGATCTGGCGCGGATTTGCGATGCGATTTCCACCGCCGAACGCCGTGCGATGGAGGCCGAGCGCGAGACGGTCGATCGCTATGTTGCGGCATGGCTCTCGACCCATGTGGGCGATGTTTTCGATTGCCGCATCACCGGGGTTCAGCGCTTTGGCCTGTTCGCCACGATTCTTGGGTTGGGCGGCGATGGGCTGGTGCCGATTTCGGTGCTGGGCGATGAACGGTTCCACCATGACGAGCGCGCGCAAGTGTTGCGTGGCGAATCGACTGGCACGACCTTTGCCATTGGCGATCGTCTGCGGCTGCGTCTGGCCGAGGCCAATGCCTTGACCGGCGCGTTGAAGTTCGAACCCGAAGACGGGCAGGGCCGTATCGAAAGGCGCGGCGTCCCCTTGCCCGACAAGGCGGGGATGAAACGTCGCGGCAGCCATCTGGTCGGCAAGCGCGGCCGCCCGGCCAACATCCGCCATCAGGGCAAAAAGCGGTGATTAACTGAGGCGGTCGATTTCCGCCTCATCCATTCCGCCCGGAACGATGAACAGCGGGCAGGACAGGGCGCCAAGGCCTGTATCGGTAAAATGGCCGATCAGCGGCCCCTGTCCACCGCCCGCCGGTGCGCCCAGAACAAGGGCGGCCACTTCGCTGTGCTGCGCCAGATATTCGCGCACAACCTTGACCGGGTCGCCCGACGCAACCGTAATTACGGGCATATGGCCCGATTGGGACAGAACGCTGCCGGCGGCCGATGCGGCGATGGTTTCGGCGCGGGCGCGGGCTTCTTCCTCGATTGTCGCCTGAATTCCGCCAAAGGCCGAAAAGGGCTGGGGCGGGACAAGCGCGAGAATATGCACCTGTCCCTGCGTCTTGATCGCGCGGCGGGTGGCAAAACGCAGCGCCACGCGCGCCTCATCGCTTTCGTCCACGATCACCAAATAGACACGCATCGCATATTTCCTCTGAGCGCATGTTTGCGCTTACCACGCAGATGGCATAAACCGAAACCGCGCGCAAATTTGCTGCTTCCCAAAGGTCAAAGGGGGCATAAGATTTGTGGGTTAAGCTATCAAGCACATTCCTATTCGGTGCAAGCATCTTGCCGATTGCGACAATCCCCGGCAGAAGCAGACCGATTCTAAAATTAGCCATAAGGACGAGAAGCCCTCATGCCGATCTCGATCAAGATGCCCGCTTTGTCTCCAACCATGGAGCAGGGGAAACTGGCCCGTTGGCTGGTTAAAGTTGGTGATACTGTCAGTGCTGGCGATATCATGGCCGAGATTGAAACCGATAAGGCTACAATGGAATTCGAAGCGGTGGACGAAGGCACGATTGTGGCCATCGAAATCGCCGAAGGCACCGACAATGTGAAGGTCGGGACCGTGATTGCCCAGCTGGCCGGTGAAGGTGAAGATGCCTCGGCCCCGGTTGCCGCGCCTGCTGCTGCTCCTGCCGCGCCCGCTGCGGCGGCTCCGGCACCTGTTGCCGCGGCGCCCGCCCCGGTTGCTGCGGCCCCGGTCAAGACCGGCGATCGCGTCGTTGCCTCGCCTCTGGCCAAGCGTATTGCGGCGCAAAAGGGCGTCGATCTGTCGGGCGTCAAGGGTTCCGGCCCGAACGGCCGCATCGTCAAGGCCGACGTTGAAGGCGCACAGCCCGGCGCGGCGGCACCTGTTGCGGCCGCGGCTCCGGCTGCTGCGCCCGCACCCGTTGCGGCTCCGGCTCCCTCGGCGCCTGCCGCTCTGCCCGACTTTGGCATCCCGCACGAGGATCTGCCGCTCTCGACGATGCGCAAGACGATTGCGCGCCGCCTGACCGAATCGAAGCAGCAGGTTCCGCATATCTACCTCACGGTCGATGTCCGCCTCGATGCGCTGCTCAAGTTGCGTGCTGAATTGAACTCGGCCTTGACGGGCCGCAAGGTGAAGCTGTCGGTCAACGACATGCTGATCAAGGCTCTGGGTGTTGCCCTGACGCAGGTTCCGCAGTGCAACGTGGCCTTTGCCGGTGACACGCTGCGTCAATACAGCCGCGCCGACGTGTCGGTGGCCGTATCGATCCCCAACGGTCTGATCACGCCCATCGTGACGGATGCCGCGGGCAAGGGTCTGGCCAAGATCAGCACCGAAATGGCCGACCTTGGCAAGCGCGCCAAGGAAGGCAAGCTGGCCCCGACCGAGTTTATCGGCGGCACCGCCAGCCTGTCGAACATGGGCATGATGGGCATCAAGCAGTTCGAAGCCGTCATCAACCCGCCCCAGGGCATGATCATGGCCATTGGCGCGGGTGAAAAGCGCCCCTGGGTGCTGGAAGACGGCAGCCTGGGCGTGGCCACGGCCATGTGCGCCACGGGCAGCTTTGACCACCGCGCCATCGACGGCGCCGATGGTGCGCAGCTGATGGCGGCCTTCCGCGAACTGGTCGAAAATCCGCTGGGCCTGCTGGCCTGAGATGGAGGCCTTGACCCTGCGCCCCGCCACTGAGCCGGTCATCCGGGTCACCGCGATGCCCGCCGATGCCAACGCCTATGGCGACATCTTCGGCGGGTGGCTGCTGTGTCAAATGGATATGGGGGCAGGGTTGCTGGCCGCGCGCCATTCGCGCGGCCGGGCCGTGACCATCGCGATGGACGGCGTCCAATTCCTCAAGCCGGTCAAGGTCGGCGACGAGGTTTCGGTCTATGGCGAAATCCGCAAGGTGGGTCGCTCTTCGATGACGATTGCCATCGAAGCATGGCGGCGTGACCGTTTTCAACACGAGGCGCAAAAGGTGACCGAAGCGGTTTTCACCTTTGTCGCCGTCGATGACGCCGGGCGGCCCCGCCCGGTGGTTCAGGAGTAAACAACGTGGCTGAACAGTATGATGTGATTGTTCTGGGTTCGGGCCCCGGTGGCTATGTCGCGGCGATCCGCGCGGCCCAACTGGGCCTCAAGACCGCGATTGTCGAACGCGAAAATCTGGGCGGGATCTGCCTCAACTGGGGCTGTATCCCGACCAAGGCCCTGCTGCGCAGCGCCGAAGTGTTCCACCAGATGCAGCATGCCAAGGCCTATGGTCTGTCGGCCACGGGCGTTGCGGCTGATCTGGCCGCAGTGGTTGCCCGTTCGCGCGGCGTGGCCAAGCAGTTGAATCAGGGCGTTACGCATCTGATGAAGAAGAACAAGGTCACGGTCCACATGGGCACGGGCAAGCTGCTGGCTCCCGGCAAGCTGGAAGTGACGGGCGACAAGGGCGTTGAAACCCTGACCGCCAAGCATATCATTGTGGCGACCGGAGCGCGTGCGCGCGATCTGCCTTTTGCGCCTGCCGATGGCAACCGCATCTGGACCTATCGCCATGCAATGACGCCCAAGGAAATGCCGACCAAGCTGCTGGTCATCGGATCGGGCGCGATCGGCATTGAATTTGCCAGCTTCTACAACGATCTGGGTGCGGACGTCACGGTCGTCGAAATGGCCGACCGCATCGTGCCTGCCGAGGACGCCGACGTTTCGGCCTTCCTTGAAAAGTCGCTGACCAAGCAGGGCTTCAAGATCCGCACCAAGACGGGCCTGGAAGGTCTGGTCGCCGATGCCAAGGGCGTGAAGGCCAAGATCAAGGCCCCCGATGGCAAGGTGACCGAGGAAGAGTTCAGCCATGTGATCGTGGCCGTGGGCGTTGTCGCCAACACCGAGAACATCGGGCTGGAAACGCTGGGCATCCCGACCGATCGCGGTATCATCAACACCGACCCCTATGGCCGCACCAACGTCAAGGGCGTCTGGGCCATTGGCGACGTGACGCCCGGACCGTGGCTGGCCCACAAGGCCAGCCATGAGGGTGTGACGGCGGCCGAAGCCATCGCCAAGGAACTGGGCAACAAGGATGTGCATCCGCACGCTCTGGACCGCCGCAATATTCCGGGCTGCACCTATTGCCACCCGCAGGTGGCCAGCGTCGGCCTGACTGAGGCCAAGGCCAAGGAAGCCGGTTATACCCTCAAGGTCGGCAATTTCCCCTTCATCGGCAATGGCAAGGCCATCGCTCTGGGCGAGCCGGAAGGTTTCATCAAGACGGTGTTCGACGCCAAGACCGGCGAATTGCTGGGCGCGCATATGATCGGCGCGGAAGTGACCGAGCTCATTCAGGGCTATGTGGTCGGCAAGACGCTGGAAACCACCGAGCAGGAATTGATGAACACGGTCTTCCCGCATCCGACCCTGTCGGAAATGATGCATGAGGCAACGCTGGCCGCCTATGGCCGTGCGCTCCACATCTGATCTTTGCCGCGCAGATGGAATGAATAGGGGCGGGGGGCGAAAGTCTCCCGCCCTTTTTCAATGCTTCCTGAAATGCAAGCTGGGGTTATCTGCGCATTAACCATTGATCGCTATCCCCAAACTGACGGGGGAAAAGCGATGTTGAGTCTATTGGGATCATTAGGTTCGATGCTGCGCAATGTGTTTGCGCTGAGTTTTGCCGCGATTTGCGGTCTGTCATCGATGTTGTTGAATGTTCAACAGATTTCGGATCTAGCCTGGAACTCCGCCGGGGGGGCGGTGCTGGTGCTGGTGTTGATCGCGATGGGCTTGATCGCCGGATTTGTGATTCTGGTCTATTTCCTGCGCGAAAAGGGCAGGAAGGAACGCGCAAGATTGGCGTTGCTGGATGAGGATCGTGGCGAGGATTTCGATCCCGATATGATCATCGCACGCCATTTGGCCTATCGGGCCAGCGCGGCCATGCCGCCCAGGGTGCATCGTCCAGCGCCGCAAAGGCCCCGCAATGCACCCGCAAGTTTTGGCCGCAAGTAATTGTGATTTAACGAAGAAGACGCGTAATATGTTCAAACACCGCCGCATGCAACGGCGATGCAAAGGCGCAGCCGATCGCACCATCCTTTTGCCAGACGATCCGTGCCGACAGGAGTTGCAGGCCCGGAATGCGGATGCGCAAAGGTTGCGAGGGGTCGCCCGGTCCATAACGGTTGATGCGAAAGCCGCCGGGCGACAGTTCATCCAGCGTTACGCGTCGCCATTCGGCCATGCCTTGGCGAACTTCACAAACAGTGGAGATTTCAACGCGTTGATTGTCTTCGCGCCCGCCTTGACCGCCGGGGCGTGATTTTCCAAAACCTTGATAATTTTGCATATTCACGAAAAACATGCCTCCTTTGATGCGCTGAATCCTAGAGATAAAAAGTTAACAGGCCGACAAGGTTTTTGCGCGCCGGGGCAAGGATGCAACGGTTTTGAATTCAATTCGTCCGGTTTTTCAAACGTGAAACCACCACAATGCCACCGGCGTCAGCGCCAGATTGAGCAGGCCTGTCAGGACCATGGACAGGCCTGCGATTGCGCCGGCATGGGGGTGTGCGGTTTGAATTTGCGCCGTGCCGATGGCATGGGCGGTCACGCCCACCATCGCGCCCTGTGCCGTCGGGTTGCGCGGGCGTGAATGTTGAATGGCGATTTCGCCCAACAAGGCACCCAAAATGCCGGTTGCGATGACAAAGACGGCGGTTAATTCAGGAATTCCGCCAATCTGGCCCGAAACGGCCATGGCAAAGGGCGTGCTGATCGACCGGGGCAAGAGCGATAGGCGCAGCGTGCCGTCAATGCCCAAGGCGCCCGCCAAGGTCCATGCCGAGAGAATGGACGTGGCGCTGCCCGCAACCATTCCGGCGGCGAGGGGGCGCCAATATCGAGCGATCATCGCGCGTTGATCGTAAATCGGTATGGCAAAGGCCGTAACACTTGGCCCCAGCATCCAGAGCAGCCAGCCCGACCCGGCGCGATAGGCGGCATAGGGTATGTGAAACAGGATCAGGATGGTGGCGATCATTACTGGCGCGGTGATCAGCGGCATCAGCCACCACCGCGTCCAGCGCCTGTGGATCGATCGCGCACAGGCAAATGTGCCCAGCGTCAAGGTTGACCACATAGCGATAGCGACAGGGTCAACCATCGCCATAATCCTGACGTGCGACCATTTGCACCACCATCCCGGTTACGGCCATCACCATCAAAGTGCCGCAGACCACAACCAGCAGCAATTGGACGCCCAACATGCCGAAAAATTCGGGATGGTCGATGATCGCAGGCACCGCGGGCACGAAAAACAGCAGCATCCGCCCCAGCAAGGCCAGCGCGCCCTCTCGCAAATGTTCGGGGCGCAGCAGCCGAAAACGAAAGGCCAGCAATATCAGTCCAAGCCCAACCACGCTGCCGGGCAGGGGGGAGTAGGAAAGGCGTGCCAGCGCGTCGCCTGCACCATAAAAGGCAAGGATGGCAACGACTTGCAGGATGACCCTCATGCCAGTTCCGCCATCAGGCCGCCACCAGGCGTCGTCGAAAGCCGCAGCGTGAACCCATAGGCCTCGGCAATATCGCGGGCAATCGCAAGGCCTAGGCCGCTGCCGGGCATATGTTCGTCAAACCGACTGCCGATCTCACAGGCCTTGGCGATTTGCCCCTCGCTCATGCCCGGACCGTCATCGACCACGGTGATGCGCGGCCCTTGGGTGATGGACAGGACCACCTTGTGACGCGCCCATTTGCCCGCATTGTCCAGCAGATTGGACACAAGTTCGGACAGGTCAACCGGGTCAATGGCCATACGCACCGGTTCGGGGGCGTTGAGTTCAAACACGCGATCTGGGTGCAATTTGCGCATGGCCGACAACACGGGCAACAGCGCTTCGGGCAAATGGCTGATTTTCAGCGATGCCCTTGCGCCCGCCGCCGACCGGGTGCGGGCAAGGCGAAAGTCGATCTGTTGCACCATGACATGCGCCTGATCCAGCAAGGCACGCGCGGCCCTTTCGCTTTCAGGCTGGCGGGCCAGACGCTCTGCTTCGTCCGTAATGACGGCCAGAGGGGTGCGCAAACCATGGGCCAGATTGCCCGCCTCCACCCGCGCGCGTTCGATCACGGCCTCATTGCCCGCGATATAGGCGTTCAAGTCCTCGACCAGAGGCGCGATTTCGGCCGGATAGGCACCTTCGAGGCGGGCGCTGGTGCCTTCGCGCAATTGCCCGATGGCGGTGGCCAATCGGTTGAGCGGGCGCAGGCCGAACAGGACCACCGCATAGCCCGTGATCAGCAAAGCCGCCGCCAAAGCCGACAGCCACAGCGTCAATTCCCGCGTGAAATTGGCAATGGCATTGTCGAGATAGCGTTTGTCGACCGCGATCACATAATGAACGACGCGACCGTCGGGGGTAAAGCCGGTAAAGCCATAGGCGATCGTCTTGCCGGTTGGGCCATTGTCGATCGAATGGAAAATTTCGGGCGAATGGGCAATGTCCTCGTCAATCACGCCGCGCACCATGGATGCGGAATGGATGCGGTCGCCCTTGTGTACGGAAACCTGCCAGTAATAGCCCGACATCGGCTCCAGATAGCGTGGGTCGGACAGGGGGCGTGACAGCGATAGGTGGCTGTCCTTGGAAATATTCACCAATCCGGCCAGTTCGCGGACATGGCCGTAAAGCTCGTCGTGATATTGCGCCTCGATATGGCGGGTGAAAACCCGCGTCGCCGAATACCAGATGCCGCCGATGCCCAGCGCCACCCAGAACAGGATGGCCAGCAGGAAACGCAGGCGCAGGCTATGCGCGGCAAAACGGGCGGGGATCAGCATCCGCTTCATGCTTCGAACCTATAGCCAAGGCCGCGCAGGGTTTTGATCCGGGTGGCCCCCACCTTGCGGCGCAGGCGGCTGATCAAGACCTCGACCGCGTTGAGATCGCGTTCCGCGCCCAGATCATAGAGATGCTCAAGGATGTCGCCCTGCGCCAGAACCTGACCGGGGCGGCGCAGGAACAGTTGCAGCAGGCGAAACTCCTGTTTGGAAAGGGAAAGCGGCGCGCCATCGACCTCTGCATTGCGGCCAACCGGGTCCAGTCGAACCCCGCCCGCCTCGATCCATTGCGCCCTTTGCCCGCTGTGCCGCCGCAGTAATGCGTGAAGCCGCGCCAGCAGTTCTTCGAAACGCACAGGTTTCACCACGAAATCATCGGCGCCCGCGTTCAAGCCTTCGACCTTGTCCTGCCAACTGCCGCGCGCGGTCAGGATCAGTACCGGGCAATCCACCCGCCGCGCCCGCCAGTATCGCAACAGGTCCAGCCCATTGCCGTCGGGCAGTCCGAGGTCGAGGATGATCGCGGCAATCTTGTCCAGATCGGGCCACCCTTCGCCATCGGCCTGTGATCCGGCCACATCCACGGCAAAGCCCGCATCGCGCAGCCGATTACTCAGCCGGCTTGCCAACTCGCCGTCATCCTCGATCAACAACAGGCGCAAGCCCTTTGTCCCCATTTCCGTTTGCGTCATGTCTCATGGACCTGCCACACGAAACTGACAAGTTCCTGTCAGCTTCATGGGCCATGGCGACGCCCATGATGCCCAAAAACTCTCTGCTGGCGGCCTGTGCCGCGCTCGCCCTGCTTACCGCCTGTTCGCGCCAGAGCGAGGAGGCCGCGCCCGAAGCGCCTTCTCCCAAGGGCGACCTTGTGGCGCTGAGTGATGCGCAGGTGGGTCAGTTGGGCATTGTGGTGGAGGCCGCGATCGGCGATGCGCCCATCCCCTTGGCCAGCGTGCCGGGCACGGTTTCCCTGCCGCCCGAAGCGCGCGTGGCGGTAACGTCTCCCTTTGGCGGCACGGCGGTCCGGGTGCTGGTCATTCCGGGGCAGCAGGTGGCAAAGGGTGCGGTGCTGGGCGTCGTCAAGGCCGCCGAATCGGTGCAATACAGCGGCGCCATGGCGCGTTCTCAGGCCGAATTGCCCGTGGCACAGGCCAATGCGCAACGCCTGACCCAACTGGCGCGTGAAGGCGTCATTGCCCCATCACGCGCCGAGGAAGCGGTTGCCAATCTGCGCGCAGTTCAGGCGACGCTGGCGGAAAATCGGCGCTTGCTGGCGCTGGGCGGGGCCTCGCGCGATGGCACGGTGACGCTGCGTTCGCCGATTGCGGGGCGCGTGGCCAGTGTGGGCGTGGAAACCGGCGGCGCGGTCAGCACCGAGGGCGCGCCATTTGTCGTGGAAAATGTTGCGGCCCTGCGCCTTGACCTGCAATTGCCGCAAAGGCTGGCGGGCCAATTGTACCCCGGCATGCCGGTGGCGGTTGAACAGGATGGTCGGCGCGTAACGGGCAAATTGCTCTCGGTCGGCGCCTCGCTCGACCCGATATCGCGTTCATTGGTGGCGCGGGCCAGTGTGGCGGGCGATTCCGGCCTGATCCCCGGCAAGGGTGTGACGGCGATTATCGAGGCCCCCGCCGAAAAGGCCAAGGGTGTCAGCGTGCCTCGCAATGCCGTGGCCAATATCGATGGCAAGGATGTGGTCTTTGTCCGCGAGGGCAAGAATTTCCGCCGCCAGACCGTGACGGTCGCGGGTGAGAGCGGCGGGCGCATGGTGATCGGGGGCGGCCTGAACGCCAATGCCCAGGTGGTCACCAAAGGCGTGGCCGAACTCAAAGCCATTTTTACAGGGGCCTGAGCCATGTTGCGCAAACTGGTCGAACGGGCGCTGGCCGCCCGGCTTGCCGTTCTGGCGCTGGCTCTGGGGTTGGCCGGGGTCGGGGTGTGGTCCTTTCTCAACCTGCCGATTGACGCCTTTCCCGACATTTCCTCGACACAGGTCAAGGTGATTCTGAAGGCCCCCGGCATGACGCCCGAAGAGGTGGAAAGCCGCGTCGTCGCCCCCATCGAAATGGAAATGCTGGGCATTCCGCATCAGACCGTTCTACGCTCTGTGGCCAAATATGCGATTGCCGATGTCACGATCAATTTCGACGACAGCACCGACATCTACTGGGCGCGCAATCAGGTCAACGAACGCCTGACGGGCGTGATGGGCAATCTGCCCTCGACCGTCAGCGGTGGTCTGGCCCCGATTGCGACGCCTTTGACTGATATGTTCATGTTCACCATCGAGGGGCCGCAGGACCTGATGGAAAAGCGCCGCACGCTCGATTGGGTGATCCGTCCCGCGCTGCGCACGGTGCCGGGGGTGGCGGATGTCAATTCGCTGGGCGGTCTGGCCGAAAGCTATGAGGTCGTGCCCGACAATCAGGCCTTGGCGGCGGCCGGCCTGACGGTGAGCGACTTGTCCGAGGCGATCAACACGTCCAACCGCAACGATGGCGCCGGGCGTCTTGTGGCCGGTGAGGAAGCGTTGATCGTGCGTTCATCGGGCGCAATTCGCAACGTGGCGGATTTGTCGGCGGTGGTGGTCAAATCGGCGACCGGGCGCGTCGTTCGCGTTGGCGATGTGGCGCGGGTGCGCATCGGCGCGCTGACCCGCTATGGCGCGGTCAGTCAGGGCGCGCGGGGCGAGGCGGTCGAAGGCATCGTGATCGGATTGCGCGGCGTGGACGCGGCCAAGATCGTCGATGGCGTCAAAGCGCGTCTGGAGGAGTTGAAACCCAGCCTTCCCAAAGGCATGAAGGTAGTTACTTTTTACGACCGTTCGGATCTGATCGAGCGCGCCGTCGGGACGGTCGAAGAGGCTTTGATTGAGGCGACGCTGTTGGTGGTCGTGCTGCTGCTGCTGTTTCTTGGCGATGTGCGGGCCTCGGTCATCGTCGCGCTGGCCTTGCCGATGGCGGTGTTGCTGACCTTTATCGCGATGCGCGCGGTCGGGTTGACGGCCAATCTGATGAGCCTTGGCGGCCTTGCCATCGCGGTGGGGATGCTGGTCGACGGTGCGGTCGTGGTGGTGGAAAATGTGGTGGAGCGTTTGAACGATCCCCGTCATGCTTCATCCTCACGCCTGCATAATGTTTTTGCCGCTTCGGCAGAGGTTGCAACGCCCGTGGCCAGCGGCCTTGCCATTATCGCGCTGGTGTTCCTGCCTCTCCTCACGCTTGAAGGGTTGGAGGGTAAACTGTTTGCCCCGGTGGCGCTGACCATCGTGCTGGCGTTGCTTTCGGCTTTGCTGCTGGCGCTGACATTGGTGCCGGTCCTGTCCTTCTTTGGCCTGAAAAAGACCGAAGGGCATGATGTCGCCCATCACGAACCTTGGCTGATGCGCCAATTGGCGCCGCGCTATGGCCGCTTGCTCGATTGGGCCTTTGCCCATCGCAAGTCGGTTTTCGTGGCCGCGGGCCTGTCGCTGGTGGTGGCCGTGGGGGCCTATTCGGTCACGGGCACGATCTTTCTGCCCACGATGGATGAAGGGTCAAGCATCGTTCAGTTGACCAAGCTGCCCTCCATTTCCTTGCCGCACAGTATGGAGATCGACCGGGCCGCGCAAAAGGCGATCATGTCGCAGGTGCCCGAAGTGGCCAATGTCATCTCGCGCACGGGTTCGGACGAATTGGGGCTCGATCCGATGGGCCTGAATGAAACCGACAGTTTCGTCATCCTCAAGCCCCGCAGCGAATGGCGCGTCGGGGACAAGGAATGGCTGGTCAATCAGATCCGCAAGGCCGTGTCCAATCTGCCCGGTGTGGAAACCAGTTTCACCCAGCCGATTGAAATGCGCATTTCCGAAATGCTGACCGGCGCGCGCGGCGATCTGGCGATCCGCATCTTTGGTCCCGACAGCGCCGAACTGGGTCGTCTGGCCGAAGAGGTTCAGCGCCGCCTGCGCGCGATTCCCGGCACCAGCGAGGCGCTGACCATGGCCAATGACAAGGTGGATTACCTTCAGATCGACATCGACCGCACCGCGGCGGGCCGGGTTGGCATGCCTCTTGATACGCTTCAGGATGCGATGCGTTCGGAATTGGAGGGCGTTCGTTCGGGCGTCGTGGCCGACGGTTTGCGCCGCGTGCCGATCCTGATCCGGGGTGAGGGCGAAAGCGCCAATCCCGCCAGCTTTGCCGACCGCCTCTATCGCAGTCCGACCGGCCAGTTGGTCCGCGCCAGCGATGTGGCCAAGGTCGAACGCACCGAAGGCCCGGTCAAGGTTGAGCATGAAAACGGCTCACGCTTTGCTCTGGTTCAGGCCTTTGTCAGCGGCCGCGATCTGGTCGGCTATGTTCAGCAGGCCAAGGCCGACATCAATGCCAATGTCAAATTGCCGCAGGGCTACCGCCTCGTCTGGGGCGGTCAGTTTGAGAACCAGCAGCGTGCTTCGGCCCGGCTCTCGGTGGTGCTGCCGATTGCTTTGCTGATGATCTTTGTCGTGCTCTACGCCACGCTTTCCTCGGTGCGCGCCTCGCTGCTCATTCTGGTCAATATTCCCTTTGCGCTGGTGGGGGGCATGGTGTCGCTGGCGGCGTCGGGGGAATATCTCTCGGTTCCGGCCTCGGTGGGCTTTATCGCGCTGCTGGGGATTGCCGTGCTCAACGGCTTGGTGATGGTCAGCTATTTCCGCCAATTGCGTGAAGGCGGGATGGATCTGGCGCAGGCCGTTCAGGTGGGCGCGCGCCGCCGCCTGCGCCCGGTGATGATGACGGCCACGATTGCCGCCTTTGGCCTTGTGCCTTTGTTGTTTGCCACCGGGCCGGGTTCGGAAATTCAAAAGCCTCTGGCCATTGTGGTGATCGGGGGGCTGTTCACCTCGACGCTGCTGACGCTGGTTCTGTTGCCGATCCTGTATGAACGATTTGGCGAATCCCGCACGGAGAAAGCCGATGCGTAAGTTTGTTTCGCTCGCCCTGTTCCTGATGCCTTTGCCGGTGATGGCGGCGGTGGTGGCCGAACCGGGACTGCCGGATCCCGCCGCCGTGGCGCAGGCCTTGGCCAGCCATCCCGGCGTTGAGGCTGCGAACGCACGCACCCGCGCCGCCGAGGCGGAAATGCATGTGCTGGAACGTGGTCCCTATGACTACAACCTTCAGACCTCGTACAACCGTCGATCGATTGTTCAGGAAAGCGTTTTTGACGAGTTTGAGGCGCAACTGACCAAAGGCGTGCGCTGGCCCGGCAAGGTGCGTTTGGACCGGGAAATCGGGCAATATGGTCTGACCGCGCAGAAGAACCGCGCCGAGGATGTGCGCCATCAAACCGCGCTGATGCTGGCCGACTATTGGTGGGCGTGGTTGTCGGCGGCCAGCGAGGCGCAGGTCGACCGGGACAGTGTGACCAATTACCAATCCTTGCTGTCGGCGGTCAAACGGCGCGTGGAATTGCGCGATGCGTCCGTGCTGGAGGCGGATCAGACTTTGGCTGCCCTGGAGGCGGCGCGTCTGGCGGCGGAACGTTCGAGCGGACGGGAAAAGGTGGCGCGCAGCCGTTTGCAGGCGCAATTTCCCGCCATGACTCTGCCCGAACACCCGCCCATCATCCCGATGCCGCATGAGCCGGAAGGCGGCTTGACCCATTTGCGCGATCTGGTCTTTGCCCGCAGCCACGAAATTGCGGCGGCAGAAGCAACCGCGCATATGGCCGACGCCAGCGCTGAGCGCGCGCGGGCGGATAAATTGGCCGATCCGCAGGTGGGGGTGCGCGTATTTTCCGACAAGGGCGGGATCGAACGCGGGGCTGGGCTGATCTTCATCATGCCCTTTGGCAATGGGCGACGCAGCGCTCTGGCCGATCAGGCGGGGGCGAATGCGGCGGCGGCCGGGGCTGATCTTCAGGCGGTGCGCCGATCTTTGCAGGAAACTGCCGATTCCGATCTGGCCGGTGCGCAGGCTGCGCTGCACGCATGGGAACGGGCGGACGCGAGCCGCAAGGCGCAGGATGCGGCCTTGCTCAAGGTTCGCCGCGGGTTTCAGGGCGGGGCGCTCGATCTGTCCGAACTGCTTTTGGCCGAGCGGCAAAGTCAGGATGCGGCCCGCGCGGAAAGCATTGCGCGCGGCGACGCCCATGCCGCGATCACACGTTTGCGCATCGACAGCCACCATTTGTGGATTGGTGATGATGAAGACTGATTGATCTGCTAGGCGCACGGGCATGGCCAAGAAGAAGCGTTATCTGACCGCCACCATGCCCGATGGCTATGTCAAGCGGATCGGTCCGACCAGCGACCGTTTCACCCATTACTGGCGCATTGTGGCCGAATTGGCCAATGGCAAGACCGAGGTGTTCTGGGGCCACACGCGGTCGCTGGCCGACGCAACGCGGTTAAAGACGGCCGCGTCGGAAGGCGCAAAGATGCGCGGTTGGAAGAGCTATGTCTTCGAAATCGTTGAGGTTGTTGAGGAAGACGCCTGACCGCAGAAGTCGCAAACCGGCCTTGGCCAACAGCTATCTGGGGGTAGGCGACAGGCGGCGCTTGCAGGCGGCCAATCGAGGCCCTAGAGAACGAGACTATGCCCGGAGAAATTCTTGATAACCAGGGGCGTGGCACTGCCGGATGGCATTGGCCCGCCGTACACCCCGAAGCGCGCAAATTTGCTGCGGTTTCTGCCCTTGCCTGCCTTTTGGCGGCGCTTATGGGGTGGAGCTTGTTGGCATGGCCGCTTGGTATTTTAACCTATGGGATTTGCGCGTTTTTCCGCGACCCCCTGCGCGTGACGCCGCGCGGTGACCGCTATGTTGTGGCGCCCGCTGACGGCCTGATCACGCTGATTCAAAAGGTTGCGCCGCCTCGTGAGCTGACCATGGAAGATGGCACCGGTACGCCGGGCCTTGGCGATGGCCTTGTCACGCGCGTGTCGATTTTCATGAGCGTGTTTGATGTTCACATCAATCGCGCACCGATCAGCGGCACCGTGACCCGTGTCATCTATATTCCCGGCAAGTTCCTGAACGCTGACCTCGACAAGGCCAGCGAAGAGAACGAGCGCCAGCATATCCTGATTGATCGCGGCAATGGCGCGATGATCGGCTTTACCCAGATCGCGGGCCTTGTCGCACGCCGCATCGTGCCTTTCGTCAAGCCGGGTGATATTATCGGCGCAGGCCAACGCGTTGGCCTGATCCGTTTCGGCAGCCGCGTCGACGTCTATTTGCCCGAAGGGACCGAACCCAAGGTGCTGCTGGGTCAGCGCACGGTGGCCGGTGAAACCATTCTGGCCGAAATCGGTGAGGTCGGCCTGATCGAGGGCGTAAGCCAGTGAGTGATGGACCGCGTTGGCAAAAGCGTATGCCCGGTGGGCTGACGCTGAGGGCTTTGGCGCCCAATGCCATTACTTCTGCTGCGCTGTGTTGCGGACTGACGGGCATCCGCTTTGCCATTCAAGGCGATTGGGAAAAGTCGGTGCTGGCGGTCATTCTAGCCGGGGTGCTTGATGGCATCGATGGCCGGATTGCCCGCTTGCTCAAGGCGCAATCCCGCTTTGGTGCCGAACTTGACAGTCTGGCCGACGCCATTTCCTTTGGTGTCGCACCTGCGCTGATCGTGTTCCTATGGTCGTTGAAGGACGTTCCGCGTCTGGGCTGGTTTGCGGCTCTGGCTTTTGCGATCTGCATGGCGTTGCGCCTTGCCCGTTTCAATGCCCGCATCGATATGCCCGATGAGCCGCGTAAGCAGGCTGGTTTCCTGACCGGCGTTCCCGCGCCTGTTGGGGCCGGGCTGGCTTTCCTGCCGATCTATCTTTGGATTGCCAGCGGTGGCGATGTTTCGGGCAATCCGATCTTTCGCGATCCGCGCATCGTCGGCGTCTGGCTGGCGTTCAATGCGTTCCTGCTGATCTCGGCCATTCCGACACTCAGCTGGAAATCCATCCGTCCGCGCCGTTCGGTTCGCTTGGAATTGCTGGCTTTGTTCGGCATCGTTTTTGCCGCTTTGCTCAGCGAGCCATGGTTTACGCTGGTGGGGATTTGCGTTGCCTATCTGATCCTGATCCCGGTGGGGTTGATCATGTATGCAAGGGTCAAGCGACCGCGTGGAGCAAGGGTGAGCGAAGCGCGCGCCGATTCTGGGGAATAAGGGAGACCGGCTTAACCGCCGGTCTTTCAATATGTACCGCAAACGCCGGCGCCGGTGCCGACAGGCGATCCAAATCTGCCGCCGTCACCTCGCGCAGCGAGGCGTGAATGATGCTTCCCTGTTCAAGCCGCTTGACCTCTGCATGCAGTTTTTTCCACGCAGGGATGAAAGCGCGAGCGCTCTGGATCACCGAAACGATAACAAGGGCGGCAATAAGGCCGGTCATGCCATTGATCACAAGAGTCAGCATCGCGGTATAGTCCTTTGTCCATCCGGTCAGGCGCGGCTTGATGCGGCGAATGACCCTGTGTACAACATGTGGATAACCATTAAGAGTTTGAACGGTTCCTATCCGGACCTTTCCGTGTTCCGTTCTGTATGCACTTTGTTCCACCATTGTTCCCGTCGGTCAAGCGCTTTTTGCGGTGAGTTGAAGATTCCTTGCGGTGCCTTCATCACGCCGACATCCAAAATGGGTCTGGATTATTCGGGCCGCAGGCGCTAAGGGCGCGGCACCCGAGAACAAAGAGATTCGCTATCCTGCGGATTTCGCAACCTTGGGCCACCCCACATGGGGCGCACTTTCACCGGTGCCGCAGCGGGATTTCGGGTCTTTCGACCTTGGCCGCACGGTTCCAGCGCCTCAGAGGAACAACCGGAAGGGAATTACCTATGGCGGCTCCTGTCGTCACGATTCAGCAGCTTATCGAAGCCGGTGCCCACTTTGGCCACCAGACCCACCGTTGGAACCCGCGTATGAAGCCGTACATCTTCGGCGCGCGCAACGGCATCCACATTCTCGACCTGTCGCAGACCGTGCCGCTGTTCAGCCGCGCTCTGGAATTCATCTCGGCCACCGTTCAGGCCGGCGGCAAGGTTCTGTTCGTTGGCACCAAGCGCCAGGCCCAGGAGCCCATCGCTGAAGCCGCTCGTGCTGCTGGTCAGCACTTCGTCAACCACCGCTGGCTGGGCGGCATGCTCACCAACTGGAAGACGATCTCGCAGTCGATCAAGCGTCTCAAGACCCTTGAAGAACGCCTGTCGAGCGCGACTTCGGGCCTGACCAAGAAGGAAATCCTGCAGCTGACGCGTGAACGCGACAAGCTGGAACTGTCGCTGGGCGGTATCCGCGACATGGGCGGCATTCCGGATGTGATGTTCGTGATCGACGCCAACAAGGAAGAGCTGGCGATCAAGGAAGCCAACGTGCTGGGTATCCCGGTCGTTGCGATCCTCGACTCGAACGTTTCGCCCGAAGGCATTGCTTTCCCGATCCCCGCCAACGATGACGCCTCGCGCGCTATCCGCCTGTACTGCGACGCTGTTGCTGCTGCTGCCACCAAGGGCAACCGCGCTGCTGTGGTCGCTTCGGGCGCGGACATCGGCGCCATGGCCGAGCCGGTCGCTGAAGAAGTGGTCGAAGGCTAATCAGCCTTTGGAGCGGGGTTGCCAAAACGACCCCGTCACAAAATTGGAACGCGCCGGGTCCATGTGGCCCGGCGCATCTGTATAAAACTCTTGTCTAAGGACTATCGGACATGGCCTTTACTGCCGCCGACGTGAAGAACCTGCGCGAACGCACTGGCGCTGGCATGATGGATTGCCAGAAGGCGCTCAAGGAAGCCAATGGCGACATGGAAGCTGCCGTTGACGCGCTGCGCGCCAAGGGTCTGGCTGCTGCCGCCAAGAAGTCGAGCCGCACCGCTGCTGAAGGTCTCGTGGGTCTGGCCATTGCCGGCACCAAGGGCATCGCGGTTGAAGTGAACTCGGAAACTGACTTCGTTGCCAAGAACGACCAGTTCCAGGACTTTGTGCGCAAGACGACCGAAGCTGCCCTGAACGGCGACATCACCGATGTCGAAGCTCTCAAGGCTGCTGCGTACCCTGACGGCGGCACGGTTGGCGAAAAGCTGACCAGCAACGTTGCCACGATCGGTGAAAACCAGCAGGTCCGTCGCATCAAGGCCGTTTCGGTCAGCGAAGGCGTGGTTGTCGCCTACATGCACAACGCTGCCGCCCCCAACCTGGGCAAGATCGGCGTGCTGGTCGCTCTGGAAGGCAGCGCTCCGGCTGACGTTCTGGAACCCCTGGGCAAGCAGATCGGCATGCACATTGCCGCCGCTTTCCCGCTGGCCTTGTCGGCTGAAGATCTCGACGCTTCGCTGATCGAGCGCGAGCGCAAGATCGCTGCTGAAAAGGCTGCGGAATCGGGCAAGCCCGAAGCCGTTCAGGCCAAGATGATTGAAGGCGCCGTGGCCAAGTATGCCAAGGAAAACGCTCTTCTGTCGCAGCTGTTCGTGATGGACGGCAAGACCCCGGTTTCGGACGTTGTTGCCGCTGCTGCCAAGGCCGCTGGCGCCACGATCAAGCTGGTGGACTATGTCCGCTTCCAGCTGGGCGAAGGCATTGAAAAGGAAGAAACCGACTTCGCCGCCGAAGTGGCTGCTGCCGCTGGCCTGAAGTAAGTTTCTTTTCCGTCAAGGAAATCAGGAAGGCTCGCCGGAAACGGCGGGCCTTTTTGTTTGTCATTTTCGGGGTTTCTACTATCCGTGTGTGCATTAGTTTTTGCGCGCCCTTGGCACAGGCAACGCCACGGTATAAGGGCGCTTGCGAAGCATAAGGATAGATCGGAACCATGGCTCAACCCCAATACAAGCGCGTTTTGTTGAAACTTTCGGGCGAAGTGTTGATGGGGAGCCAGCCTTTCGGCATCGATCCCGAATTTGTGGCCGAAATGGCCGCCGAGGTGAAGGCCGCCAAGGAAAGCGGGCTTGAGATCTGTTTGGTCATCGGCGGGGGCAATATCTTCCGCGGCATGGCCGGCGCGGCCAAGGGTATGGACCGGGCGCAGGCCGATTATATGGGCATGCTGGCCACGGTGATGAACGCCTTGGCGATGCAGAATGCGCTCGAACAACTGGGCGTGCCGACGCGCGTTCAATCGGCCATCGAAATGGACAAGGTTTGCGAACCCGTCATCCGTCGCCGCGCCGAGCGTCACCTTGAAAAAGGCCGCGTGGTGATCTTTGCCGCCGGTGTTGGTGCGCCTTATTTCACCACCGATTCCGGCGCTGCTTTGCGCGCGGCGGAAATGCGGTGCGATGCTCTGCTTAAAGGGACCAGCGTGGACGGCGTCTATAATGCCGATCCCAAGCATGATCCTGCGGCAAAGCGTTATGATACCATAGATTATGACACTGTTCTGGCCGATAACCTCAAGGTAATGGATGCCAGTGCAGTGGCCCTGTGTCGTGACAACAAGATCCCGATCGTCGTCTTCTCGATCCGCGAGCGTGGCAATCTGGCCCGCGTGTTGATGGGTGAGGGCACCCAGACGATTGTGCAGTAATTCAGGAGAATACCAATGGCTGCTCCCAAATATGACAAGGCTGATCTTGAGCGCCGGATGAAGGGCGCGGTGGAATCGCTGAAGGGCGACCTGTCGGGTCTGCGCACGGGCCGCGCCAACACCGCGCTGCTCGATCCCATCACGGTGGAAATCTATGGCAGCCACATGCCGCTCAACGCCTGCGCCACGGTGGCCGCGCCCGAATCGCGCATGTTGACCGTCACCGTGTGGGACCGTTCCAGCGTGACCCCGGTGGAAAAGGCGATCCGTTCGGCCGGACTTGGGCTGAACCCGATCACCGATGGCAACACGATCCGTCTGCCGATCCCCGACCTGACCGAGGAACGCCGCAAGGAACTGGCGAAACTGGCCAGCAAATATGCCGAAGGCGCGCGTATCGCCATCCGCAACGTGCGTCGTGACGGCATGGAAGCGCTGAAAGCTGACGAGAACAAGAAGCTGATTTCGGAAGACGAGCGCAAGCGCGCTGAAACCGAAGTGCAGAAGCTGACCGATGAGGCGATCAAGTCGGCTGATGAAGCTGCGGCGGCCAAGGAAAAGGAAATCCTGGGCAAGTGACCGCTGCGCTGCTTCCGGCTTCCGGGCCTGCCAATGGGGGCGCCGATCACGGCGTCCGCCATGTGGCCATCATCATGGATGGCAATGGCCGCTGGGCAAAGAAGCGGCATTTGCCGCGCGTGCTGGGCCACCAGCGCGGGGTTGAGGCGGTGCGCCGCCTGATCCGCGGTGTGCGCGGCATGGGGCTGGAGGCGGTGACGCTTTACGCCTTTTCGTCCGAAAATTGGCGTCGGCCGGAGCAGGAAGTGTCGGATTTGATGGGGCTGCTCAAGCGCTTCATCATCAGCGATCTGGATGAGATTGCCGGGAATGGCGTTCGGCTCAAGATCATCGGTGATTACAAGGCTTTGTCGCCTGATATTGTCGAATTGCTCGAAGGCGCGATGGCGCGCACGGCGGGCAATCGTGAACTGACACTGGCGATTGCTTTGAATTACGGCAGCCAGCAAGAGATTGCCCGCGCCGCCGCCGCCGCCGCCGCCAAGGGCGAAGTGACGCCCGAAGCGATTGAGGCCGAACTCGACACCGCCTGTCTGCCGCCGCTCGATCTGGTGGTGCGCACCAGCGGCGAGGTGCGCCTGTCGAACTTCCTGTTGTGGCAGGCGGCCTATGCCGAAATGTGGTTCACCGATGTGTTGTGGCCCGATTTTACGCCCGACCATTTGGCCCATGCCCTTGGCGCCTTTGGCCAGCGGGAGCGTCGTTTTGGCGGCCGTTGAAACGCCTGATGTGACGGGCGAGGGGGCCGTTGCGCCCAAAAAGAACTCTGACCTTAAGGTGCGCACGCTGTCGGCCATCGTGATGGTGGCGGTGGCGGGTTTGGCCCTGTGGTTGGGTGGTTTGCCATGGATGGTCTTCGTGCTGCTGGTCGCCACGGGCGTCTTGTGGGAGTGGAGCAAGCTTTCGCGAGCGATTGCGGCGAGCTGGTGGGGCAGGGCGCTGTGGCTGGTGGCGGGGGTGGCTTACGTCGGGTTCGCCTGTGAAATGTTGATAACATTGCGGGCAGAGGCGCTGTTGCTGGTGCTGATGGTGGTAGCATCGGTCATCTTCACGGACATCGGAGCCTATTTCACAGGGCGGACGTTTGGTGGCCCGAAAATTGCTCCAAGGATTAGCCCAAGTAAAACTTGGTCGGGTCTTGGCGGGGGTATTTTTGGGGCCTCCGTGGCTGCTGGTGTTTTGGGCGGTTGGCCGACGCCATTGGCGACTATTCCTCAAGCCTTGGCGATGGGCACCTGCATCGCCATCATCGCCCAGACCGGCGATTTTTTCGAAAGCTGGATGAAGCGTCGTGCAGGGGTCAAGGATTCCGGCCATCTCATTCCGGGCCATGGCGGTTTGTTCGACAGGGTTGACGGTTTGCTCGCCGTGCTGTTCGTTGCCGGTGTTATCGGCGCAGTAGGAAGATTCTAAGTGCGATCCATTTCCGTTTTAGGCGCTACGGGGTCAATCGGCGCCTCCACGCTGGATCTGATCCGCCGCAATCGCGGTGACTGGCGCGTTGTTGCGCTGACCGCCAATGGCAATGCGCAGGCTTTGGCCGCATTGGCGCGTGAGTTTGAGGCCGAAGTGGCGGTATGCGCCGATGGGGCCGCTTTGCCTGCGTTGCGTGAGGCTTTGGCCGGATCGGGTATTGAAGCGGCGGCCGGGTCGGATGCTCTGGTCGATGCGGCGCGGCGTCCGGCCGATATCGTGATGGCCTCGATCGTCGGTTGTGCGGGCCTTGCCCCGACGATGGCGGCGATTGAACAGGGGCGGACGGTCGCGCTGGCCAACAAGGAAGCGCTGGTATCGGCGGGCGAAGTGATGCTGGCGGCGGTCAAGCGCCATGGCACCACGCTGTTGCCGGTTGATTCCGAGCATAACGCCATTTTCCAATGCTTGTCGGGGAACAAGGTCGATCACGTCCGCTGGATCACGTTGACGGCCAGCGGCGGTCCGTTCCGCGACTGGACGCTGGAGCAGTTGCACACCGCGACCCCGGCGCAGGCGATCAAGCATCCCAACTGGAGCATGGGTGCCAAGATCAGCGTCGATTCGGCCAGCATGATGAACAAGGGGCTCGAATTCATCGAGGCCTATCACTTGTTCCCGGTCGGGCTGGATCGGCTGCGCATCATCGTGCATCCTCAATCGATTATCCATTCGATGGTGGAATATCACGATGGTTCTACGCTGGCGCAATTGGGGCCGTCCGATATGCGCGTGCCCATCGCCTCGTGCCTTGCCTGGCCTGAGCGGATGGAAACGCCGTTGTCGGATAAGCTCGATCTGGCCGCGATTGGGGAATTGACGTTCCGCGCGCCCGATGAAACCCGTTTTCCCGCGACCCGTCTGGCGCGGCAGGCGGCCCATGCGGGCGGGGGCATCCCTGCGGTCCTGAATGCGGCGAATGAAATTGCCGTCGATGCTTTCCTGAACGGGCGCATCGGCTTTACCCGCATTCCCACAATGGTCGAGGATGTGTTGAGCGCCTATGCGCCGCCGCCGCCGGCTGCTATTGAGGATGTGCATGAGGTTGACGCGCAGGCCCGCCGCCACGCCGCAGCCTTGCTGGAGATCGCCTGAATCATGGCGCAACCGTCGATCTTGATGACCATCATCGCCTTTGGCCTTTTGCTGGGGCCTTTGGTGATGGTGCATGAATTGGGGCACTATCTGGTGGGCCGCTGGTGCGGTGTTCAGGCGGTGGCTTTTTCGATTGGTTTCGGGCGCGAGATTGCGGGGTGGACCGACCGGCGCGGGACGCGGTGGAAGATCTCGATGCTGCCGCTGGGCGGCTATGTTCAGTTTGCGGGGGATATGAACCCGGCCTCGGCGGGGGTGGACAAGATCCCGCTGGACATCAAGGAGCGCGAGGGCTGGTTCCATTTCAAGCCTTTGTGGCAGCGGTTCCTGATCGTTCTGGCCGGACCTGCGACGAATCTGATCGTGGCGGTGCTGATTTTTGCAGCCTTTAACGTCACCTATGGCCGGATTTATGCCCCGCCGGTGGTGGCGGCATTCGCGCAAAATTCGGCGGCGCAACAGGTGGGCATGCAGACGGGCGACCGGATCCTTTCGATCGGTGGCACCAAGGTTGACAGCTTTTCAGACATTCGTCCGCTGATTGCGCCCTTTCCGGGCGAACAGACGGCGATTGTGGTTGAGCGTGGGGCTGCGCGCCTGACGTTCAACATGACCATCCCCAGTGCGGTGCAGCATGATGAATTCGGCAATGAAAGCCGGGTTGGCATGTTGGGTGTACAGGGCGGCAATCTGGAGCGGGTCCGTTTGGGGCCGGTGGAATCGTTGACCATGGCCGGGGATCAGACCATCGGCGTCATGGGTTCGATGGTCACCGGAATCCGCCAGATCCTGTTTGGTCAGCGCAGCATCAAGGAGCTGGGCGGGCCGGTCAAGATCGCGAAATTCTCTGGCCAGCGTCTGGCGTTGGGCTGGCAGGAATTCGTCTATTTCGCGGCTTTCATTTCAATTAATTTGGCATTCATCAATTTGCTGCCAATCCCGGCGCTGGATGGTGGACATTTAGCATTTTATGTGGCCGAAGCAGTGCGGCGCAAACCATTGGATGCCAAGAGCCAGGAGTGGGCTTTTCGCACCGGGATTGCTTTCGTGTTGGCGTTGATGGTGTTTGTCACGATCAACGATCTGATGCCGACGGATTTGTTTGGCCTTTAAAAACGGCCGGGCTTGAACAGGTCGCTTGTCGCTCTGGCGCAAGATGCCTTGAAAGCTGTGCCAGCATCGGGCAGAGGGCGCATGACGCGCAAGATGGAGTGCTGTTTCGTCCGGTCGCCCGGAAAAGACGAAACAGGCAAACACGGGGACCGCGCAACTGGCCGCCGAAAGGGGCCAATTGTCGGGGGCGCATTGCCGATCGGGTGACCGACGGTTGCTAAGGATGGGAAGTACCGTGTCGAAGATGGATCGGAATATGGCTTTCGGGCAGGCAAATACGGATAGTGCCGCAATCAAAGCGACGCGCCTGGGCCAGATCGGCATGGCGCTGTTGGGCACGACGATTTTGGCGGGCGTTCCCCAGGTGGTGAGCGCGGCCGAACGTCCGGCGCCAAAGGCAACGGCGGCAAAGGCTTCGGAAAAGCCCGCGGTGGCGGCCACGGCAGCCGCTCCGGCCAAGCCGACCATCGCCGCGCAGCCCGTTGCGACGGCGCCTGCCGAGCCGATCTTGTCCTTGACGGTCGAAGGCGCCCAACGTCTCGAGCCCGATACGGTGCTGTCCTATATCCAGCTTCGCCCCGGTCAGCCCTATAGCGAGGCCGCCGCTGACCAGGCGTTGAAGGATCTTTACGCGACCGAACTGTTTGCCGACGTTTCGGTGCGCAATGATGGCGGCCGTGTGGTGATTACGGTTAAGGAAAACCCGGTCATCAACCGCATCGTTCTTGAGGGCAACAAGCATCTCAAGGAAGACAAGATCAACCCGGAAATCAAGCTGGCCCCGCGCCAGATCTTTACCCGGTCGAAGGTCCGCGCGGACGTGTCGCGCATCATCGAGCTTTACAAGCGTCAGGGCCGTTTTGCCGCGACGGTAGAGCCCAAGATGGTGCGTCTGGACCAGAACCGCGTCGATATCGTCTTTGAAATCAACGAAGGCCCCAAGTCGAAGGTTCGGCAGATCAACGTGATTGGCAATGAACATTTCAGCCTCAAGGAAATTGAGGCCGCGATGATCACCAAAACCGCGCGCCCGCTGCACATCTTCCGTTCGAACACGTCCTATGACCCGGACAAGCTGGCCTATGACCAGCAGAAGTTGCGCCAGTTCTATCTGACGCAAGGCTATGCCGATTTCCGCGTGGTTTCGGCGGTGGCCGAACTGACGCCGAACAAGCGCGACTTCATCATCACCTATGTGGTCGAAGAAGGGCAGCGCTATAAGTTCGGCGACGTGAAGGTCGAGAGCCAGCTTCGTGACTTTGACGGCGCCCAATTGGCCAAGCAATTGCCGATGAAGAAGGGCCAGTGGTACAACGCCAAGCTGGTCGAAGACACGATCGACAAGATGAACGAGACGGTTGGCGTGTTCGGCTATGCCTTTGCCGACGCGCGCCCCGATTATCAGCGCGACGCCAAGAATCTGGAAATGGGCGTCACTTTCAACCTTCAGGAAGCGCCGCGCGTTTATGTCGAGCGGATCGACGTGAACGGCAATACGCTGACGCAGGACAAGGTGGTGCGCCGCGAATTCCGTCTGGCCGAAGGTGACGCGTTCAACTCGGTGCAGGTGAAGCGTTCGACCAACCGCATCAAGAGCCTTGGCTATTTCCAGGAAAAGTTTGAGGTCAAGCAGGTCAATGGATCGGCGCGCGACCGCATCATCCTTGAGGCCAACGTCGAAGAAAAGCCGACCGGCGAATTGCAACTTTCTGCCGGCTATTCGAGCCTTGAAAGCTTCATCTTCCAGGCGTCGATCAAGCAGAACAATTTCCGTGGACGTGGTCAGACGATCGGCCTGTCGGGTTCGGTCTCGCGTTATTCGAAGAGCATCGTGCTCTCGTTCACCGAGCCTTATGTGTTCGACAAGAACGTTTCGATGGGTCTCGATATTTATCGTCGCGACTATAATAACTACAATTATTACAGCTCGAACACGGCCACGACCTACAGCAATTCAACCATCGGTTTTCAGGCGCGCCTTGGTTTTGCGGTGACCGAATTTGTATCGCTGGTTGGCCGCTATACGCTCAACTACGATAATGTTTCGTTGGCCCAATCGACCTATTATGCACAGGATGCGACAGGCAAGCTGACCTGTAGTCCGCTGCTGGCGGGTCGCTATCTTTGCGACGCGGAAGGCAAGCGTTTGTCCTCGATCGTCGGTGCGTCGCTGATTTATGACAATCTGGACAATCGCATGCGTCCGACGCGTGGCCGTTCGGGCTCGCTGGGCGTCGATTTCGCCGGTCTTGGCGGTGACGTTCGTTATGCCCGTATCCGCGCAAATGCCTCGCAGTTCTACCCGCTGGGCAAGGGCTTCATCTTCTCGATGAAGGGTGAGGCCGGGGCGATCAAGGCGCTGAGCAGCCGCAATGTGGATGGTTCGGATGACGTCTATCTGACGGACCGCTTCTTCCTTGGCGAACCCCAGATGCGCGGCTTTGACATCCGCGGTATCGGC
The DNA here is from genome assembly GCF_056279125.1 of Novosphingobium sp. Sphag1I. Taxonomy (NCBI): domain Bacteria; kingdom Pseudomonadati; phylum Pseudomonadota; class Alphaproteobacteria; order Sphingomonadales; family Sphingomonadaceae; genus Novosphingobium; species Novosphingobium sp. Sphag1I. The sequence goes on along the minus strand of NZ_JBWBQS010000005.1, from coordinate 221,090 downwards.
CCGCGCGTTGTGCGCAAGCCCTACATCACGGACAGCACGGGGGCCTATGTCCTGACCACGGACAGGAATTCGTGGTCACAGGACGCCGTGGGCGGCAAATATTATTACCAGTTCCGCGCAGAGGTCGAAATTCCGCTGGGTTCGGGTGCCAAGGAAATGGGCATTCGTCCCTCGATCTTCCTTGATGCCGGCGCGGTGTGGGGCGTGAAGAAGCCGACGCTGCAGGATTCGACGGCCATTTGCGGCTATGTCGGTTGCTCGATTTTCCTTCCGACCCGCGATACGAGCGGCAATCCGCTGTATTATCAGACCAATGCGGATGGCACGGTGGTGACCACCACCAATGCCACAAATACGGCGACCGGGGTCGCGAACACCAAGATCGGTTCGAACGTCAGCGCGTTCAAGGAATTCTATTACGGCGATTCGCCCCGTCCGCGCATTGCGGTTGGTGTTGGCTTTAACTGGAACTCTCCGTTCGGGCCGTTCCGCATCGATATCGCCAAGGCGCTGCTGTACCAAGAAGGCGACGATATCAAGACCTTCCAATTCAACGTGGGAACCCAGTTCTGATGAAAACCTTTATCAAGATTATCGCCCTGGCCGCGCTGGCTGGTGCATCGCAGGCCGCTCTGGCCGCTCCGGCTGCCAAGCCTGCCGCAGCTCCCGCTGCTGCCCCGGCGGCCGCTGGTGTCAACGGTATTGCCGTTGCCAATCTGGATGCCGTCGTCGCCAATTCGCTGGCTTTCAAAAAGGCCCAGGCCGACCGCGAAGTGACCTACAAGCCGCAGCTTGACGCCGCCAAGGCGAAGGAAGCTGCGCTTAACGCCCAGATCAAGCCGATCGTGGACAAGTTCCAGAAGGATCGTGCGGCGCCGGGCGCCAACGTGAACGCTCTGGCCGCTGCCGCTCAGCAGCAGGTTCAGCAGATCCAGGAAGCGGGCAAGGCCGAGATCGAAAAGATCGTTGAGCCGGTTCGTCTGTCGGACGCCTATGTTCTGGAACAGATCATGGAAAAGCGCGCCGCCGCCGTACAGAGCGCGATGAGCAAGGCCGGCGTCACGCTGCTGCTCAACCCGGAAGCTATTCTGGCTGCGACCAACGCCTATAACCTGAACCAGCAGATCCTGACCGAACTGAACACGGCCCTGCCGTCGGTTCAGATCGTTCCGCCCGCTGGCTGGCAGCCGCGTGAAGCCCGTGAAGCTGCCGCCCAGCAGCAGCAGGCTCCCGCGACCGAGAGCCGCTAAGAGAAGGCGTGGGGGATAAGATGAGCGACGATACTGCCGCAGCCGCGGCTCCGCTGACATATGACATTCGCAAGGTTCTGGCGGCGCTGCCTCATCGTTACCCCTTGCTTTTGGTGGACCGGGTTGCCGCGCTGAACATTGGCGAGGACATCCACGCGGTGAAGGCCGTCTCGTTCAACGAGGCGTTCTTTCAGGGGCATTTCCCCGGCCGTCCGATCATGCCCGGCGTGCTTCAGATCGAAGCGCTGGCACAGGCGGCTGCCATTCTTGCCATCGAAACTCTGGAACTGGCCGGCAGCAACAAGCTGGTCTATTTCATGAGCATCGAGGAAGCCAAGTTCCGCGCGCCCGTTGAACCGGGCGTGCTGCTGGACCTCAAGGTCGGCTTTATCCAGAAGCGCGCCCGCGTGTGCAAATTCTGGGGCAAGGCCGAGATCGAGGGCAAGGTGACTTGCGAGGTGAATTTCACCGCGATGATCGCCGATCCGCCCAAGGATTGATTCAACTGGACAAGCGGGCGGCGTGCGTCTATGCGCGCCGCTTCTCATTCAGGCCGGTCGGAACCGGTCGATTTTTGCGAAAGTGAATGCCATGGCCAAGGCTAACATCCATCCCGATTACCACTTCATCACTGTGCAGATGACCGACGGCACGACCTTCCAGACCCGCTCGACCTGGGGCAAGGAAGGCGATACGCTGGCTCTGGACATCGACCCGACCTCGCACCCGGCATGGACCGGCGGTAACGCCCGTCTGCTGGATCAGGGCGGCCGCGTTGCACAGTTCAACAAGCGCTTTGGTGGCCTTTCGCTCACCAAGAAGTAAGCGTTTCGGGGCGTGGCGGACCTGCACCGGTCCGCTGCGTCCTTGCCCACCCAAGGGTGAGCAAAAAAATTGGCGGAAAATGAAAAAAACACTTTTCATCTTCGCCAAGCTGGTGCAAAGGGCCGCTCCCGACAGCGGCGGCGCGGTTTGAAAAGCCCCGCAAAAATGGTGTGGCGATTATAGCTCAGTTGGTTAGAGCGCCGGTTTGTGGTACCGGAGGTCGAGGGTTCGAACCCCTTTAATCGCCCCATTTTTTCACATGAGACAGCGGCCCCGGCGGGCCGCTTTTTTATTGCCCGCAAACCACTTGGTTGACGCGCTACTACGCGCAAAAACGGTGGTACAGGGCTTATGGCCCCCTTGCCGCAACCGATGCGGCCTGCCAAAGCATGTGCGTACGCCGAAAGGGTCGGCGCTTTTGCGGTTATTGATCGGTCATGCACGGTTTTGCCAATCCCGCCCGTTTCCTGCGTATCGCCCGCTGGGCCACGCCGCTCTGTCTGCTGCTGGGGTTGGCTTTGGCCACTTGGGCGCTGGTTTGGGGTGTGTTCATTGGTCCTGCCGATGCGCTTCAGGGCGATACGGTGCGAATCATCTACCTGCATGTGCCAACCGCCTGGCTTGGCATGGGTGGGTGGAGCGCGATTGCCATCGCCAGTTTTACTGAAATCGTTTGGCGTCACCCCTTGGCAGGGATCGCCGCGCGCGCCGTCGCGTTGCCGGGTGCGGTGTTTACGGCGGTTTGCCTGATGACGGGTTCGATCTGGGGCCGCCCGGCTTGGGGCACGTGGTGGGTGTGGGATGGTCGACTGACCTCGATGCTGGTGCTGTTGTTCCTCTATTGCGGCTATATGGCTCTCGACGCCGCCGCGCGGGGCAGTCAGCAGGCCGGACAGGGACAGGGTCGCATCACTGCCATTTTTGGCCTTGTGGGGGCGGTTAACATCCCCGTGATCCATTATTCGGTGACATGGTGGAACAGCCTTCATCAACCGCCCAGCATCTCGATGGGCAAATCGGCCATGGCGGCGGATTTTCTCGTGCCCTTGCTGATTGCCACGGTGGGTTTCTCGCTGGTCTTTGGCGGGATCGTCATGGCGCGGATGCGCACCATTCTGGCCAATGAACAGGCCGAAGCGCGTTTGCGCCGCAAGGCTATGCGGGCGCAGGCTCCCGCGACTGAGGAGGCCTGGTAATGACCGAGACATTTGACCAATGGCAATTTGTTATCGCCGCCTATGTTCTAGGCGGCGGCGCGACATTGGCTCTTGCGGGGTGGAGCTGGCTGGCCATGCGCCGGGCCGAAGCGCGCCGTGATAAAGTACGAGAGGGTTAAATGGCGGTTCGGGCCAAACATCAAAGACTGGTATTGTTGGCCATTGCGCTGGTGGCGTTGATTGGTGCCGGTTTGCTGGCGACATGGGCGCTGCGCAGCCAGGCCAGCTATTTCTATGTTCCCGCCGACATGGCTGCCAATCCGCCCGAGGCCGATCGCGCCGTGCGCCTTGGCGGCATGGTCGAACGGGGCAGCATGAAGAATGCCGCCGATGGCATCACCGTCAATTTCATCGTCACCGATGGCAAGGCCCGCATTCCGGTCCGCTTCGCCGGTATCCGCCCCGCGCTGTTCGTCGAGGGCAGCGGCGTTGTGGCCGAGGGCAAGCTGGGCCGCGATGGCATTTTTGTCGCCGACAATCTTCTGGCCAAGCATGATGAAAAATACGTGCCGCGCGAGATGAAAGACATGCAACAGGCCCGCAAGGCCATAGAGAACACCAAGTAAGGACATCCCCTGTGCTTCCTGAAATCGGTTTGGGCCTGTTGTGGCTGGCGGCGGCGCTGGCCGGTCTGCAATTGCTGGCGGGCGGGTTGTCGCTGACGGCCAATGGCAAGGGGATGGCGGGCATCGTGCGCCCGGTGGCCATGGTGCAGGGCGTTTTGGCGGCGGCTGCTCTGGGCATCCTGATCTGGCTGTTTGTTGAAACCGATCTGTCGGTCAAACTGGTGGCGGAAAACAGCCATTCGGCCAAGCCCTTGATCTATAAGATCGCGGGGACTTGGGGCAATCATGAAGGGTCGATGCTGCTCTGGGTGACGGTAATGGGGCTGGGCGGGGCGTTTGTCGCCGCCGTTGAGCGCCGGTTGCCCGAACCCACGATGATGGCGACGCTGGCAGGGCAAGCGTTCGTCAGCCTCGGCTTCTATGCCTTCCTGCTGTTCGCCTCCAACCCCTTTGCGCGGCTCTATCCGGCGCCGGAGGACGGCAATGGTTTGAACCCGCTGCTTCAGGATCCGGGCCTCGCGTTTCATCCGCCTACGCTCTATCTGGGCTATGTCGGTCTTTCGATCGCGTTTTCCTTTGCCATCGGTGCGCTGATCACGCGTCAGGTCGGGCCTGATTTCGCCCGCGCGATGCGGCCATGGGTGCTGGGCGCGTGGATTTTCCTGACCGTGGGCATCACGGCGGGCAGCTATTGGGCCTATTACGTGCTGGGCTGGGGCGGCTGGTGGTTCTGGGATCCGGTCGAGAATGCCTCGCTGATGCCTTGGTTGGCCGCGACCGCGTTGCTGCATAGCGCCAGCGTTTTGGCGGCGCGCAACGCTCTGCGGGCTTGGACGGTGATGCTGGGCGTGGTGGCCTTTTCCATGTCGATGGTGGGCACGTTCCTTGTGCGTTCGGGCATCCTGACCTCGGTCCATGCTTTTGCGGTTGATCCGCGCCGGGGCGGGTTCATTCTGGCGCTGCTGGCGATCTATATCGGCGGGGCCTTGCTGCTCTTTGCCCTGCGCGCGGCCACTGTGACCGAGGGCGAGCGTTTCGCCATCACCAGCCGCGAGGGCGCGCTGGTGTTCAACAATGTCATGCTCTCCTCGATCCTTGGCATCACGCTGATCGGCACGCTCTATCCGCTGTTTACCGAGGCGATGGGGACCAAGGTGTCGGTCGGCCCGCCCTATTTCACGCCGGTTTCGGCGATGTTTGCGGTGCCGATGTTCATCGTGCTGTTGGTCGGGCCGATGCTGCGTTGGCGGCGGGACAAGTTTTCGCGTGTGAACAAGGTATTGGCTTTGCCGCTGGTGGTGGCGGTTGTTGCGGGCGTCTGGGCCTTTGCCGAAGGCGTGCGCCATGTGCTGCCGCTGCTCGGCCTTGCGCTTGGTCCGGCGCTGGTGGTGGCCAGTTTCCTGCCGCTGCGCGGTCGTTCGCTGGCCCGCGCCCCACTCAGCCTGTGGGGCATGGTGATCGCCCATGCCGGCATCGGCGTGGCCCTGTTCGGCATGGCCAGCGACAGCGCCTTTACGGTCGAGCGTCTGGTCGCCGCCAAAGTGGGCGAGGTGACGCAGGTCGGGCCGTGGAGCATCCGTCTGGCCGAAGTGGCGCCGATCGCTGGGCCAAACTGGACCGCGATGGAGGGCGTCTTGAAAGCCCGCTATGACGGCGGGGCCGAGGTGACGTTGCGTCCGCAGTCGCGCACTTTTTGGGCGCCGCTTCAGACCAATGCGGTGTCTGCGCTCAAAGGGCGCTGGAATGGTCAGCTCTACACCGTGCTGGGCGAGGAAACGACCTCGGACAAGGGTGAGAGCCGTTGGCAGTTGCGCCTATGGTGGAAACCCTATGTGCCGCTGATCTGGATTGGTGGCTTGCTGGTGGCGCTGGGCGGCGGTCTGGCTTTGCTCAGCCGCGTGGCGCAGGATTTGAAGCGCCGGGTGGCGCGTCGCAAGGGCGACTATCGCCGCGATGAAGTGGCCGCGCTGAACAAGGGAGACGTGGCATGAGCGACAAGACCCCGGCCAAGGCGCCCCGCTGGGCCTTGTGGTTGCCGCTGATCCTGTTTGTGGCTTTCGTGGCGCTGGTGGTGGTCGGGCTGGTCAAGCCCAAGAACACCGATATTGCCAGCCAGATGGTGGGCAAGCCCTTGCCGACCTTTACCCTGCGCCCCGCCGCCGATGGCAAACCGGGGTTGAGCAACGCCGATTTCAAGACCGGCAAGCCGCAATTGCTCAATATCTTTGCCAGCTGGTGCATTCCCTGCCGCGCCGAAGCACCGGTGCTGGAGGAATTGCGCCGTCAGGGGGCGACGATCAATTCCATCGCCATTCGTGACCACAAGGAAGACCTTGCCGCTTTCCTCGGCCAATATGGCAATCCCTATGCGCGGATTGGCGCGGATGATGTTTCGGCGGTGCAACTGGCCATCGGGTCGAGCGGCGTTCCCGAAACCTTTGTCATCGATGGCAAGGGCGTGATCCGTTATCAGCATATCGGCGACATTCGCCCGGAACAGATCCCCGACATCCTTCGCCTGCTCAAGGAGGCCGAATGATGATTCGCGCGCTTTTAGCCGCCATCGTGTTGATGATTGCCGCGCCGGTTTGGGCCGATGACACGATGCCGCCCGCACCTTGGGCCTATCGCCAATTGCCCGACCCGGCGCAGGAGGCCAAGGCGAAGGCGTTGATGGAAACGCTGCGCTGTCTGGTGTGTCAAAGCCAGTCGATTGCCGATTCGGACGCCTCGATCGCGGGCGACATGCGTTCGCAGGTGCGTGAACGGATTGCCGCGGGCGAAGACCCGGAGGCGATTCGCGCTTGGTTGATCCAGCGATACGGCGATTACGTCAGCTATGAACCGCGTGTCAGCGCGGCGACTTGGCCGCTGTTCGCCGCGCCTTTGTTGTTGATCGCTCTGGCCGCCTTTTTGTTGCGGAAACGATTTATCGGCGGGCAGGAGGCCAAGTCATGACGTGGATTGTGCTGATTGCAATGGTCATCGTGACCATGGCTGCCTTGATGTTCCTGATGCGCGGCAAGCGTGAGGGGTGGGAGGCGGTGGCCGCGGCCCTGATGGTGGGCCTTGCCGGCTATGCGCTTCAGGGTCAGCCGGGCATGCCCTCGGCCATGAAGGCGCCCGGCAATCCCGCTGCCAGCAATGGCAAGGCGCTGGTCGAGGAACGGCAGAAGTTGTCGGGCGAAGATCCCACCAAAAACCGCTGGATCGTACCGGGCGATGCTCTGGCCATGCATGGGCAATATGCCGAAGCGGCAACGGTTTTGCGCGGCGCGGTGGAGGCTGATCCCAAGAATGGGGACGCCTGGCTCGCCATCGCCAATGCTTTGGTCAGCCATGCCGAAGGGAACATCTCTCCTGCTGCGCTCTATGCTTTCCGTATGGCGCAGAATGCCGATCCCAAATCACCGGGGCCGTCTTTCTTCCTTGGTCTGGCCATGGCGCGGGCCGGGCGTTTTGATGAAACGCGCGCGCTGTGGGCCGATCTGGTGGCCAAGGCGCCCGCCGATGCGCCGTGGCGTGATGACATTGCCATGCGGCTCAAGCGGCTGGATGAATTGATGGCGATGTTGCGTCAACGCGCCGAGGCCGAAAATGCCGGAGGGCAGGGCGCAACCTTGCCGGCCCCGCCGCGTTAAGATGAACAAGCAGGTCTGGCGAAGCTGTCAGCGTTGCAAACGGCTGTTGCCGGGGCAATGCGGCGCTGCTAATCGCCGGGCCTTGCCGCTTTTCGCGGCGACTCAGGGGCATATGCATGATGCAGCCAGTGGCACAGCCGGGCGCGACCGATAAAGTCGATCAAGGCGGACACTCTTCCTCACATCACGGTACGCATGGAAGCCTGCCCAAATTGGCGCTGGGCGCGATGGGCGTTGTGTTCGGCGATATCGGCACCAGCCCGCTCTATGCGATGCGTGATACGTTTGCGGGCCATCACCGGCTGCCGCTCGATCAATTGCATGTTTACGGCATCATCAGCCTGATGTTCTGGTCGATGATGGTGATTGTGACGCTGAAATATGTGTCCATCATCATGCGCGCCGACAACCGGGGTGAGGGCGGCTCACTGGCCCTGTTGGCGCTGGTGAACCAGCATATTTCGGGCAAGCGCTGGTCGGCGGGCATTGTCCTGCTGGGCGTGTTTGCGACCGCGCTGTTCTATGGCGATTCGATGATTACGCCCGCTGTTTCGGTGATGGGCGCGATCGAAGGTCTGGCCGTATACGAGCCGGGGATGCATGGCGCCGTTGTGCCGATGGTGGTCGTGATTTTGATCGGCCTGTTCCTGATTCAAAGCCGGGGCACGGCCAAGGTTGCAGCCTTTTTCGGCCCGGTCATGCTGGTTTATTTCGCGGTGATCGCGGTTTTGGGCGTGATGAGCATTCTGGAGCATCCCGGCGTGATTGCGGCGCTTTCGCCTCATTTCGCCGCCGCCATGTTCGTGGCCGATCCGATGCGCGGGTTTCTGGCCATGGGTTCGGCGGTGCTGGCCGTGACGGGGGCCGAGGCGCTTTATGCCGACATGGGCCATTTTGGCCGCCCGCCGATTCGCCTGTCGTGGCTGGCCATCGTGCTGCCTTCGCTGGTGCTGAACTATCTGGGACAGGCATCGCTGCTGGTGCGCGTTGGTGAGCCGGCCTTGGCCAGCCCTTTCTATTTCCTCGCCCCTGAATGGTTCCAATGGCCCTTACTGGGCCTGGCCAGTCTGGCCGCGATCATCGCGTCGCAGGCGGTGATTACGGGCGCTTTTTCGGTGACGCAGCAGGCGATCCAGCTGGGCTTTATCCCGCGCATGTCGATCAAATATACCAGTGTGAATGCCGGACAGATCTATATCCCGGTCATCAACTGGGCGCTGATGATCGCGGTGATCCTGTTGGTGTTTGTGTTCAAGGAATCCTCGAACCTGACGGCGGCCTATGGCATCGCGGTGACGGGTGCGATGATGATCGACAATTTCCTGTTGGCGGTGATGTTGTTCGTCGTCTGGAAATGGGCGAAATGGCTGGCGATCCCGCTGCTGGTGATCTTTACCCTGCTCGATTTCGGTTATCTCGCGGCCAATCTGACCAAGATCCCCGATGGCGGCTGGGTGCCGCTGGCCATGGGATTGGCTATCTTTACGCTGCTGACCACCTGGTCCAAGGGCCGCGCGCTGATGCGGGCCAGCATGGCGGAAGGTACGATCCCGTTCGAGGTTTTCGCCAAGAGCGCCCATTCCAGCGCCCAGCGCGTGGCGGGCACAGCGATCTTCATGTCCTCGACGCGGGGCGGGGTGCCTTCGGCGCTGCTGCACAATATCAAGCATAACAAGGTTCTGCATGAACGCGTGGTGGTGTTGACCATCGCCATTCAGGATGTGCCGGTATTGGAGGAAGGCGAGCGGATCGAGCTTAAAAACTTCGGTCAGGGTTTCTACAAAATGGTGATCAAGTTCGGTTTCCTTGAGGACACCGATGTGCCTGCCGCGCTGAAAGGCGTGACGCTGGACGGCGAACCGATCGACATGATGAAGACCAGCTTCTTCCTCTCGCGCCAGACGCTGATCGCTTCGTCCAAGCCGGGCATGGCCATCTGGCGTGAAAAGCTGTTTGCATGGATGATGCGCAACGCGGCGTCCGCGATGGAATTCTTCCGCCTGCCCGTGAACCGCGTGGTCGAATTGGGCAGCCAGGTTGAGATCTAAATCACGGGGCGGGAAGGGTAAGCTTTCCCGCCCTACAGATTTTTTCTCTCTGAACGCTGGCCGATACGCGCTTTGATACCCATATAACGCCACAAGCCCCGGGGCCGGGGATTCGCGATTAAACAGGAGAAAGTCATGGCCTTCACTCTTCCCGAACTGCCCTATGCCAAGGACGCCTTTGGCTCGGTCCTCTCGGCCGAAACCTTTGATTATCACCATGGCAAGCATCACAACGCCTATGTCACGCAGGCCAATGACCAGATCAAGGGCACCGATCTGGAAGGCAAGAGCCTGCTTGAAGTGATCGCGGCCGCCAAGGCTGCGGGCAACAAGAAGCTGTTCAATGCTTCGGCCCAGATCTGGAACCACACGTTCTACTGGCTTGGCCTGTCGCCGGAAAAGACCGCTCCTTCGGCCGAACTGCTGGCCAAGATCGAAGCCGATCTGGGCGGTCTGGACGCGTTCAAGGCGGCCATCAAGGCTGAGAGCGCCGGCCACTTCGCCAGCGGCTGGGGCTGGCTGGTGCTGGAAGACGGCAAGCTGAAGGTGACGAGCTATCACGACGCCGACACCCCCGTCGCCTATGAAGGCGTGAAGCCGCTCTTCACGCTCGACGTCTGGGAACACGCCTATTACGTCGACTATCGCAACCTGCGTCCCAACTACCTCGATGCGCTGCTCGACCATGTGAACTGGGCGTTCGTCGAAGCCAACCTTGATGGCGAAGGCGCTTCGCGCGCGGACCAGCAGGGTTGATCTTTTCGCTTCGCGATTGATTTTTGCAGGGGGACTTGTCCCCCTGCACCCCCATTACAGGGTTTGGGATGGTCTTGACGCTTTGTGCTTTGAGGCCATTTTTATGAAAAAGCCTGCGGCGCTATGAACGGGCGCCGCAGGCTTTCATATTTCAACGCCGCGCCCGACACAAAACGCCGAACCCATAGCGGCAAGGCAGACAGTAATGGGTGCGCGAGGGACGAGTCCCTCGCATTTCAATCTTCTTCTGAACCTTCCTCTGCCCCCAACCCATGCTTCAACAACATCGGCATCTGGGCAAAGGTGAAAAGGAAGGACAGCGGCATGAACAGCCAAATCTTCATTGCGAGCCAAGTGTCGAAATTGTGGTTCGCCTGATTGTAGAAATGGCGCAGCCCCTCATTCAGCACCGCGAGGAACAGGAAGAACCAACCCCAATTGCGCGACAGTTTCATCCAACCTTCGTCCGACAGGCCCGCAAAGGCGTCTTCGAGCAGGATTTTGAGCAAAGCATGGCCGCGCATCATCCCGATCAGCAACGCAAGGCCGCTGGCCAGATAGATTGCCGTTGGCTTGATCTGAACCCATGTCGCGTCATGCAGCAGGATGGTCAGCCCGCCAAAAAACACGACAAGACCAGAGGAAAGCCAAAGCATCGGCCCAATACGCCCAAGTCGCCATTTGGACACGATCAGCGCCAGAATCGTTGCCGCGATAAACACGACTGTGCTCTTGGTGATCGCCACGACATCACCGATCCCCGCATCGCCGCCCGCCGGACGCCATGCGCGATAGGCCAGGAAAAAGGCCAGCATCGGCCCGTAATCGATGACGATATTGAGCCAGCCAGATTTCTTCTTCGTCGCGCTCATGCCGCAACCCCGGCAATGACACGCGCTACCAAATCAGGATCAAACGGACGCAGGTCGTCAATCGTCTCGCCCACGCCGATCGCGTGAATGGGCAGGCCATATTGTTCAGCCGCCGCGACCAGAACGCCGCCGCGCGCCGTCCCGTCCAGCTTGGTCATCACCAGCCCTGTCACGCCGGCCACTTCGCGGAAAACCTCAATCTGGGCCAAAGCGTTCTGGCCATTGGTGGCGTCCAGCACCAGCACGACATCATGCGGCGCGGCCGGGTTCAATCGGCCCAGAACGCGCCGGATCTTGGCCAATTCGTCCATCAACTCGCGCTTGTTCTGCAAGCGCCCGGCGGTGTCCACGATCAATGCGTCCGTGCCCTTGTCGGTCGCGGCCTTGACCGCGTCAAACACCACGCTGGCCGGATCGCCGCCTTCCGGCCCCTTGATGATCGGGATGCCGATCCGGTCGGCCCAGACGCCAAGCTGGCCGATGGCCGCCGCGCGGAACGTGTCGCCCGCCGCCAGCATGACCGCATAATCCTGTTCCTGAAACAGATGGGCCAGTTTGGCGATGGTCGTGGTCTTGCCGCTGCCGTTGACGCCGATGACCAGCACGACATGCGGGCGCGGGAATGCGGTCACGTCCAAAGGCTTGGCCACAGGGCGCAGGATCGCGGCGATTTCCTCGGCCACGGCGGAACGGATGGCGGTTTCATCAACGCCATTTTCAAACCGGGTCGAGGCAAGGCGTTCGCGGATGCGCGCCGCCGCACGCGGGCCCAGGTCGGACAGGATCAGCGCGTCTTCCAGATCATCGAGCTGATCATCGGTCAGGCGCGCGGCCCCGCCCAGCAATCCGGCAAGATTACCCGTCAACCGGTCGGTCGTTTTGGCAAAACCGCCCAGCAGACGGTCAGACCAGCTATCGGCACTCATGCCAGCATTCCTTCAAGCAAACGTGTGGGTGTGATGGTGATGATGGCGCCGCGTTGGGCGCCTTTGGGCGCCGCAATGGACGCAAAATTTTCCGCATGACCGGTGCCATCGCGCTCGACCAGGATGGTCTGGGGGCGTCCGATCAGGCTTTCCTGCCATGCGCTGCGCTGGGCCGCGACGGCTTCGCGCAGAGCTGCGGCACGGGCCAACACAACCTGTCGGTCAACCTGCGGCATACGCGCAGCGGGCGTGCCAGGGCGGGGGGAATAGGGAAAGATGTGGCCGTGAACGATGGCAAGTTCGGCAATGATCGAAAGGTTGGCCTGATGGGCGGCCTCGTCCTCGGTCGGGAAGCCGGCGATGATATCGGCGCCGATGGCCATATCGGGGCGCAAGGATTTCAGGCGCGAAACCAGATCCACCGCATCGGCCCGGCTGTGGCGGCGCCGCATACGTTTCAGGATCAGATCATCGCCATGCTGCAACGAGAGGTGAAGGTGCGGCATCAGCCGTGCCTCGCCCGCCAGCAGGTCGAAGAGTTCATCGTCAATTTCCACGCCATCGACCGAAGACAGGCGAAGGCGCGAAAGCTCCGGCACATCATGCAAAATTGCCGCGACCAAAGCGCCCAGCCGCAGCCCGAAATCCTGCCCCCAACTGGTAAGATCAACTCCGGTCAGCACGACCTCGCCCACGCCGCCCGCGACATGTTCGCGAACCTCGGCCACCACATCGGCCATCAGCCGTGAACGCGAAGGGCCGCGCCCCTGCGGGATGATGCAAAAGGTGCAGGCGTGATCGCAGCCGTTCTGGACCGCGACAAAGGCCCGCGTATGCCCCACCGACCGCGCCGCCACAGGGGCCAGATCGGGCACATTCCACGCCCGCGCATCCAGCTTTTCCGCATTGGCGATCAATCCATCGACCTCGGGCATGGCGGCGATGGCCTCGCGTTCGATCTCGGCGGCGCATCCCGTGACCAACAGCCGCGCATCGGGCCGATTGCGGCGCGCACGGCGGATCGCCTGACGCGTCTGTCGCAAAGCCTCTGCCGTCACCGCGCAGGAATTGATGACCACCAGATCACCTTCCTGCGCCAGCATCGCCTGCATGCGCTCGCTCTCGGCCAGATTCATCCGGCAGCCCAAAGAGACGACCTCAACGCCAGAGGTGGCTTTCGCACTCATGCAGGGAAATCGGAAAGCTCAAAACTGCCGCGAAAGGCTTCGGTGGCCGGGCCGGTCATGATGATGCGCCCGTCGGCATTCCATTCGATGATAAGGCGACCACCGGGCAGGGTGACTTCGACGCGGCGATCCACCAATCCACGCCGCATCGCGCCAATCGCCGTCGCGCATGCGCCCGTGCCGCAGGCCAGCGTGATGCCCGACCCACGCTCCCACACGCGCAGGCGGATGGCGCTGCGCGAGGTGATCGTGGCGACATTGACGTTCACGCGCTGCGGGAACAGCGGGTCATGTTCGATGATCGGCCCAATCCGTGCCAGATCGACGGCATCGGTGTCGGGCGTGAAAAAGATCACATGCGGGTTGCCGACATTGACCGCGGTCGGGTCCTGCAAATCTTCCCAGCCCACCGGCATGGTCAGCGTGTCCATTGCAAAGCCCAGCGGAATGGCGTCCCAGTCAAAGCGGGGCACGCCCATATCGACGCTGATCCCGGCCTCTGTCGGTTCGGTGGTCAAAATGCCGCCAAGCGTTTCAATCTGCGCAGGCCGCCCATGCAGCAGGCCGACCGCGCGACTGGCATTGCCGCAGGCGCCGCTTTCGCTGCCGTCGGCATTGAAAAAGCGCATGCGGAAATCGGCCACCTGCGACCCGTCCAGCACGACCAGTTGGTCGCAACCGATCCCGGTGTGGCGATTGGCCAATGCCGCGGCCAGCGTGGTGGTGATTTCAGGCAAGGCTTCGCTGCGCCCATCAAGGACGACGAAATCATTGCCCAGCCCATGCATCTTGACAAAACCTATGCGCATGGCGCGCGCTCTATGCCTGTTGGCGGCTCAGGTCCACCCTTTTAGGCGGTGCGGCGCCACTCTTGCGGCGCTTTGGCGTCGGTTTTGGATGCTTCCTGACGGCTGCTGGCCAGAGAGAGTTCGTCGGTATTGGGCACCAGCATGTCATGCTCGGCCAGAAAGGCGCGTGTGGCCTCGGCGGGCTGGGGCTTGCCATAGAGATAGCCCTGACCCTTGAAGCTGCCCAAAGATTGCAGTTGGGCCAGCAATTCTGTTGATTCGACACCCTCGGCCGTGATGTTCAGGCCAAGGCCTTTGCCCAGCAAGGCGATGGTTTCGACAATCGTGCGGCTGTCGGGATCATCCTGCATGGCCAGAACGAAGCTGCGGTCGATCTTGATCCGGTCGAAGGGCAATTTGCGCAATTGGGCAAAGGAGGAATAGCCGGTGCCGAAGTCATCAAGGCTGATCGTGATACCCTGATTGCGCAGCGATGTGACCAGCGACTGCACCACGGCGATATTCTGATGCAGGCTGGTTTCGGTGATTTCCACCTCAAGGCGCTGGGGCGGGAATTGCGCCTCGACCAGCAGTTTGAGCAGTTTCTGGGCAAACCACGGATCGCGCAATTGCAATGGCGAAACATTGACCGACAGGGTCAGGCGCGGATCCCATTCGCGGGCATCGCGCAATGCCTGACGGATCAGCGATTCGGACAATTCGCCAATGACGCCGATTTCTTCGGCAATCGGGATGAACACATCCGGCCCGACCAATCCAAACGTCGGCGAATGCCAGCGCGCCAGCATTTCAAAGCCCAGCACTTCGCCCGAGGCCAGATCGACCTGCTTTTCATAATAGGGCACGAATTCGCCAAGCGGGATGGCGTCGCGGATCGCGATTTCCATTTCGCAACGATAACGCAACTCGGTTTCCAGCGATTCCTCAAACCAGACCGGCACCGGGCGGTCGAGTTTCTTGGCGTGGAGCAAGGCGACCTCGGCCAGATGGAGCAGGCCATTGGCGTCGATGGGGGCGTTGCCCATGCGGTTCTGGCGGTCGCCATTGGCCATGCCCACACTGGCGCTCAAGCGGTGATTTTCCAATTTGCGGTCCATGGTTGCGATCATGGCTTCGGCAATATGGGTCACGCGTTCGGGATGGCCCGCGATATAGGGGATGACGCAGGCAAATTCATCGCCGCCAAGTCGCGCCAGCAGCGCATCGGGCGGCAGCAGCGCTTCGATCCGCCGCGCGGTGTCGGCCAGCAACCGGTCGCCGCCATCGCTGCCGATCTTGTCATTGATGTGTTTGAAGTCGTGAATGTCGAGCATGACCAGCGCCGCCGTTTCACCACGTTCGCGCAACGCGGCCAGCAATTGGTCCGCACGCGGGGCAAACGAGTGGCGGTTAAGGCATCCGGTCAGGGCGTCGGTTTGTTCCATCTGACGCGCCAGATCTTCGGCATTGCGCCGCGCCACGACTTCGGCATGGACGTCTTCGTACCGGCGCCAGCCAAAGATCACGAGCGCAATGTTAAGCAACAGGGCGTTGGTCAAAAGCTGGTTGGGGCCAAGGCCGATGCCGCTGAATTTGTACCAGACCTGGGACAGTGCCTCGCCGCCGGTGGCCGCAACCATGCATGTGGCCGTCACCGCAATGGCCAAAGCCAGCAAATCACCGCGCGCGGACCGCTTTGGCTGCGCGCCTTGATCGGGATTTGGCCGGTTAATTTTGGCGCTGCCGGACATGGATATAATTGGCCCCTAAAGCACGAAATTGGATGAAACCTAGGAGAAGGTTCTAAAATTTGTGTTAAGAATTTTTAGCGGGGCGCCATCGCGTTGCATTGTGCAAATGTCGGTGCGCGCGTTGTCCATGGGGCCCAGACGTTGATGGGACGCAGGCGTCGATGGGGCACGGGCATCGCGTGCAAAGAAAAAGGCGACCCGAAGGCCGCCTTATCCTGAACCTCATAAAAGAGGTAAAATGGTCGGGGAAAGAGGATTCGAACCTCCGGCCCCTGCCTCCCGAAGACAGTGCTCTACCAGGCTGAGCTATTCCCCGACCGGAGCGGCTTTCCGAAGAGCGCCGCTGGGCAGGAGCGCGCCTATATAGGGGGGTATTCAGGTTGGCAAGCGGCAAGTGACAAGTTTTTTCAAAAAGCCCTGCATTTTTTTCAAAAACCGCAGAAATCTAGGCATTTCATAGTTTTCCACAGGCGGCAATCAGGCCGCCATGCCATAGCGCCCGCGAGAATCGGCCCCTGACTGGTCACTGGAAAAACGTCCGACGGCATGGATCAGCACATTGGTTTCCCCCGACAGCGCCTGAAGCGCGGCATTGCTTTCCTCGACCATGGCGGCGTTTTGCTGGGTGGATTGGTCAAGGATGCGGAATGTGTCGCTGACCTGTTCCAGATCTTCGGCGTTGCTCTGGGCGGCGTCGGCAATATTGCCCACGGCCTGCGCGATCTGGCTGATCTGGCCGATGATGCCTTGCAGCGCTTCGCCGGTCTGAAGCACCTGCGCCACGCCTTCGGATACCTGATGGGTGGATGTGTCGATCAATTGCTTGATGCCATTGGCTGCATCCGCGCTGCGCTGGGCAAGGGCGCGCACTTCGTTGGCCACAACGGCAAAGCCTTTGCCCGCATCGCCCGCGCGCGCGGCCTCGACGCCGGCGTTCAGGGCCAGAAGGTTGGTCTGAAACGCGATGCCGTCGATCAGCGTGATGATCTGGCGAATCTCCTGCGCTGATTTTTCGACCAGTTCCATGGTGGCCATGGCGCGGCTGACGACTTGCTGTCCGTCATTGGCGCTTTGCTGGGCCTGATCCAGCGCGGCATTGACCGAGGCGGCGCTGTGGGCAGTATCGCGGGCGGCGTCGACCAATCGGTTCATGGTTGATCCGGCCTGTTCGACGCGGGCGGCCTGTTGTTCAGTGCGGATGGCCAGATCATTGCTGGCGCTGCGGATCTCGACCGAGCCGGCCTGAATGACGTTCGACGCTTTGGTCACCTGATGCACCAGCGCGGCCAGATCGGCGACCGACCGATTGAAGTCTTCGCGCAATTCCTCGAATTGGGCCGGGAAGCGGCGGTTGAGGCGATGGGTCAGATCGCCGCGGGCCAGAGCGCGCATCGCATTGCCGATCTCATCGACCACTTCACGGCGTTCGGCCTCGACGCTTTCACGTTCGCGTTCGGCGGCCAGTGTGACGCGCTCCTTTTCCTCCTGCGCGGCTTGCTGTTCCAGCATCACCTGCGACAGTTTATGGACCAGCCCGATCAGGACGCCGGATTCCAACAGCAGGATGACGGCATGCAATATCACGCGGAACAGATCTCCCTGCGCGCCAAAGACCAGTGAGGGGGCAATATAGCTGAGCAGCAGATGGTGCAGGGCGGTCACCACCGTTGCGGCCACAATCGGGCGCCAGTCGACCAGCAACGGCAGCATCGCAATCAAGGCAAAGAACGTCATGTGCAGGTCAACCTGCCATGCGCTGCCGCTCCATTGATACAGCATGACCGCGCTGAACAGAGGCAGGGTGGCGCCAATGGCGACGCGGGCCACGGCGTCATCCTTGCCGGAAAACATCAGCATGGTGGGCACAGCAACCAGCGCCAGCGCCAGCAGCACCGGCGTAAATCCCGAACCGGCGATCAAACTGCCCGCCAGCACCAGAATGGTGACTAGCCAGCATACGCCGACCAGGGATTTCATCCCCACCTGACGCAGTTTGACGATTTCATTCATGGCTTTTCCTTAACGTATGAAGAAGTTTGGCAAACAGAGGCAGGGGCGGCAAGGATCAGAGCCCCGGCGCCCAATGCGGAAAAGGGTGTGAATTGCGGGCGGCCGATCATCAGCAGGCTGTCTTTTGCAACGCCGCGACCGATTAGAGGCATGCCCTGATGTTGAACCCAAAGTTTTGCGCGACTTGCCTGACCGGGCAGGGGCAGGATCAGCACAGCCATGCCCGCGCGTGGCCAAAGCGCGATCAGCGGCATCAACGCGAATGCCAATGCCAACTGTGCGATGGCCAGTTTTCGGTAAGGAAGACTAACGGATTTCAACGAAGGGCGACCCTGTAAGTGGGGAATATTTGCCCGTTTTACCGCGTAGACTTTGGCAATTCGCGAGGCGCCTTTCCGCAAATGCCCCTATGCGGCGCATGGCTTTTGCCGGTGGCGAAATGAAACAAGCGGCGTTAGATGGTGCCCATGCAAACCAACAGCCCCGAACGCAGCCGCCATTGGGAATGGCAATATCTCGATCTGATGCGCCAGATTTGGGAAAATGGTGACGAGCGGCGCGACCGTACCGGCATCGGTACGCGATCATTGTTCGGCGCAACGATTCGGTGTGATCTCTCGGATGGCCGTATGCCTCTGGTCACGACCAAGCGGGTGTTCTGGAAAACGGCGACTCGCGAATTCCTGTGGTTCCTGACGGGTGACACCAATATCCGTGCGCTCTGTGCGCAGGGGGTGGAGATCTGGACCGATTGGCCGCTGGCGCATTACCGCCGCGAAACGGGCGATCAGATTTCGCGCGAGGATTTTTCCGCCCGCATCGTGGCTGACGCGGAATTTGCCGCGCGCTGGGGCGACCTTGGTCCGGTGTATGGCAAGCAATGGGTCAATTGGCCGACCTATCAGCCGGTGGGCGATGGCCTGTATCGTCTGGGGCGGGGGATCAATCAGATCGCCGATCTGGTCCATGCGCTCAAAACCAATCCGGGCAGCCGCCGCCATATTGTCGAAGGCTGGAACGTGGCCGAGGTCGATGCGATGGCCTTGCCGCCCTGTCACAAGACCTATCAGTTCCATGTGGCCGACGGGCGCCTGTCGGGCATCCTTTATCAACGCAGCGCGGATCTGGCGCTGGGCGTGCCGTTCAACCTGTGGGGCGCGGCGCTCTTTACGCGTTTGTTGGCGGCGCAATGTGGGCTGGAGCCGGGCGAACTGGTGTGGATGGGGGGCGATGTGCATCTCTATCTCAACCACGGCGATCTGGTGGAGGAACAGTTGAAGCGCGCGCCTTCGGGCGATCCGCGATTGTCGATCACGCGCCAGCCCGACACGATCTTTGATTATCGAATCGAGGACTTCTCGGTTCTGGGTTACGCGCCTCAAGGCAAGCTGGGGGCACCTGTCGCCGTGTAAGGAGATGTGATGGATCAGCGAATCGATGCCTATATCGAGGCGGCCCCGGAATTTGCCCGGCCGATCCTGATCCGTCTGCGTGCCATTGTGCATGACGCCGTGCCGGGTTTGGGCGAGGCGATCAAATGGTCGATGCCCCATTTCACGCTGAATGGTAAAAATCTGGCCGGGATGGCCGCGTTCAAGGCGCATTGCGCCTTTATCATCCACGTATCGGGCCGACAGGGTGTGGAGCGCACCGACGGCATGGGCGATTATGGTAAAATCGCCTCGATGGATGACCTGCCCGACCCGGAAGCCTTACGTGAACGGCTGGCACAGGCCGCGCAGGCGCTGCTGAGCGAGCAGAAGGGGCCAAAGGTGCCCAATGCGCCCAAAGCCGAGATAGCCGTTCCTGACGACCTTTTGACGGCTTTGGATGGCAATCAGGCCGCACGGATGACGTTTGAAGGCTTTGCCCCGTCGCATCGACGCGATTATCTGGAATGGATTGTTGAGGCAAAACAGGCCGCAACCCGCACCAAACGCATAGAACAGGCCGTCGAATGGATGGCGCAGGGCAAAAAACGTCATTGGAAGTACGAAAAGTGCTGATTTAACGCGCTTTGTCTGTGGATAAATCACATTGTCATGCCGCCGAAACAGATTCGCGTTACGGAAACGGGGCCGTTCACCCGACGAAAACCCAGAAAATCCGGGGCTTCTGCAAAAGCTTGCGCAAGGCTGTTGACAGGGTGCGCCTCGTTATCTAGAGGCCGCGTCACCCAAGGGGCGCTGCCCCGAAGGAAACATCGAAGTGAGCGGGTGTAGCTCAGTTGGTTAGAGTGCCGGCCTGTCACGCCGGAGGTCGCGGGTTCGAGCCCCGTCACTCGCGCCACTTCATGGTTCCTTGCGAGGCCCAAGCATATTGCGCGGGTGTAGCTCAGTTGGTTAGAGTGCCGGCCTGTCACGCCGGAGGTCGCGGGTTCGAGCCCCGTCACTCGCGCCACCTTGGGTCCATTCTTTCGGATGGTTTCAAAAAGGCCCGGTCCCAAGTGGATCGGGCCTTTTTTGCGTCTGTCGTCGGCACGATCCGCGAATTCATGGCGTGGGGCCATCAACCCCAGCGCCCGGTCTCCATCCAGATCAGAAACCGCCGCAAGGGCAGGAGCCACACCACGCCCAGCAGGACATATATCGGCACCTGACCCAGCGCAGGCCATCCGGCCATCCACGGGGCGACGTAACGCGCCACAAGCCCGGCATAGACCATCAATCCGGCCAGCAGCAGCAGCAACCCTGCCGGAATTCGCCAAGTCGGCTCTTTGCGCATCAAATGTCTCCGTAAAGGCGGGTGGGGGTCACCACCGCGCGCAGCGGCATATCATGCGGTTCGGTGGGCAGGCTGTCCACCTTTTGACAATCCCACGCCAGACCCAGCGCCATGACATCGGGATTGGCGGCCAGCCAGCGGTCATAATGTCCGCCACCCTGGCCCAATCGCATGCCCTGCGCGGTAAAGCCGACCAAGGGGACGAAGGTGACATCGGGAAACAATTCTTCGGCGTCGGCGGCTGGCTGCAACGCGCCATAGGGGCCGGTTTCCAATCCATCATCTTCATACGGGTCGCGCCATTCCCGAAACTGCATCGACGCACCGACGGCCGCAAACCAAGGAAGGGCGATCCGCCGGCCATTTTCGGCAAACCATTTGGCATAGGCCCGCGTCGGCGCTTCACCCGAAATGGCGTGATAGAGGCCGATGGTCGTCCCTTCGCCCGCCAAAGCCGCCACTGCGCCGGGCGGGCGCATGAACAACAGCGCCGACATGGATGCAGGCAGGGCATTGACATGTTCGCGGCGCAAACGACGCAAACGGGCGCGCAGGGATTTCTTGTCGGTCAACATTTGCACTTTCGGCCTGTGCCGTCCCGATCCCCCGGCGCGGCTACCTTAAGTACAATCTGGGTGGCTGGGCCGGGGGAGCGGGACGGCACAGCAAGCCCAACGCGTAGGCGTTGGGCGTACCCAACAAAGAAAAGGGTGACGGGACCACCATGGGCCGTTGCCGGGAAATCCTCTGACGCCTCGACGTCAGGTGGGGACCATGTACCAGAGGCCAGGGCCAGTGGCAGGGACAGCCCCCTAGGATTGCTTATAGCCTCAGGGATTTTCATGCGGCTCGCACCGGGCAGTACCCGTCGATGCATAATGTAGGCGCGACCAGGTGATTTCTCAAGCCCCAAAGGGCTTATGCCAGAGTTTCGACCGAAGCAGCCAATTGTTCAAGGATTGTCGCGACTGCGCCAAGGCGCCGGGCCAGCGCAGGATCGGTATCGCAGGGCACGCCCATCTCCACCTGTTGGCGCAATTCCTGAACTTCGTCGGCCAAAAGCAGGGCGGCAAAGAGCATCGCCCGAACCTCGCTCTGATTTGACGCCTCGGGCAGGGCGGCGATCTTTTCCTCGATAATCCCACCCAACACGCGCACGTGGTCTTCCTCGCCCGGCGCACAGGCCACCGCATAGTCGCGGCCGCCGATGGTCAATTCGACTCGACTCATGATTGCGCCTTTTCTGCTCTGGCGATCAGGCCATCGAGGGTGAACAAAGCGTCGCCCACCTTTTCACGCAGGATTTCGTGCCGCACCTCAAGCTGGGCCGTCTGGTTTGCGGCCTCAAGCCGTGCCTCCTTGGCGCGCTGGGTCGCGCGGGCGATACGGTCCAACGCCGCCTCGATCCGGTCGAGGGCGCTGTCCATCGATGAGGTTTCATGTTCGCTAGTGGCCATCAATTTGCATGCGTAGCGCAATAATTTTGCCCTTGCAAAGGCAAGAAGGACCCAAATGACAACGGTTGCGGCGATTTCGATGCCATTTTGGCGTCGCGCAGAGGTTGACGCAGCCCCCACCCATCCGCAATGGAGACCGCGCGAATCGCACGCCTATGTGCCTATGCATACCTATTCGGAGCTTTCGAAAGCATCATGAGCATTACCGCCCCCCGCCTGCAAAACATGGCCAACGCCATCCGTGTGCTCTCGATGGACGCGGTTCAGGCTGCCAATTCGGGCCACCCCGGCATGCCGATGGGCATGGCCGACGTCGCCACGGTCCTGTTTTCGAAATTCCTGAAGTTTGATCCGGCCCAGCCGCGCTGGCCCGATCGTGACCGCTTCATCCTGTCGGCGGGCCACGGCTCGATGCTGATTTACAGCCTGCTGCACCTGACCGGCTATGAACGTCCGACGATGGACGACATCAAGAAGTTCCGCCAGCTTCACTCGGTCTGCGCCGGTCACCCGGAAAACACCGAATTGCCGGGTGTGGAATGTACCACTGGCCCGCTGGGTCAGGGCCTTGCCATGTCGGTGGGCTTTGCCATTGCCGAGCGTCATTTGAACGCCCAGTTTGGCGACGATCTGGTTGACCACAAGACTTTCGTGATCGCGGGCGACGGCTGCATCATGGAAGGCATCAACCATGAAGCCATCGGCCTTGCCGGTCACCTCAAGCTGGGCCGTCTGGTCGTGCTGTGGGACGACAACCGCATCACCATTGACGGCGACACCGATCTGTCGACCAGCGAAGACGTGGGCGCGCGTTATGCTGCAACTGGCTGGCACGTGGTTTCGTGCGACGGCCATGATTTCGCCGACATCGAACGTGCGATTGCCGAAGCGGTCGCCGATCCGCGTCCCTCGCTCGTTGCCTGCCGCACGATCATTGGCAAGGGCGCGCCCAACAAGCAGGGTGGTCACTCGGTCCATGGTGCGCCGCTGGGTGCCGCTGAAATCGAGGCTGCTCGCGCTGAACTGAACTGGACGCTGCCTGCGTTTGAACTGCCTGCTGACGTTCTGGCCGACTGGCGCAATGTCGGCGCTCTGGGCAAGACGGCGGCGGTGGATTGGGCCGACCGCGTGGCCAAGAGCGACAAGGGCGCCGAACTGCTGCGCCGCATGAACGGCGAACTGCCCGATCAGAGCGAGGTTCAGGCCACGTTCGACGCATGGCTGGAAAGCTGCACCAAGGTTGCGACGCGCAAGGCCAGCGAAATGGCGCTTGAAGTGCTGACCGCGCATGTGCCTGAAATGGTGGGTGGTTCGGCCGACCTTACCGGGTCGAACCTGACGGTCACCAAGTCGACCAAGCCCTTTGGTCCGCAGGACTATTCGGGCCGCTATGTCTATTACGGCATTCGCGAATTCGGCATGGCCGCGGCGATGAACGGCATGGCGCTGCATGGCGGGATCATCCCCTATGGCGGCACTTTCCTTGTGTTTTCGGATTATTGCCGCAATGCCATTCGTATGTCGGCTTTGCAGAAGGCCAAGGTGGTCTATGTGCTGACCCACGATTCGATTGGCCTTGGCGAGGACGGTCCGACCCATCAGCCGATCGAACATGTGATGTCGATGCGCATGATTCCGAATCTGGAAGTGTTCCGCCCTGCCGACGTGATTGAAACCGCCGAGGCATGGCAATTGGCGATCGCCAATGAAGGCCGCCCCAGCGTGCTGGCTCTGACCCGTCAGAACCTGCCGCAGCTTCGCAAGTCGGGTCCGAACCTGACGGCAAAGGGTGCCTATCGCCTTGTCGCGGCCGAAGCCGCGCGTAAGGTGGTGATCGTGGCGACCGGTTCGGAAGTCGAGATCGCCTTTGGCGTTCGCGCCGCGCTGGAAGCGCAAGGCGTGGGCGTCGATGTGGTTTCGATGCCCTCGATGAGCCGTTTCCTTGAACAGGATGCGGCATACAAGGCCGAAGTTCTGCCCGCCGATGTGCTGAAGGTCAGCATTGAGGCCGGTACGACCTTTGGCTGGGAACGTATTACGGGCCTTGACGGTCTGCGCTTTGGTATCGACACCTTTGGCGCATCGGCTCCGGCCCCGGCACTTTATGATTATTTCGGTCTTACGGCTGAAAAGATTGCGCCGCAAATTCTTGCGGCACTCCAGAACTAACGAGGAGGATACTCATGGCTGTGAAGGTTGCCATCAACGGTTTCGGTCGCATCGGGCGCAATGTCGCGCGCGCCATTCTGGAGCGCCCCGATTGCGGGCTCGAACTGGTTTCGATCAACGATCTGGCCGACGCCAAGGCTAATGCCCGCCTCTTCAAGCATGACAGCGTGCACGGCACTTTCTCGGGCACCGTCGAAGTGGACGGCAACGACCTGATCCTGAACGGCAAGCGCGTTCAGGTGACCGCCGAGAAGGACCCGGCCAACCTGCCGCATGCCGCCAATGGCATCGACATCGCGCTGGAATGCACCGGCTTCTTCGTCGACCGCGATTCGGCCGGCAAGCACCTGGCCGCCGGCGCCAAGCGCGTACTGATCTCGGCGCCTGCCAAGAAGGTCGACAAGACCGTCGTGTTCGGCGTGAACCACGAAACGCTGACCGCGGACGATCTGATCGTGTCGAACGCTTCGTGCACCACCAACTGCCTGGCGCCCTTTGCCAAGGTTCTGCATGAATCGATCGGTATCGAGCGTGGCCTGATGACCACGATCCACTCGTACACCAACGATCAGAAGATCCTGGACCAGATCCACAAGGATCCGCGTCGTGCCCGCGCCGCTGCTTTGAACATGATCCCGACCTCGACCGGCGCTGCCGTGGCTGTGGGCGAAGTGCTGCCCGAACTGAAGGGCAAGCTGGACGGTTCGTCGATCCGCGTGCCGACCCCGAATGTTTCGGTCGTCGACCTGACGTTCCAGCCCAAGCGCGACACGACCATCGAGGAAGTGAACGCTCTGCTCAAGGCTGCTGCCGAAGGTCCGCTCAAGGGCGTGCTGGGCTATACCGAAGAGCCGCTGGTTTCGATCGACTTCAACCACGACCCGCATTCGTCGACCATCGACGCGCTGGAAACGGCTGTCATCGACGGCAAGCTGGTGCGCGTGCTGAGCTGGTACGACAATGAATGGGGCTTCTCCAACCGTATGCTGGACACGGCAGGCGCGATGGCCAAGTTCCTCTGATGGAACACCGGGGCGGGAAGGGAAACCTTTCCGCCCTTTGTTTCTCAGCTATATGTTTACGATCGGGCGCTAGATCTGCGTCCCGAATTGGGGGTTAGTGATGGCTTTTCGCAAGCTTGACGATCTGGGTGATGTGACCGGCAAGGTCGCGCTGGTGCGTGTCGATTTCAATCTGCCGATGAAGGATGGCGCGGTGACGGAAGACACGCGCGTGCGCGCCGTGGCGCCGACCATTCTGGAATTGGCCGACAAGGGAGCCAAGGTGCTGCTGCTGGCGCATTTTGGCCGTCCCAAGGGCAACCGCGTGCCGGATCAGTCGCTCTCGCTGGTCGTGGGCGCAGTGGAAAAGGTGCTGGGCCGCGAAGTCATGTTCGTGCCCGAAGTGGCGGGCGATGTGGTCAAGCAGGCCGTGGGGATTCTGGGCGCGGGCGACATTGCCTTGCTGGAAAACACCCGTTTTTGGCCGGGCGAGGAAAAGAACGACCCCCAACTGGTCAAGGCCATGGCCGAGGTTGGCGATTTTTACGTCAATGACGCTTTCTCGGCCGCGCATCGCGCCCATGCCAGCACCGAGGGGCTGGCCCATGTCCTGCCCGCCTATGCGGGTCGTTCGATGCAGGCCGAACTCGAAGCTTTGGGCAAGGCGCTTGACGCTCCGGAAAAGCCGGTGGCCGCCGTTGTCGGCGGGGCCAAGGTGTCGAGCAAGCTTGACGTGCTCAAGCATCTGGTGACCAAGGTCGATCACCTCATCATCGGCGGCGGCATGGCCAACACGTTCCTGGCCGCGCGCGGCGTTGATGTGGGCAAGAGCCTTTGCGAACACGATCTGACCGGCACCGCCGAGGAGATCATGGAGGCCGCCGATGCTGCCGGTTGCACCGTGCATCTGCCCTATGAAGTGGTGGTGTCGAAGGAATTTGCCGCCAATCCGCCCAGCTTGCGCACCTGCAACGTGCATGAAGTGGCCGCCGACGAGATGATCCTCGACGTTGGCCCCAGCGCGGTTGAGGCGCTGGCCGATGCGCTGAAAACCTGCAAGACGCTGGTGTGGAACGGGCCGATGGGCGCGTTTGAAACCGTGCCTTTCGATGCGGCGACCGTGGCTTTGGCCCGCATTGCCGCGGCGCTGACCAAGGAAGGTTCGCTGGTTTCGGTGGCGGGCGGCGGTGATACCGTGGCCGCGCTGCATCACGCCGGGGTGGCGGGGGACTTCTCCTATATCTCCACCGCAGGCGGCGCTTTCCTTGAATGGATGGAAGGCCGCGAACTGCCGGGCGTCAAGGCGCTCGAAATCTAAACGAATTCACCCGCCCGGTTTGCAGTGCAGCGGTTGCATTGCAGCACCGGGCGGGTTATTTCCGGCCTGTCGTGCATACCTATGCAAAATTTTGCGCATAGGTATGAAAAAGAGAGGCCTTAACCAAACAGGGAAACACGCATGACCACCAAGGTTGTCCAGAAGATCCTCAGCAATTACGAATCCGACAATCCCGGCGTTAAGGCCAACCTCTATCGCATGCTCAATCAGGGCAAGCTGGGCGGCACGGGCAAGATGATCATTCTGCCGGTGGATCAGGGCTTTGAACATGGCCCGGCGCGCAGCTTTTCGGTGAACCCGGATGCCTATGATCCCCACTACCACTATCAGCTGGCCATTGACGCGGGCCTGTCGGCCTATGCCGCGCCGCTGGGCATGCTGGAGGCGGGCGCCGACAAGTTTGCCGGCCAGATCCCGACCATTCTCAAGGTCAACAGCTCGAACAGCTGGGCCACGGCGGCCAATCAGGCGCTGACCGGCAGCGTTGATGATGCGCTGCGTCTGGGCTGCTCGGCCATCGGTTTCACGATCTATCCGGGTTCGGACGATGTGTTCGAGATGATCGAAGAGATCAAGGAACTGCGCAACGAAGCCGCCAGCGTCGGCATTGCCACGGTGATCTGGTCCTATCCGCGCGGCGGCAAGCTGCCCAAGAGCGGCGAACTGGCCTTGGACGTGGGCGCTTATGCCGCGCATATCGCGGCGCTGGTTGGCGCGCATATCATCAAGGTGAAGCTGCCCAGCAACCACATTGAACAGGCCGAAGCCAAGCCTTGCTATGAGGGCACCGACTGGTCGGCGCAGTCGGACCGGGTCAAGCATGTGGTGCAGTCGTGCTTTAACGGTCGCCGCATCGTGATCTTTTCGGGCGGGGCCACCAAGGGCGCCGATGCCGTTTATCAGGACGCGCGCGACATCCGTGATGGCGGCGGCAATGGCTCGATCATCGGTCGCAACACGTTCCAGCGCCCGCGCGACGAAGCGCTCGCCATGCTGGGCAAGCTGATCAACATCTACAAGGGCAAGGAATAATCCTTAGCCCCTAGGGTGAAGCAAAAGACGCGGGGGCCGACACTGGCCTCCGCGTTTTTTATGCGGTATGGGCGCGGGCATGACTGAAGAAGCACCGACTTTCGAACACACCCGCGCGCCCACGCAGCTTTATCTGATCTCGCCTGCCGATGTGGGCGGTGATTTTCCCGAAAGGCTGGCGCGCGCGCTGGACGCCGGTTTGAAGGGGCGTCACCGGATTGCCGCTTTCCAATTCCGCGTAAAGGGTATCGACGATCATGCCGCCGCGCGTCTGGCCGCGCCGCTTCAGGCCATTTGCGCCGAGCGAGAGATTGCCTTCATCGTCAACGATTCGCTCACGCTGGCCAAGCGCCTGAATGCTGATGGCGTCCATCTGGGACAGGACGATCTGGAGCGCGAAGGCGGCGTCAAAGTGGTGCGGCAGGAATTGGGACAGGACGCGCAAATCGGCGTGACCTGCCACAACAGCCGCCATCTGGCGCTGGAGGCCGGTGAGGCGGGGGCCGATTACGTGGCCTTTGGCGCCTATTACCCCACCGCCACCAAAGAGGTTGAACATTATGCCGAACTGGACCTGCTGACCTGGTGGCAGGGCCTGTTTGAAATCCCCTGTGTGGCGATTGGCGGGATCAATGCCGAAAACGCCGCGCCTCTGGTGCGCGCGGGGGCCGATTTCCTGGCGATTTCCGGCGCTGTGTGGAACGGGGACGAGGCGGCAAATGTCAAAGCCTTGATGGATGCTATCCTGGCTGCGCAATAAAGTTGTTGATGGGCATATCGGCGCCCTCTTTCCCAAGGGGCGCCGCCGTGTCAGAACATGGGCATGACCCAATCAAATCCTGATGGCGCAAATGTGCGCGAATTGACCTTACGCGGTGTTGTTCTGGGCGCTTTGCTCACCATCGTGTTTACGGCGGCCAATGTCTATCTGGGCCTCAAGATCGGCCTGACCTTTGCCACGTCGATCCCGGCGGCGGTGATCTCGATGGCGGTGCTGCGCTATTTCAAGGGCGCCACCATTCAGGAAAACAACATCGTCCAGACCATCGCCAGCGCGGCGGGGACGCTCAGCGCGATC
Source organism: Novosphingobium sp. Sphag1I (assembly GCF_056279125.1). NCBI lineage: Bacteria > Pseudomonadati > Pseudomonadota > Alphaproteobacteria > Sphingomonadales > Sphingomonadaceae > Novosphingobium > Novosphingobium sp. Sphag1I. The sequence goes on along the minus strand of NZ_JBWBQS010000005.1, from coordinate 192,453 downwards.
ATCTTCGTGCTGCCGGGCCTGATCATGATCGGGTGGTGGGTGGATTTTCCCTATTGGCAATCGGTGGCGGTGATCGGTGTCGGCGGCATTCTGGGGGTGATGTATTCGGTGCCTCTGCGCCGGGCTTTGGTGACGGGCAGCGATTTGCCCTATCCCGAAGGCGTGGCGGCGGCCGAGGTGCTCAAGGTCGGCGCGGGCGTTGGCGGCGATGAGGAGAACCGCAAGGGGCTGGCCGCCATCGTGCTAGGTTCGGGCGTATCGGTGGGTTACACGCTGCTGGCCAAGATGGGCATTGTGGCCGAGGAAGCCTCGCGCGTTTTCCGTTTCGGCGCAGGTGCTTCGGGCGTTTCGACCAGTTTCAGCCTTGCCTTGATCGGCGTGGGCCATCTGGTGGGCCTGACCGTCGGCCTTGCCATGCTGATCGGTATGTTGATCAGCTGGGTCGTGCTGGTGCCGCATTATACCGCGGGCGGCGTACCGGCTGCGCATGAATTGGCCGGTTTCGTTTCGGGCGTGTTCAAGAGCAAGGTCCGCTTCATCGGCGCGGGCACAATCGGCGTGGCGGCGGTCTGGACGCTGCTGCGCGTGATTGGCCCGATTGTGAAAGGTATCACCGGCGCTCTGGCCGCACAGCGCGCGCGCAAATCCGGCGAGGGCGCGGCTCTTGCCCTGACCGAGCAGGATTTGCCGATTGGTCTGGTCGGCGCGGTAATTGCCGCTTCGATGATCCCCATCGGCCTATTGCTGGCCGGGTTTGCCGCAGGTGGGCCGATTGAGCAGCATTTCGTTCCGGTGCTGATCCTGACGGTGCTCTATGTGTTGTTGATCGGCATCGTGATTGCATCGGTGTGCGGCTATATGGCGGGTCTGATCGGTGCGTCGAACAGCCCAATTTCAGGCACGGGCATCATTTCAGCTTTGGGCATCGCCCTGATTCTGGCGGCGATCTTTGGCCGGGATATCGCGCCGGAGGCAACGCGCGCGCTGGTCGCTTTTGCCTTGTTCGTGACCGCTATCGTGTTTGGTGTGGCGACCATTTCGAACGACAATCTGCAAGACCTGAAAACCGGCGAACTGATCGGCGCGACGCCGTGGCGTCAGCAGATCGCTCTGGCTTTGGGCGTGTTGTTTGGCGCGCTGGTGATCCCGCCGGTGCTCAGCCTGCTCAACACGACCTTTGGCTTTCAGGGCGCGGCCAATGCCGGCCCCGAAGCGCTTGCCGCCCCGCAGGCGGCACTGATTTCGGCAATTGCGCAGGGCGTTCTGGGCGGGAGCCTTGACTGGAACCTGATCGGCATTGGGGCCGGGATTGGCGTGGTGGCGGTCATTATCGATGAAGTGCTGCGCGCGACCAAGAAGGGTGCCTTGCCGCCACTGGCGCTGGGCATGGGGATCTATCTGCCGATGGGTTTGACGCTCCTTATCCCGGTGGGGGCGATCATTGGCCGGTTCTATGACAATTGGGCCAAAAACAGCCGCAATGCAGAAGTGGCAGAACGGCTTGGTGTGCTGGCCGCGACGGGTCTGATTGCGGGTGAAAGCCTGTTTGGCGTGGTGTTCGCCGGGATTGCCGCGGCCCGCAACAGCCCGACCCCGCTCGAAATTATCGAGCCGGGCGAACTGGCTTTGCCGCTGGGCATGGTCCTCTTTGCTGCGGCCATTGCCTGGCTCTATCTTGGCACCAAGCGCGCAGCGGCCCATCGTACGCAATGGCCGGTGGAGGATTAAGGGCGCCGATCAATAGCGGTTGTTGGCCACGCGGCGGATACAACGCATGTCGGTTTCCTTGCCTTCGCTGGTCAGCTTGCGCAGAAAGTTGTCGCTGACCCGGCGGAATTTTTGCCCTTGCTTGGGTCCGGTGGTCATGCGGATTTCATCGCCCGTCGCCAGATAGGATCCGCGGCCCTCGCTGGTGCTGTAGATGGACCCTTGGCGGATGGTGAAATCCTCCTCGGCGCGGCGCAGTCCGGCCGAGGTGAGGGCCGTGCCGGGCATTTCGCAGGCATATTCGCCGCGACGCACGGTAAAGGCCGGACCTTCGGGACCGGCCTGTGCCGGGACAGAAAAGACCGCAATTCCGGCCAATCCCAATGCACAGCACGATTGCCATATGGTCTTGCGTCCGCTAAGGGCGCCCGACTGCGCTTTTGCGCCAAACTTATTCCTGCTCTTTTCCATCGAAGGTCAAACCCCATGAAGATCAGCGGCGTCGAAATCCGCCCCGGCAACATTCTCGAATATGAAGGCGGTATCTGGAAGGTCGCAAAGACCCAGCATACCCAGCCCGGTAAGGGCGGCGCCTTTATGCAGGTCGAAATGAAGAACCTGATCGACGGGCGCAAGACCAATGTGCGTTTCCGCAGCGCCGATACGGTGGAGAAAGTTCGTCTCGACACCAAGGATTTCCAGTTCCTGTACGCCGAAGGCGACGATCTGGTGTTCATGGATGTTGAAACCTACGATCAGATCAACCTGCCTTCCGACCTTCTGGGCGATGCTGCTGCCTTCCTTCAGGACGGTATGACGGCTGTTCTCGAAATGTATGATGAACGCCCGATCAGCGTTCAGTTGCCCGAACAGGTCGAAGCCACCATCGTCGAAGCCGATGCCGTGGTGAAGGGCCAGACCGCCTCGTCCAGCTATAAGCCCGCCGTTCTGGACAATGGCGTGCGTATTCTGGTGCCGCCCCATATCGCATCGGGCACGCGCATCGTGGTCAACGTTTACGAACGCACCTATGTGGGCAAGGCTGACTGAGTATGGCAATTTCCGGCCTGATCCGCGTGATGGAGCGCGCCGCCCGTAAAGCCGGGCAGCGCCTGCGTCGCGACTTTGGTGAAGTGGAGCACCTTCAGGTGAGCCGCAAGGGCACGGCTGATTTTGTCAGCCGCGCCGACCAGCAGAGCGAACGCACCATCTATGACGAGCTGCGCGCGGCCCGTCCCGACTGGGGCTTTGTGATGGAAGAGGGCGGTGTGATCGAAGGCGATCCCACCCGTCCGCGTTGGATCATCGACCCGCTCGATGGTACTTCGAACTTTCTGCACGGCATTCCGCATTTCGCCATTTCCATCGCCGCGCAGGAACCCGCGCTGGATGGCAAGGGTCCGGCGGGTGACGGTTGGGGCGATGTCATTGCGGGCATCATCTATCAGCCGATTACGGATGAAAGCTTCTGGGCGGAAAAGACGCGCGGGGCATGGCTGCATGATCGCCGTCTGCGCGTGTCGGGCCGTCGCCATCTGGACGAAAGCCTGATTTCGACCGGCATCCCCTTTGCGGGCCATGGCGATCCGCTGGAATGGACCAGAATTTACGCCGCTCTGGCGCCGCAGGTTGCGGGCATCCGTCGCTTTGGCGCGGCTTCGCTCGATCTGGCCTGGGTGGCGGCCGGTCGTTACGAAGGTTTCTGGGAATCGAACCTGAAGCCTTGGGATACGGCTGCCGGTTGCCTTCTGGTGCGTGAAGCCGGCGGCTTTGTTTCGAACTATCGCGGCCAGTCGCTGCCGGTTTGTGACAAGGAAGTTTTGGCCGGGAATGACGCTCTTCACTCGCGTCTCCACAAAATCCTTGTGGGTGCATTGAAGGAAGGGTGAAAAACCCATTGATCTGATGCGAAAGGATCGCTAGGCGGGCTCCACAAGGACGCGCAAGCGATCCTTTCCAGATTGGATCTGGAACGCCCCTGTGGTGGAATTGGTAGACGCGTCCGACTCAAAATCGGATATCGAGAGATGTGCCCGTTCGAGTCGGGCCAGGGGCACCATTTCCAAAGATCGAAAAAAAAGGGCCGGCGGTTTCGCAGGCCCTTTTTCGTTTTGCGCGATTCGGGTTGGTTACAACACTTTGCCCATGCGCAGCAAAGGCACCTGAACCCCGTCGATGGGCGCGGACAGGACTTCCTCGATCGGGCTATAGCCGACCGAGCGATAGAGCGGCACGCCCGCCATCGTCGCCATCATTTCGGTACGCGCAAAGCCTGCGGCGCGGGCGGCCTCTTCACAAACCTGCATCACGCGGCGGCCAATGCCGCGCCGGGCAAAGCCGGGGTGGGTGTACATGGCGCGAATGCGGGCGGCATCCTTGGCCGGGTCCAGCACTTCGGGTTCGCGGGCCACAACGCTGGCATCGCCGCCATAAAGCGTGGCGCGATAGGACCAACCGCCGCAACCGGCCAGTTCGCCATCCGATTCGACAAGGTAATACGTCCCGTCCTTGATGAGCTGGGTATCCAGCCCCATCACATGGCGGCTCGCCTGAATTTGGGCGGGGCTGAGAAAGCCTTCCTGAAGATTGTCGATGGCCAGAGCCATCAACGCGCGCAGATTTTCCAGATCGTCCATCGTGGCGATTCGGTGAGTCAGCATGATCAATGTGTTTCCGTATAAAGAGCGCCGCGTGCGGCAAATTGCTGGGCCACATCCTTGGCGCCCGATGCCAGCAGGGTGGCGAGCAGGATGCGCGCCTGAGTCGCACCCAATCCGCCTGCAAAGATCGCCCCCGCATCGGCCAGACGCTGACCGCTGGCATAATCGGCGGCGGTGGAGCCGGTGGGACAGCGTGATGCAACCACGACCGGAATGCCCGCCGCGACGGCCTGCTCGACGGCCTTTGCCGCGCCGACCGACCCATTGCCGCGGCCCAGCGCCATCAGCACGATGCCTTTGACGCCAGAGGCGATGGCGGCGCGAATCATCGCGCCATCGTCACCGCCCGACAGAGCAATGATCGGACAGGCCGATTCGGGCACAACCGCCGCCAATGGTTCGTGGCGCGGCAAGGGGGCGGGGGCCGTGATCGCATCGCCACTGGCCATGCCCGCCATGCCGCCCCGCCAGCCAAAGCCATCGAGTGCGGAAGTCGCAAATTTATAGACCAGCGCGGCCGGGATCAGATGCCGGGCAAAGGCGACCAAAGCACCATGCTGCGCCAATTCCGGCGTTGCGGCTGCGCGCAGCGCTGCGGCCAGATTGCCGGGGCCATCGCTGTCGGGATCGGTCATCGGCAACATGGCGCCGGTGACGATGACGGGCTTTAAAACCCTGGGCAGGGAAAGGTCGATAAGGAAGGCGGTTTCCTCCATCGCGTCGGTGCCATGGGCGACGATGATGCCGGTGACATCCGCTTCATCCAGAGCCGCCAGCACTGCGTCACGCACCCGCGCCATATCGGCCAATGTCATGTCCTCGGACAGCCCGGCATAGATCTGGCGAACCTGTGGTCCCGCCAATGTGCCCCCAAGGCCGGATGCGCCCCCGGCCAGCTTTCCGCCCGCATCGGGCAAGGAAGAAATCGTTCCCCCGGCGTCGATCAGAATGATGCTCATAGGCAAAAGCCTATGGCCGCGCCGCGCCGGGGGAACAAGGGGGCAAACTGCGAAGGCGTTACAGCCGCCAGTTCACGCCCGCCGAAAAGCTGCGTTGGGGAAAGGGGTGGAAAAGGAAGTATTTGTCATTGTTAAGATTATCAACGCCAAGGCTGGCCTCGAAATGATCGTTGACGTGGAACAGGGCGCGGATATCGACGACGAAATATTTATCGAAACCCTGATAGGTGTTGCCGATGATGTCGCTGTTATCCAGTGTCCCGTAATTGCGGCTTGAATAACGCGCCGCTGTGGTCAGGCTGAAACGGGGGCTGGGATGCCATGTCAGCACCGCGCTGGCCTTCCACCGGGGAACAGAAGGCAGCAATTTGCCCGTCGCCGAGGGCAGGATCGAGTTCTTGCTGGTGATGGCGGCGGCGTGGGTCATGTTGGCCTGTACATCGAAATGGCCGGGCAGGTCGCGGCGCTCAAACGCGATTTCCACGCCGCGTGCGCGCGTGCGGTCGACGTTTTGAACATAGGTCGTGTTGGTCGCCGCGTTCAATTGTGAAATCAGCGCATTATCGACCACTTCGTTGAACAGGGCGATCCGCATGGATCCGCGCGCGGCCCTGTGTTCCAGCGCCAGTTCGAGGCTGCGCGCCCGTTCCGGCAACAGGCCGGGGTTGGGATTGGCCAGCAAGGTTCCCGTGGTGACGGTTTGATAGAGTTCGCCAACGGTGGGCATGCGAAACGCCTGTCCCGCCGAAATGCGCGCCGTCCATCGCGGGGCCAGCGCATATTCCAGCGCGGCCTTGGGGCTGAACCCGGAAAAGCTGCGTTCGGGTTGAGCCAAATTGGCGTTGATGGTGGCAGTCAGACTTGTGTTGGCCCCGCCATAGGCGCGCCACCATTCCTGCCGCCCGCCAAGGGTCAATTTCACGCCCTTGGCAAGGCGAACTTCATCCTGCGCCCACAGGGCGAATGTCCGCGTGTTCCCCTTGCTGGCCGACCGTAATTGGCCAAGGGGTGAAGATGTATCGAGCCAATTGGCAATCGTATAGGTTTGGCTGTTCAACGTGGTGCGGTCAAAATGGCCTCCCATGCTGATGCGCTGGGCCGTGCCCATGTCGAATGCGCCCTTTGCGTCCAGCGTCGCCCATCCGGTGCCCTTTTGTCGTGCAATTGTACCCACTCCGCCAGCGTAAGCGTTGGGCAAATCATTGCGCGTCGAAACAAAGCCTGTGGCGGCCGATGTGCCGGTGGCGGTGTCGGGCGAAGGGTTGGTCTGATTATCACTTTCATAGCGATAGAGCGTGCCGATCACCCCCCAATCCCGCCCCGTCAGGCTGAGCGCGTGGCTGAGATGCAGCGCGTCGCGGGAATAGACCGCCGAGTTGAAACCGGTGGTCGCCCCGCTGGTCGCGGTGGCATAGGATGACGTATAGGATTGCACGCGCCCTTGCGTATCATCGCGCCAGATGCCCAGCACATAGCGGGCCTGAACATGTGGCGTCAGGTCTAAGGCGAATTTGGCCTTATAGGTGTCCTGAATATGATGCTCGATCCCGCCCGCGCCCAGAACGCGAATGGGCGCCCCGGTGCGATTGACGTCGGCGTAACCCGCCGTTCCGTTGGTGGTGGTCGCAAAGCTCACAGGCTGGCTGTTGGCGGTGGTGCGGGTGGCGCTGATCAGCAGGCTGAAGGCGCCGAAACGATTGCCCAGTGATCCGGAAAACTGGGTCGTGGGCAATGTGCTGTTGGTGCCGTAATAGGAATAGGTCTGGAGATTGGTTTGGGCCGAAAGCCGTGCCTCCAAACCTTTGGGCATGCGTGTGGTGATATTGACCACGGTGCCGATCGAATTGCCCGCATAGGCGGCGGAAAACGGGCCGTAGATCACGTCCACCCGTTCAATTTCCGAAGGCGTGACCAAAGTCCAGCGCGGCGACCCATTGCCATTGTTATTGGCGATCAGCGCCGATAGCAGCGCGCCATCGGCATAAATCAGGCTGCGCGCCGAAGAGCCTAACCCGCTGGTCCGGGTGGCGATGGGTGCGTAATTGTCGCCGATATGGCGTTTGCGGATAATCAGGCTGGGCAGGTATTTGAGCGTGTCCTCGACGCTGACGGCATTGATTTTCGTGGCGATGGTTGATGCATCGACGATGGCCGATGACGCCGCCGCACGGGCGATGTCATCGGGCTTTTCGCCTTTGACGATGATGGTGCGACTTTCATCCTTGTCCCCGGCATGGGCGGGCGTGGCAAGGATGGCGGAAAGCACGGCCAGAGATGTGGCCGCGCAGAAAGCATAAGACATGAAAACCCCCGAAACAGGCAGGCGCAAAGCGGCGCAGCCCAAGGCCGCGCCAAGGCGTCAGTCCGGCGCAATGGCCGGTTCAGGGGAGGGCAGGAGGTCCGCGCAAGGGAGGGCGGATCGCCCGGACCCGTGCAACACGCAGAACAGGCCGAGGCAGAAACCCAAGCGCCAGTATAAAGGCAAGCGCCGCGCCGAGCAGCAGCGGATCTGCCCCGCCCAGCATCGCATCGGCCATCACGGCATAGTCGCAATGGTTCTTGACCCCCGCCGTGCCGTTGTCTCGACCGGGCAGGGTGATGCTGCGCGTGATACGCTGTCCCAGCGAATCGGCGCAGATTTCCATGGTCAAAACCCGTGCCCCGTGGCCCGGCATATATCCCGCGGGCACCCACGCACGCACCAGCATGGCCAGCGCCAAAAGCGCGGCGGCCATCCAGCGATGGTTCAAGACAAGGCGGCGGATCGAATACACATCGGCTGCATAGCCCGGTGCGCATTCAACGTCATCCCGGCATATGAGGACAATTTGACCCAGCACAGGTGGAAAGCGTGCACCCGATAATGGAAGGCAACTTGCCATCCGGTTTGGTTCGCGTTGGCGGGAAAATCCACCTTTCCCGCCAATATCCGTATCTGGCACAGGCCTTGCTTAACAACCCCCGCCGAAATCTTAACACGCAAAGTCCCGTTCAAGGGGTTTCGTCCGGGGAAGAACATATATGGCCACCGAGACATTTTATGACGTGATGCGCCGTCAGGGTATCACAAGGCGCAGCTTTACCAAGTTTTGCAGCCTGACCGCCGCCGCATTGGGTCTGCCGCCCGCCGCCGCCGCCCAGATCCAGGACGCGATGGAAACCAAGCCGCGCATTCCGGTGCTGTGGCTGCATGGGCTGGAATGCACCTGCTGTTCGGAAAGCTTTATCCGTTCGGGCCATCCGTTGGCCAAGGACGTCATCCTTTCGATGATCAGTCTGGATTATGACGACACGATCATGGCCGCCGCCGGTCATCAGGCCGAGGCGATCATTCAGGAGACCATCAAGAAATACGACGGCAATTTCATCCTTGCGGTCGAGGGCAATCCGCCGCTCAATCAGGAGGGGATGAGTTGCATCATCGGCGGGCGTCCGTTCCTTGAGCAGCTGAAAGAAGCCGCCGACCATTGCAAGGCGATTATCAGTTGGGGATCGTGCGCAAGCTGGGGCTGCGTTCAGGCCGCGCGGCCTAATCCCACGCAGGCGACCCCGGTGCATAAGGTGCCCGGTCTGCCCGCAAAGCCCATCATCAAGGTGCCCGGCTGTCCGCCGATTGCCGAGGTGATGACGGCGGTGATCGCCTATATCCTGACCTTTGAGCGTTTCCCGGAGCTGGACCTTCAGGGCCGCCCCAAGATGTTCTATTCGCAGCGCATTCATGACAAATGCTATCGCCGCCCGCATTTCGACGCCGGGCAATTTGTCGAGAAATTCGACGATGAGGGCGCGCGCAAGGGCTATTGCCTGTATAAGGTCGGCTGCAAAGGCCCGACCACCTATAACGCCTGTTCGACGGTGCGCTGGAACGGCGGGCTTTCCTTCCCCATTCAGGCGGGGCATCCCTGCATCGGCTGTTCCGAGGATGGCTTCTGGGACAAGGGCAGCTTCTATGAACGCCTGACCGACATCAAGGGGTTTGGCATCGAGGCCAATGCCGACCAGATCGGCGGGACGGCGGCCGGCGTGGTGGGCATTTCCGCGGCCGCCCATGCCGCCGCCAGCGCGGTGAAACGCGCGCGCCAGAAGGCGGGCGAAGACACCAAATCCAATGAATTTGAGGGACAGGACTGATGGCCACGATTGCCACGCCCAATGGCTTTAACCTCGACAGCAGCGGCAAGCGCGTTGTCGTCGATCCCGTCACCCGCATCGAAGGCCACATGCGCTGCGAGGTCAACCTTGACGCCAACAATGTGATCCGCAACGCCGTTTCCACCGGAACGATGTGGCGCGGATTGGAAGTGATCCTGAAAGGCCGCGACCCGCGCGACGCATGGGCCTTTGTCCAGCGCATCTGCGGCGTCTGCACCGGCACCCATGCGCTGACATCGGTGCGTGCGGTGGAAAATGCGTTGGGGATCGACATTCCCGAAAACGCCAATTCGATCCGCAACATCATGCAATTGTCGCTGCAGGTGCATGACCATCTGGTGCATTTCTATCACCTGCATGCGCTGGATTGGGTCAACCCGGTCAATGCTCTGAAAGCCGATCCCAAGGCCACCAGCGAGTTGCAGCAGAAAGTCTCGCCCAGCCATCCCAATTCTTCGCCCGGCTATTTCCGCGATGTGCAGACGCGCCTGCGCAAATTTGTCGAGAGCGGGCAATTGGGGCCGTTCAAGAATGGCTACTGGACCAACCCGGCCTATAAATTGCCGCCCGAAGCGGACCTGATGGCGGTGACGCATTATCTCGAAGCGCTGGATTTTCAGAAGGAAATCATGCGTGTGCGCACGATCTTTGGTGGCAAGGATATTCACCCCAACTGGCTGGTGGGCGGCGTGCCCTGCGCGATCAACATCGACGGCGATATGGCGGCGGGCGCGCCGATCAATATGGCCAGCCTGAACTATGTCATCGACATCACCCAGCGCTGCATCGAATTTGTCGAGAATGTCTATATTCCCGACCTGATGGCGATTGCCTCTTATTACAAGGGCTGGCTCTATGGCGGGGGCCTGTCGAACAAATCGCTGCTGGCCTATGGCGACATTCCCGACAAGGCCAATGATTACAGCCCCGCCAACCTGTTGATGCCGCGCGGGGCGATCATCAATGGCAAGCTGAATGAGGTCCACCCGGTCGATCTGGCCGACCTGACGCAGGTGCAGGAATTTGTGCCGCACAGTTGGTACAAATATGAGGACGAGAGCAAGGGCCTGCACCCGTGGGACGGCGTGACCGAACCGCATTACGAGCTGGGCAAGGGCGCCAAGGGCACCAGCACCCGCATCGAGGAAATCGACGAAAGCGCCAAATACAGCTGGATCAAGGCCCCGCGATGGCGCGGCCATGCGATGGAGGTGGGGCCGCTGGCCCGCTATGTCATCGGCTATATGCAAGGCAACAAGGAGATCAAGGAGCAGGTTGATTGGGCCTTGAAAACGCTGGACGTGCCGATGGATGCGCTCTTCTCGACGCTGGGCCGCACCGCCGCGCGCGGGCTGGAGGCGCAGTGGGCCGCGCGCAAGCAGAAGTATTTCCTCGACAAGCTGATCGCCAATATCAAGGCGGGCGACACATCCACCGCCAACACCGCCAAATTCGACCCCAAGACATGGCCCTCCGAGGTCAAGGGCGTGGGCTTTACCGAGGCGCCGCGCGGGGCGCTGGGCCATTGGATCCGCATCAAGGATGGCAAGATCGACAATTACCAATGCGTCGTGCCCACCACTTGGAACGGCAGCCCGCGCGACAATCAGGGCAACATTGGCGCCTTTGAGGCCAGCCTGATGAACACCAAAGTCGAGCGCGCCGAGGAACCGGTGGAAATCCTGCGCACGCTGCACAGTTTCGACCCCTGCCTTGCCTGTTCGACCCATGTGATGGGGCCGGACGGTCAGGAAATGGCGCAGGTCAAGGTACGGTAAGGGAGAGGTTTGATGAAAGCGATTGGTAAAACTGTTCTGGCCGCCTCTGTCCTTGCGGCGACCGCTATGCCTGCGATGGCGCATCCGGGCCATGATGGTTCGATGATGGCGGGGTTGGCGCATCCGTTTTCGGGCGTGGACCATCTGGCCGCGATGGTGGCGGTGGGCCTGTGGGCGGCAACGCGGCCTGCGCGTTCGGCGATCATTGCGCCGGTGGCCTTTATGGGCGCGTTGGCGGCGGGCGCGGTGGTTGGGTTGATGACGGGCGCGCTGCCTATGGTTGAACCGATGGTGGCCGGTTCGGTGCTGGTGCTGGGCGCGCTGTTGGTGCTGGCCACGCGTTTGTCGTCCGGCCTTGGGCTGGGGCTGATCGTGGCGGCGGGCGCGGTGCATGGTCTGGCCCATGGCGCCGAGGCCAGCGGCAATCTGGCGGCCTATTTCGGCGGCTTCCTGCTCTCCTCGGCGTTGCTGCATGGCGCGGGCTATCGCATCGGACGGATGATCTTCTCACAGTCGCAAGGTCGGCTGGCGGCGGGCCTCGCGCTTGGCGCCACCGGCCTTGCGCTGCTTGCCGCATAAAGGAGGTGCGCCATGGCCAGCACTCCCATCGAAGAGCCGCTATCGAGCGAACCGGCCGTCTATGTCTATGAAGCGCCGGTGCGCATCTGGCACTGGATCAATGCGCTTGCCGTCACGGTGCTGTTTGTCACCGGCTATCTGATCGGATCGCCGCCCTTCACGCTGATGGGCGAGCCATCAAGCCACTATTTCTTCGGCTGGGTCCGCTTTCTGCATTTCAGCGCGGGGCAAATCATGGCGGTGGGCTTTGTCCTGCGTTTCTACTGGAGCTTTGTCGGCAACCACCACGCGCGCGAGATCTTCCGCCCGCCTTTCTGGCATATTGGTTTCTGGAAAGGCGTGCTGCACGAAATGCGCTGGTATGCGATGATCGAGGAGCATCCGCGCAAGTACATCGGCCACAATCCGCTGGCGATGGTTTCGATGCATATCCTGTTCGTCTGGGTCGGCCTGTTCATGATCGTCACCGGCTTTGCCCTTTATGGCGAGGGCGAGGGGCCGGGATGGATTCACACGGTCTTTACCGGCCCGGTCCTGTGGCTGTTTGGCGGCAATTCGCAGACGGTGCACACCTGGCACCATCTGGCGATGTGGGCGATGGTGATCTTTGTGATCGTCCACATCTATGCCGCCGTGCGCGAGGATATCATGTCGCGTCAGTCGATCATTTCCTCGATGATTTCGGGCTGGCGCAATTTCCGCGATGCCAAGCCGATTGATCGCGACACCTGATCGGTTTTGTCGCGTGCGATGGGAAAGGGGAGTGGGAAACCGCTCCCCTTTTTTTGTGGAAGATTTGTTTCCGCATCAGCTTTCCATAGTGGAAAGTAATCTTGCAATTAACCCTTTTGCTCCGGCGCCATCCCTAACCCATTTGGCCCGTATCTTCACGCTTTGGCAGGAACTGGCACAGCGCTTGCTATCCTTCTTTCCAAAGCGAAACCATTGCAGGAAATGGTGGGGAGCAATCCATGAACGAGCAAAAGCTCAACACACTTATTCTGGGCATCGGCAATCTGTTGTGGGCCGATGAAGGCTTTGGCGTGCGCACGGTCGAGCATCTCCATCGCCACTGGTCATTCCCTGACCATGTGCGGTTGATGGATGGTGGAACGCAGGGCATTTATCTGGTGCAGGACATCCGCGAGGCCGATCTGTTGGTGGTGTTCGATGCGGTGGATTACGGCCTGCCCCCCGCTACGATGAAAGTGGTCGAGGGCGAGGAAGTGCCCAGCTTCCTTGGCGCGAAAAAGATCTCGCTGCATCAGACCGGCTTTCAGGAAGTGCTGGCCATGGCCGAGATGATGGGGGAGCCACCATCCGAAATCCTGCTGGTGGGGGTTCAGCCTGAAGAACTGGAGGATTTCGGCGGCTCTCTTCGCGAAAGTGTCAAGGCGCAGATGGAGCCTGCCATTGAGGTGGCGCTCAAATGGCTTGCCTCGCGCGGGGTTCATGCCACGCGCCGCCCGGTGCCGCTTTCGCCCGAACAGGGCATCGGCAGCCTCGAAATGCTGATGGAGCATTATGAGGCCGCCCGCCCTGATGCCGATCAGGCCCCCCGCCATGGCGACGCGCGCGTGCTGGCCGATGGCTGGGCCGGACCTGCGGGGCCACAGGACCATGAGGCCGAGATCCAGTCGATCCTTGGCGGGTCCAATCTGAAGGTTGCGCTGTAATGTGCGTTGGCCTGCCCATGCGCGTGGTGGAAAATGGCGCGGGCTTTGCGCTGTGCCACCACGATGGGGCGCTCCATTCCATCGACACTGCGCTGGTGGGCGATTGTGCGCCGGGCGAATGGCTGATGACCTTCCTTGGCGCGGCGCGTGAAAAGATGGACGAGGAGACCGCCCTTCAAACCCTGGCCGCCACCGATGCGCTGGCCGCTTTGCTGCGCGGCGAACCTGTCGATCTGGACGCCGCCTTTGCCGATCTGATCACCCGCGAGCCGCAATTGCCAGACCACCTTATGCCGGAGAACCGCCCATGAGCGACCTTTCCCCCGAACTCGACCGCTCGGCCCATTCGCCGCTGCTTGCCTCGATTATCGCGCGCCACGGTTACGCCGTGGTGCGCGAAGAGGATTTTGACGCCATTGCCGCGTCCCATCCGCTCGCAATGCTGCTGGTGGCGGGCGACTGGTGGCGGCTGGCCGAATGCGATGATCTGGCCGTGGTGGTGCCGGAACTGGACAAGGCGCTGGGCGGGCATGTCGGCGTTTTGGTCGCCGCGCGCGATGCCGAGCGCGCGATGCAGCGCCGTTTTCGTTTTGCCGCTTTCCCCGCGCTGATCTTCCTTCGCGAAGGGCAATATCTGGGCGCGATGGAGGGTATTCGCGACTGGTCCGATTACATGAACGAACTGCCCGACATGCTGGGGCGCGAGCCGTCCGATCCGCCGCCCTTCCGCATGCCTTCTGGCTGCGCCACGCCCAACGGAGACGCATGATGAACCCGGAAATCGAAACCTTGCTCAGCGCTCTGGTCGGCCCCGGCAGCCAGCCTGACGGCCCGGATGATGCCAAGCTGGATTACATGATCATGCCCGAGGAAATGCGGGTGTTCTCGATGGCCAGCATCCCGGCCGATGCCGCCGATCATGCCGCCGGCGTTGCGGCGGGTGATGCGATCCTGGCCGCGTTAAACCGTGTTGCGACGGGCGGGCCGGAGGAAAGCGTCGATCTGGCCCATTTGGCGCCTGCTGACCTTGCCTTTGTTGACCAATTGCTGGGCGAGGGCGAAGTGTCTGTCGTGCTGGGCGATAGTTACCAAGCCCAGGAATCGGTGCTGGCGGGCGTGTGGCGCGTGCGCGGGACGGGCGAGCGGCGCGGCGACCGGGTGGACATTGGCGCCTTTCCCGCCGGTTTCATCGCCGCCGCCTTTGGCCGGGCGCGGGGCGAGGTGACGATCCCTGAAAGGACATTTGACGGCCTGTTCAACGCACCCGCCCTGATTGCCGAGATCAACGCCCATATTCCCGGCGCGGCCACGCGCACCGATCCACATGTCATCAACCTCTCGCTGCTGCCCCATACTGAGGGCGATCTGCTGTTCCTTGAAGAAGCGCTGGGCAAGGGCGATCTTATCATCCTGTCGCGCGGCTATGGCAATTGCCGGATCCGCAGCACGGGGACGCGGCATAACTGGTGGGTGCGCTATTTCAATTCGCAGGACACGCTGATCCTCAACACGATCGAGATCAGCGCTCTGCCCGCCGTGGCGCAGGCCGCGCCCGAAGACATTGCCGACAGCGCCGAACGGCTGGCCGAAATCATGGACACCTATCGGTGACGGGACAGCACTTCTTCGACGGCTCGTTCGGCGGCGATACGGCCAAGATCGGCCCCCAAACGCGGCTCGAATGCAAAATCTGCTGGCATATCTATGACCCCGCCGACGGTTGCACATATTGGCAGGTGGCGCCCGGCACACCCTTTGCCGATTTGCCCGACCATTGGACATGCCCGCAATGCGATGCGCCCAAACAAGGCTTTATGGTGGTGGAATGAACCAGCACGAACCATGGGCCGCGCAGGTCGAGGCCGTGTTTTCCGACATCGCGCAAACGCGCATGGTGGGCGTTCCGGTGATGAATGATGCGCTGGGCGTGGCGATGCGCGGGGCCTGTGTAACCGATGGTTGGCGCATGGGTGTTCTGGTGACGCCTTGGTTTATGAATTTGATGGCGGTGGCCCCCGATGATGATGCCCCCGCGCGGGTGGGGGAAAAGCGTAATCTGGCCCTGCCTTCGGGAGCATACGAAGCGATCCGGGGATATGAAGAGGCCATAGGATTTTATTGGTCGGTCTCGCTGTTTTCCCCCATGTTTGAATTTGCAACGATGGAGGCCGCCATCGCCACGGCCGACGCCGCAATGGCCGAGATCATGACTGCACCGGCTCCGCCCGAACCTGATGTTCAACCCGCGCTCAGCCGACGTGCGCTGTTCCGCCTGCCGCGTGAGGATGCCGCATGAGCGGACTCGCCATCCGCATCGTCACGAGCCCGGCAGGCAGCCGGATCGAATATTGCGCGATCCCCAATGTGCAGGACCTGCTGATCGGCCTGCCCGCGGATAAAGTGGGGCAGGCCCTGCGCCGCCTTCACGGGATTTGCCGCGAGGCGCAGGGACTGGTTGGCGAAATGGCTGTGGCGGCGGCGATGGGGCAATCCATCGCGCCCGACGAATTGGACCGGCGCATCGCGCGCGTTCATGCCGAAGCCCGGCGCGAGACGGGTCTGCGCCTGTGTCTCGATTGGCCGGCGCTGATCGGCGAGGCGCCGCAACCTGCGCTGGCAAGAGAGGTGCTGGCAGAGGATTGGCGCGGTGTGGAGGCATCGGGGCTGGCCGCAAGAATACTGGATCGAGCGCCCGTATCCCTGCGCCCCATCTTTGCGGCGCGATTGAATGGTGAACCTGTCGCGCCTGAAATGACTTCTTCTGAACCCGGCACAGGGGTGGCCAGTCTGAATTGCGCAAGGGGACGGTTGACCCATCGCGTGGCGCTTCACAATGGGCGGGTCGCCGCCTACACCATTGACGCGCCCACGGCCCGCCGGTTCGCTCGGCACGGGGACGCCGCCTCCATGTTGGCGCCTTGTCGGGATGCGGACGCGACAATGTGGGTTATGCATGCGATCGATCCCTGTGTGGAATGGTGCATGGACATGACGGGGGAGGATGCCTGATGCATGAAATGGCGATATGCGAATCCATCCGTCAAATCCTTGAGGAACAGGCTGCTTCGGCCGGATTTACACGGGTGGAGCGGGTGAAGCTGGCCATTGGCGCGCTGTCTGGCGTGGAACCGGAAGCGTTGCGTTTTGGCTTTGACGTGGTGATGCGCGGCGGCGTGGCCGAAGGCGCTCGGCTGGAAATCGAGGAAGTGGCGGCCAGCGCATGGTGCATGCCATGCGCGGCCAATGTGGCGATTGCCGCGCGCTATGATCCCTGCCCGCAATGCGGGTCCTATCAATTGCAGATTACGGGTGGGCAAGACATGACCATTCGCGAATTGGAGGTTTTGTGATGTGTACGGTTTGCGGATGCGGCGATGGCGGGGCCAAGCTGGAACACGGGCATCATCACCATGATCACGAACATCATGGCCACCATCATCATCACGACGATCACGATCATGGCCACGATCATGGCCACGATCATGGCCACGATCATGGCCATCATCACCATCATGGCGATGATCTGCACTACGGCCAAGGCGCGGCTGGCGTTTCCGTTCCGGGCATGAGCCAGACGCGCCTGATCCAGTTGGAAGCCGACATCATGGCCAAGAACGCCATCTTTGCTACTGCCAATCGGGATCGTTTTTCGGCATCGGGCATTCTTGCGCTCAATCTGGTGTCTTCGCCGGGATCGGGCAAAACCACGTTGCTGTGCCGTACACTGACCGAGATTGCGGGTGAATTTCCCGTGGCCGTGATCGAGGGCGACCAGCAGACCAGCGCGGACGCCGACCGTATCCGCGCCACCGGGGCGCCCGCGATCCAGATCAACACCGGCAAGGGATGCCATCTCGACGGCCATATGGTGGGCCATGCGGTGGAACATCTTGCCCCAGCCGAGGGCAGCGTGTTGTTCATCGAGAACGTCGGCAATCTGGTGTGCCCCGCTGCCTTTGACCTTGGCGAGGGGGCGCGTGTGGCGATCCTTTCCGTCACCGAGGGCGAGGACAAACCGCTCAAATATCCCGATATGTTTGCCAGCGCCGATCTGGTTCTGGTCAACAAGGTCGATCTTTTGCCGCATCTGGATTTCGATATTGATTTGGCCATCGCCAACGCCCGCCGCGTCAATCCGCGCGTGCGCCTGATCCGCGTTTCGGCGCGCAGCGGCGAGGGTATGGGCCAATGGCTCGACTGGCTGCGGGCGGCGCGGGCGATGGCTCTGGCCTCGCGCTCTTTCGTGGAGGGTTGATCCCATGTGCCTTGCGATCCCCGCGCAGGTGGTGGAACTGCTGCCCGATGGTATGGCCACGGTGTCGGCGGGCGGCGTGACGCGCATCGTTTCGGTGGCGCTGGTCGATGATGTGGCGCTGGGCGATTATGTGCTGCTTCATGTCGGCTATGCGCTGCACAAGATCAGTGCGGAAGAAGCCGAAGCGACGCTCAAAATGATGGCCGAGGCGGGGCTGATCGAGGAAGAACTGGGGGGCGGGCAATGAAATATGTCTCCGAATTTCGCGACCCGGCGCTGGCGCAAGGCCTTGCCACGGCTATCGCGCGCGAGGCTGATCCGGCGCGCTCCTATGCCTTCATGGAGTTCTGCGGTGGGCATACCCATGCGATCTTCCGCTATGGGGTTCAGGATCTGGTGCCGTCCAATGTGCGCTTTGTGCATGGGCCGGGGTGTCCGGTTTGCGTGTTGCCGATGCGGCGTCTGGACGATGCGCTCGAACTGGCCGAGCGGCATGGCGTGATCCTGGCCACCTATGGCGACATGATGCGCGTGCCGGGAAGCGGGCGGCGATCCATGCTGACCGCGCGGGGCGCGGGGGCCGATATACGCATGGTCTATTCGCCGCTCGACGCTCTGGCGCTGGCACGGGACAATCCGGGGCGGCAGGTGGTGTTCATGGGGATCGGCTTTGAAACCACCACCCCCGCCACCGGCATGGCCATCCTGACCGCGCGGGCGCAGGGGTTGGCCAATTTCAGCGTGTTCTGCAACCATGTGCTGACCCCGCCCGCGATGGAGCATGTACTGGCCGCGCCGGGCATTGCGCTGGATGGGTTTCTGGGGCCAAGCCATGTTTCGACGGTGATCGGCGCATCGGCCTATCGCCCCTTGGTGGCGCAATATGGGCGGCCGATGGTGATCGCCGGGTTTGAGCCTCTGGATGTGCTGCAATCGGTGTTGATGCTGATCCGGCAGGTGAATGAGGGGCGATGCGAGGTCGAGAACCAATATGCGCGCGTGGTGACCGATGCGGGCAACACGCGGGCGCAGGACGTGATCGAGGAGGTCTTTGCCCTGCGCGAAACCTTTGAATGGCGCGGTTTGGGCAGCGTGCCCCGCAGCGCCCGCGCGATCCGGCCGACGTTGGCCGATTTCGACGCCGAGGCGCGTTTCACCATCAGCGAGAAGCAGAGCCGCGAGGTCAAATCCTGCGAATGCCCCGCCATCTTGCGCGGGGTGAAGAGCCCCAAGGATTGCAAATTGTTCGGCAAGGCATGCACGCCCGAAACGCCGATGGGGGCCTGCATGGTGTCCTCCGAAGGCTCTTGCGCAGCCTATTACACCTATCGTCGCGCCGAAACTTTGGCGGAAATGGAGGCGGCGGAATGAGCGGCATCCTGCGCCCCGGCGCGGCGGTCGAAATGGCCCATGGTGGCGGCGGCATGGCCACCACGCGCCTGATCCGCGAAATCTTCGCCCGCCATTTCGCCAATCCCATCCTTGATCAGGGGCATGACGCGGCCCGGCTGGACCTGCCGCATGGCCGGATGGTGATGAGCACCGACGCCCATGTCATCAGCCCGCTGGAATTTCCCGGCGGCGATATCGGGTCGCTGGCCGTGCATGGCACGATCAACGATGTGGCCATGGGGGGCGCGATGCCGGTGGCCCTGTCTGCGGCCTTTATCATCGAGGAAGGGCTGCCGCTTGAAACGCTGGACCGCATCGCGGCCAGCATGGGCGAGGCGGCGCGGCGGGCGGGCGTGCCCATCGTCACCGGCGACACCAAGGTGGTCGAGCGCGGGGCCGCAGACGGCCTTTTCATCACCACCACCGGCATCGGCATCATCCCCGAAGGCGTCGAGATCGCGCCGCAGCGCATCGCACCGGGCATGGCGATCCTGCTGTCGGGCTCGCTGGGCGACCATGGCGTGGCGATATTGAGCCAGCGGCAGGGTCTGGCCTTTGGCACGACAATCGAGAGCGACAGTGCGGCGTTGCATCGGATGGTGGGCGATATGCTGGCGGCGGTGCCTTCGATTGCCTGTTTGCGTGACCCTACGCGGGGCGGCTTGTCGGCCACGCTCAACGAATTGGCCGAGGCGGCGGGGGTGGGCATGACGCTGCGCGAGGCCGCGATCCCTGTACGGCCCGAAGTGGCGGGGGCGTGTGAATTGCTCGGCCTCGACCCCATCCATATCGCCAATGAGGGCAAGCTGGTCTGTATCTGTCCCGATGATCAGGCCGAGGCGGTGCTGTCCATCATGCGCGCCCATCCCGAAGGGCGCGATGCCGTGCAAATCGGCACGGTGGGCGCATCCATGCCCCCCGGCACGCCCGGATTGCTGCGCATGGAAACGCTGATTGGCGGGATGCGCGTGGTTGACTGGTTGGCGGGTGAGCAATTGCCCAGAATCTGCTAGAGGGCTGGTTTATGACGCAATCTGCCCTGCCTACCATCCTGATCGTCGATGACGAGATCCGCAGCCTTGAATCCCTGCGCCGCATTCTGGAGGATGAGTTCGAGGTATTGACGGCTTCATCCACGCGTGAGGCCGAGGAGATGCTGTCCCAGCATTGGGTACAGGTGATCCTGTGCGACCAGCGCATGCCCGAACGCAGCGGGGTGGAGTTTCTGACGCTGGTGAAGGAGCGCTGGCCCGATGTGATCCGCATGATTATCTCGGGCTATGCCGATGCGCATGACATTATCGACGGCATCAATCAGGCGGGCATTTTTCAATATGTGACGAAGCCATGGCATCCCGACCATCTGCTCCTGACGCTGCATTCGGCCTGCCGCCTATTTCAGCTTCAGCGCGAGAACGAATTGCTGGCGGTCGAACTGCGCATGGCGCCCAAGGCCGCCAGCGCGGTGGTGGACAAGCGCAAAGCGCAGGTGCGCCGCGCCTATGACTTCAACGACGGCATCGTGCGCAGCCATGGCAGCCCGATGGATGACGTTTGCGGCGCGCTGGCGCAGGTCGCGCCCTTTGATGTGCCGGTGCTGCTGATCGGATCATCGGGCACGGGCAAGGAACTGGCGGCGCGGGCGCTGCACTATGGCTCGCTGCGCTGGAACAAGGCGTTTGTGGTGGAAAATTGCGGCGCTTTGCCCGATGAATTGCTGGAAAGCGAATTGTTCGGCCACAAGAAGGGGGCGTTCACCGGGGCCATTGATGACCACATTGGCCTGTTTGAACGGGCCGATGGCGGCACGGTGTTCCTTGACGAAATCGGCGAGGTCAGCCCGGCCTTTCAGGTCAAATTGCTGCGCGTGTTGCAGGAAGGCGAGATCCGCCCGCTGGGCCATGGCCGCACGCGCAAGGTCGATGTGCGCGTCATCGCCGCCACTAACCGCGATTTGGAAGAGGAAGTGCGCGAGGGCCGGTTCCGCGCCGATCTGTTCTATCGGTTGGCGGGCATGATCGTGCGCCTGCCCGACCTCAAAGACCGCCCCGGCGATCTGCCGGTGCTGGTGCAGACCTTGCTGGACCGCGCCATGGGCAACATGGGCAAGCGTGTGCAGGGCGTTTCGGATGAGGCGATGGCGCGCCTGTCGGCTTACGCATGGCCGGGCAATGTGCGTGAATTGCAGAATGAGATTCAGCGCATGCTTGTGCGCGGGGTGGAAGGGCGCTGGCTGGGGGTGGATGTGCTTTCGCCCCATATCGCCGCGCCCGTGTCCCGTGCGCCGGTTGCGCAGGCTGATGCCGTGCCCGATCTGGGCGACCTGACCGGCGATCTCAAGGAGCGCGTCTGTGCGATGGAGGCGCGGATCATCCGGGAAACGCTGATCCGGCACCGTTGGAACAAATCGCAGACGGCTCGCGAATTGGGCCTCTCGCGCGTGGGGCTGCGGGCCAAACTCGAACGCTATGGTCTGGAAAATGTCCATCCGTTGCGGGAAGTGGCCGGGCGTGGGACGGTGAGCCGATGATGCATCAGGGGGGCAATGACAGGTTCGAAGGGCGGTTCGATCCGGCCCATGTCGATTGTCCGCATGACCCCATGCCGGAATTGTCGATGCCGGGCGACGGCGCCTTTCATGGCGAGGATATGTGGATCGATGTCATCCGCAAGATGGACGATGTCTATGCCGATCTTGTCACCAGCCAGACCGCGTTGGAAGAGCGCAACGTCGCGCTGGAACATGCCTTGGCCGAACTGGACGCAGCGCATCAGAAATTGCGCCAGACCCAACAGCAATTGCTGACCAGCGAGAAGATGGCCGCATTGGGGCGATTGGTGGCGGGCGTGGCGCATGAGCTGAACAATCCGATCAGCTTTGTGTTCGGCAATATGTATGCGCTCAAACGCTATGGCGGGGCGATTACGCAATATCTGGCCGCGATTGACGCGGGGCGGGGCGGGGGCGAACTGGCGGCGTTGCGCGAAAAGCTCAAAATTGACCGGGTGCTGTCTGACATCGGCCCGCTGGTCGATGGCACGCTGGAAGGGGCCGAGCGGGTGCGCGACATCGTGCAGGACCTGCGCCGCTTTTCCGCCAATCAGCGCGAACCGCTGGAAAGTTTCAACCTCGTCCGTCTGGTTCATACGGCGGCCGACTGGGTTCTGAAGGCTTTGCGCGATCCGCCCGAATTGCAATGTGATCTGCCCGAAACGCTGGAGATCGCCAGCCGCAAGGGGCAATTGCATCAGATCCTCGTCAACCTTGTCCAGAACGCCGCCGATGCGCTGAAAGACAAAGAAGGGGGCATCATCAGGATCAGTTCCGATCAATCCCAGAACATGATCGCCCTGCATGTTGCCGACAACGGGCAAGGGGTTGCCCGCGAGCATCAGGACAAGATTTTTGAACCCTTTTTCACCACCAAGCCGATTGGCGCGGGGACGGGACTGGGGCTTTATGTCTCCTATACGATGGCGGGGAAATTGGGCGGCAATCTGGAATATGCCGATGCGCCGGGCGGTGGTGCGATGTTCACGCTGCGCATGTCCGTATCCAGCCCCGAGGGAGGCGAGGAATGAGCTATCCATCGGGCACGGCCCAGCGTCCCTTGCGCCTGATCTGGCTGCAATCGGGGGGATGTGGCGGCTGCACGCTCTCGCTCATAGGGCAACAGGAGCCGGATCTGGTATCGGCCCTGCGCGCCGCCCATGTCGAGGTGCTGTGGCACCCCTCGCTGTCCGAGGCGACGGGTGCGGAAGCGCGCGCGATATTGGACGCGGCGGCCGATGGGCGCGATCCGGTCGATATTCTGTGCCTTGAAGGATCGGTCATCCACGGCCCCAATGGTACGGGCGGCTTTCACCTGATGGCGGGCACCGGGCGACCGATGCGCGACATGATCCACGCCATTGCACAACATGCCACCCATGTCATCGCCGTCGGTTCCTGCGCGGCCTATGGCGGGATTACGATGGGCGGCGGCAATGCGGTGGAGGCGGGCGGGCTTGCCTATAATGGGCGGACCTCTGGCGGGTTGCTGGGTGCGGGATTCCGCGGGCGGGGCGGATTGCCGGTCATCAACATCGCCGGTTGTCCGATCCATCCGGGGTGGTTCGTCGATACAATCCTGCAACTGGCGGGGGGCACATTGAACGCGACCGATCTGGATGAATGGGAACGCCCCTTGGCCTATACGTCCAGCCTTGTTCACCACGGCTGCTCCCGCAACGAATATTATGAATTCAAGGCCAGCGCCGAGGAACTGGGCGACCTTGGTTGCATGATGGAAAACCTCGGCTGCAAGGGGACGCAGGCGCGGGCCGATTGCAACACGCGGGCGTGGAACGGGTCTGGCTCTTGCCTGACGGGTGGATACCCGTGCATCAATTGCACCGCGCCGGGGTTTGAGGAGCCGGGGCACAGTTTTTCAACCACACCCAAGATCAGCGGCATTCCCATCGGCTTGCCCACCGATATGCCCAAGGCATGGTTTGTCGCTCTGGCCAGCCTGTCCAAGGCCGCAACGCCCCGCCGGTTAAAGGAAAATGCCGCTAGGCCCACGCCCGCCATCCTGCCGCGTGACAAGCGCAAGGAGGGCGTATGAGTGACAAGCCATCGCGCCTGATCCTCGGCCCGTTCAACCGGGTGGAGGGCGATCTAGAGGTGCGGCTCGACATTGCGGGCGATCATGTCGAGGGGGCGCGTGTCACCTCGCCGCTTTATCGCGGGTTCGAGGCGATGCTGGTCGGGCGGCCTGCGGCCGATGCCTTGACCTATGCTCCGCGCATTTGCGGCATTTGTTCGGTGTCGCAAAGCGTGGCGGCGTCGCGGGCCTTGGCGGGTGTGCGCCCCGCCGGGATGCAGCGGCAATTGCCGCCCGCCAACGGGCAACATGCGATCAATCTGGTCCATGCGGTGGAAAATATCGCGGACCATATCACGCATTTCTATCTGTTCTTCATGCCCGATTTCGCCCGCGCAACCTATGCCGACGAGCCGTGGCATGAAGGTGCCGCCATGCGTTTTACCGCGCTCAAAGGGACGGCGGCGACCCAGATGTTGCCCGCCCGTGCCGGTTTGATGAACATGATGGGCATTCTGGCCGGGAAATGGCCGCATACGCTCTCGATTCAGCCGGGCGGATCGACGCGGGCCATCACGCGGGCGGAACAGGCGCGGTTGCGGTTGATGCTGGCCGGGTTTCGCGGCTTTTGCGAAAATGTGCTGTTTGGCGCGTCGCTGGAAACGGTGGCGGCCATATCCAGCCGCGACGCGCTCTACGCCTTTGCACAGGGTAATCGCGGCGATTTTGCCCATTTCCTTAAGATTGCGCGGCGCCTTGGCTTGGCGCGGTCGGGCGTGACGCGTCTTCGCCATATCGCCTTTGGGGCCTATGCCGGGGCCGACGGGCCGCTGTTTCCCAGAGGCATGTTCGACGCCGGGCTGGGCGTGGCGGGGGCCTTGCCCATTGGCGCTATTACCGAGGACGTGTCGCACGCATGGTATGTGGGTGAAGGCGGCCCCCCGCGTCAGGCTGCGCCCGCGCCTGACATGAGCAATCCTGATGCCTATAGCTGGTGCAAGGCGCCGCGCCTTGATGGGCGCGTGGCCGAAGTTGGCGCCCTTTCGCGGCAATTGGTGGCGGGGCATCCCTTGCTGCGCGATTATGTCGCGCGCGATGGGGCCAGTGTCGAGGCCCGCGTGGTGGCGCGGATCATCGAGGTTGCTCTGGTGGTCATGGCGATGGAGCAATGGGTGGCGGCCATCGACCCTTCGGCGCCCTTTCAGGATACGCGCCCGCGTCTGGATACGGGCGATGCCATGGGCCTGACCGAGGCGGCGCGTGGGAGCCTTGGCCATTGGCTGAGGCTGGATGGAGGGAGGATCAGCCATTACCAGATCATCGCCCCCACGACATGGAACTTCTCGCCCCGCGACGCGCTAGGCGTGCCCGGTCCCCTGGAGCAGGCCTTGGTAGGAGCGCCGATCCGTCCGGGCGAAACCGAGCCGGTGGCTGTGCAGCATATCGTGCGCAGCTTTGACCCATGCATGGTCTGCACGGTGCATTGATGCCGGTCACGGGGCGCAGCATCCGTGTGCGCGGGACGGTTCAGGGGGTGGGGTTCCGCCCCTTCGTCTGGCGTCTGGCGCAGGATCTGGCGTTGACGGGCGAAGTGTCGAATGACGGGCAGGGGGTACTGATCTCGGCGTGGGGTCCGGTGTCGGCGCTGGCCGATCTGGAACGCCGTTTGCGCAGCGATGCGCCGCCATTGGCCACAGTTGTTGCGGTCGAAGCTGAAGCCATATCGGGCGTGCGGCCATCGGGCTTTCGTATCGTTGAAAGCGGGCATGGCGTTGCCAATACGGCCATTCCTCCCGATGCGGCGACTTGTCCGGACTGCCTTGCCGAAATTCGCGATCCGGCGGAGCGCCGACACGCCTATGCCTTTACCAATTGCACCCATTGCGGCCCGCGCCTGACCATTGCCCGCGCCATTCCGTGGGATCGGGCGCAAACCAGCATGGCCGATTTTCCGATGTGCGCGGCCTGTTTGGCGCAATATCAAAACCCGGCCGATCGGCGCTTTCACGCGCAACCCATCGCCTGTGCCGATTGCGGCCCGCGTTTGTGGATCGAAGGGGCGCAGGGCGATCCTATCAATGCGGCGGTGCAATTGCTGCGCGATGGCGCCATCGTCGCGATCAAGGGGCTGGGCGGGTTCCATCTGGCGTGTGACGCGTGGAACGGGGCCGTCATCGAGGAATTGCGAAGGCGCAAAGGGCGGGACAGCAAGCCTTTCGCCGTGATGACCCCATGCCCGCAAGACATTTGCGATGTTTCCGATCAGGCGTGGCAGATCCTGAAAAGCGCTGCGGCCCCCATTGTGCTGTTGCCGCATGTCGCGTCCTTGCCCGATGCTCTGGCGCCCGGTCAGGATCACATTGGCGTGATGTTGCCCGCGACACCATTGCATCATTTGCTGTGCGAAGCCTTTGGCGGGCCGTTGGTGATGACATCGGGCAATCACAGCGACGAACCGCAGGTGATCGACAATGACGCGGCCCGCGCGGCGTTGGCTGGGATTGCCGATGCTTTCCTGATGCACGACCGGCCCATCCAGAACCGGCTGGATGACAGTGTTCTGGCCATGGATGAATGCGGCGCGTCATTGCCCATTCGCCGCGCGCGGGGCTATGCGCCCGCACCCATTGCGCTGCCTTTTTCCGGTCTGCCGCCTGTGCTCGCCTGCGGGGGGGAGTTGAAGGCGACCTTCACCTTGATCCGTGATGGCGAGGCGATCGTTGGCCCGCATATCGGCGATCTGGAACAGGCGGCGGCGCTTGGCGACTATCGGGCCATGTTCGATCTCTATCGGCGATTGTTCGATTTTACCCCGCAGATCGTCGCCGTCGATGCGCACCGGTCCTATCTCTCGACCCAGATCGGTGAAATGGTCGCGCAGGAATGCGGCGCCCGGTTGGCCCGCGTCGCGCATCACCACGCTCATATGGCCGCTTGTCTGGCCGACAATGGCATGGGTGATGACGATTATGTGGGATTGCTGCTCGACGGATTGGGGATGGGGCCGGATGGCGCGCTGTGGGGCGGTGAGGTCCTTTACGGCGGCTATCGTCATGTCGAACGTGTGGCCGGTTTTGCTCCGGTCCCGCTGATCGGCGGATCGGCGGCGATGAAGGAACCGTGGCGCAACCTTCTGGCGCATTTGCGCGCCGCATTCGGGCGCGAATGGCGCAGTTTTGCCGGGCCGGTGATGGCGCATTTGCCCGACGAGACCAAGTTGCGCTTGGCCGAAAGCATGATCGACAGTGGTACGAATTGTCCGCCATGTTCGTCCGCAGGCCGGTTGTTTGACGCGGTCGCGGCGGCGCTGGGCATTTACCCGGCGCGTGTCGGGCATGAAGGTCAGGCGGCCATGGCGCTGGAGGCGATGGCGCGGCCATGGGATGAAAAGGCGTGGGACATCGAACCCGCGCTGGAATGGGGGGGATTGTGGCGCGCCTTGCTGGCTGATCTTGGCAAAGGCGTCGATAAGGGGCGGATCGCGGCCCGCTTCCACGCCACGCTGGCGTCGGCTTTGGGCCATCAGGCGGCATTGGCGGGGCGTCCGGGGCAACATGTCGTGCTGTCGGGCGGCGTGATGCAGAACCGGGTCTTGCTGGCCGCGCTGCGTCGGGAAATCCGGGCGCGGGATATGGTCCCGCTGGCCCATCGGCACGTTCCGGCCAATGACGGCGGCCTGTCTTTGGGACAGGGCATCATCGCCGCGTTAAGGGGAGAGGGTGAATGAGGCTCAACGAACATCCGCTGCGCCGTCAGGTGGTGGGCGAAATGCATTTGCGGCGCTGGCCTGCGATCCATGCCCCGGCGCAAATTGTGCAGGTGCTGCGTTTGGTGACGCCCGAAGAACGCGCGGCGCATCGGACGATGCTGGACAACTGGCTGGGCCAATCGGAAAACCCCCGTCATGCCGAAGGTGAGTTGGCACCCGGCATTTCCTTTGTGTGGGAGCAGCATAGCGAGGCATGCGGCATCACCCTGTTCATGCAGGAACCCCATGCCGATCCGTCCGAGGCCATGGCATGGATCGAGCGTTTTCCGGGCCAGACCATGCGCGCGACCCGCATCCATGTCGTCGAAAATCAGGCACAGGCCCGCGACATGCTGCCCCAAATGGGCTTTGTCGGCAGCGATCTGATTTCATGCCTGATCGGGGCGTCGGGCGTGCGTCTCTGGTCCGATTTCCGGATTGGGGACGAAGGTCTGGGTATTGCATTGGTGGCGGGCAATGGGGCGGCACCCGCCGATCTTGCGCGATTGCTGCAAAGGTTTCAGGAATTGGGCAATTACCGCAATCTGGCGCTGATGGGCTTGCCGGTGGCGCAGGCTTACTGGCCAAGGCTGGATGCGGCAGAGGCGACGTTGCGACAATTGGCCGCCGATGTCGCCAATCCTGAAACGACCGACGATGCGCTGCTCGAACGCGTGTCGGTGCTCAGCCTAGACCTGATGTCGCTTTCCACCGAAACCAATTACCGGATGAGCGCGACCGACGCCTATGCCCAATTGGTCGAGGAGCGTCTGGCCGGATTAATGCCGCGCGCGATCCCCGGCTATCCCAGCCTTGAGGATTTTACCCAGCGCCGCCTGCTGCCCGCGATCCGCACCGCGCAGGCCTATTCGCGGCGGCTGGAGGATATGTCGGGGCGGGCGGCGCATTTTACGTCGCTGTTGCGCACCCGCGTTGA
The DNA here is from genome assembly GCF_056279125.1 of Novosphingobium sp. Sphag1I. Taxonomy (NCBI): domain Bacteria; kingdom Pseudomonadati; phylum Pseudomonadota; class Alphaproteobacteria; order Sphingomonadales; family Sphingomonadaceae; genus Novosphingobium; species Novosphingobium sp. Sphag1I. The sequence goes on along the minus strand of NZ_JBWBQS010000005.1, from coordinate 164,024 downwards.
AACCCGCATCGAAAATCAGAATGGCCGATTGCTGCGCAGCATGGAGCGTTCATCCAGCCTGCAATTGCGGCTTCAACAATTGGTCGAAGGCCTTTCTGTCGTCGCGCTCAGCTATTACGGCATCAGCTTGATCGGCTATATGCTGAAAGCCGCCGAGCATCGTTTCGAGCATTTCCCGGCGGCCGAAATCATGGGCGTTTTGGTGCCGATGGTGGTGGTGTCCATGTGGCTGGGCCTGCACCGGATGAAGGCGCGGGTTATGGGTGAACATTAAGGCTCACACTTGCGGCGCCAGCCAGTGATGGGCCAGCGCCAGATGCAGTCGCACACCCGTTTCCATCACCGCATCGTTGAAATCGTAATGCGGATTGTGCAGCGGGGGCGGGTTCTCGCCCTTGCCTTGCCCCAGCCAGATATAGGCGCCGGGGCGGGCCTGGAGCATGAAGGAGAAGTCCTCTGAGGTCGCGGCGGGTTCGGGGGCGCGTTCAGCATGGCCGACGGTCGCGGCGATGCGAAGCGCATCCTCCGCAGCGTCTGCATCATTGATCGTGGCGGGATAGTAACGGTCATAGACCAGTTCGGCACTGACCTCGAAACCGGTCTCGATCCCGGCGATGATCTGGCGCATGCGTTCCTCGATACGGTCCTGAACGGCGGGGTCGAATGTGCGGACCGTACCCGCCACCATGGCTTCGCCCGGGATGACGTTATGCGCATGGCCGCCATGCATTTGCGTGACGGACAGGACGGCATTCGCGCTGGCCGGGGCATTGCGCGAAACGATGGTGTTCAATTGCTGCACCAGCGATGCTGCGGCCAAAAGGGTGTCATTGGTGTCATGCGGAACCGCCGCATGGCCTCCGCGTCCGCGCAGGGTGATGAAAAATTTGTCCGCGGCCCCCATGATCGCCCCGGCCCGCGTTGCAATCGTCCCGGCGGGCAGGGCGGGCCAGTTGTGCAGCGCATAGACCCGGTCGCAGGGGAAGCGTTCGAACAACCCGTCCTCGATCATGGCACGCGCGCCGCCTTGTCCTTCCTCGGCGGGTTGAAAGATGAAATGCACGGTGCCGTCAATGCCCGAAGGATCGGCGCTCAATGCCTGGGCCGCGCCCAGCAGCATCGCCACGTGGCCATCATGGCCGCAGCCGTGAAAACACCCTTCGTGGCGGCTGGTATAGGGCAGGCCGGTCTTTTCATCGATGGGCAACGCATCCATGTCGGCGCGCAGGCCAACGGTACGGGTGCCGGAACCATGGCGCAACACGCCCACAACTCCGGTGCCGCCAATGCCTTCGTGGACATCCAGCCCCGCCGCGTGCAGCGCATCGGCAATGATGCCCGCCGTGCGATGTTCGGCAAAACCCAATTCGGGGTGCGCATGGATATCATGGCGCAACGCCACCAATGGCGCCATCAGCGCAGTAATATCTGTCATGGATCGGTGCCTTAAATCGAGTTGCCGAACAGGCTCTGGATCGGGAAGTGATGTTTGATGAAGGGCGATTTGATCACGACATAGGAGAAATATTTCTCGATCCCGTAATCGCTTTCCAGCATGCCTTCGATGATCGACTGGTAATGCGAAACGCCGCGCGTGACGAATTTGAGCAGATAGTCATAGCCGCCCGACACCAGATGGCATTCGACGATCTCGTCCAGTTTGACGATCCGGCTTTCAAAGCGCGAAAAATCGCCGCGACGATGTTCCGACAGCGTCACCTCGGTAAACACCGTCAGAAATTCGCCCAGCTTGCCAAGGTTGAGATGCGCCCCATAGCCGGTGATATAGCCTGCCTGCTCCAACCGCTTTACGCGGGTCAGGCAGGGCGAGGGCGAAAGCCCCACCGCATCGGCCAGTTCGACATTGGTGACGCGCCCGGCCTGTTGCAGCTTGGCAAGGATCTTGAGATCGATGCGGTCTAGTTTGAGGCCGGGCATCATGGGGCGCTATTCCTCTTATTTGCCGATTGCGGCACGAATATCGGCTTGTTCCAGCAATTGGTCGAGCGTCAATTGCACACGATCAAAAATGGTGTCCATTTCTTCATCGGTGCAGGTCAGCGCGGGGGCGAAGCCGATGACGGCATTGGCAAAACAGCGTGCGATCACGCCATTGTCCCATGTCATTTGCGACAGTCGGTCGCCAATGGCCAATTCGGCCGGGAAGGCTTCCTTGGTTTCCTTGTTGGCGACCAGTTCGATGGCGCCCAGCAGCCCGCGATAACGCACATCGCCCACCAGAGGATGCGAACGCAGCGCATCCATCCGTGCGGCAAAACGCTTGCCCACTTTCTCGCCATTGGCAAGGACGCCGCCTTCGCGATAGAGGCGCAGCACTTCAAGGCCCACAGCCGCCGCCACCGGATGGCCCGAATAGGTGCCGCCATGACCCACGGGCAAGGGGCTGGCGTCCGCAATCGCCTGATAAATATGGTCGGCCATGAACAGCGCGCCCATCGGGATGTAACCGGCGGTCAGGCCCTTGGCCGTGGTCATGAAGTCGGGGGTCACGCCTTCGGCATTACAGGCGAACAAAGGCCCGGTGCGGCCAAAGCCGGTGATGACTTCGTCCACCAGCATCAGAATGCCCAGACGGTCGCAAGCCTCACGGATGGCTTTGAGCCAGCCGACGGGAGGCACGATCACGCCGCCGCTGCCCTGAATGGGTTCGCAGCAGAAGGCGGCGACCTTGTCCGCGCCGATCTCGGCCACCTTGGCCTCCAATGCGGTGACGGTGCTGGCAATGACGGCGGCATCATCATCACCATTGGGGTGGCGATAGGGATAGGGCGAGGCAATATGATGCTGCCACTTGAAGGGCAGGTCGAAACCGCGATGGAAATTGCCCAGCGCCGTCAGCCCCGCGCCCGTCGAGGACGAGCCGTGATAGCCCCATTCCAGCGCGATGAACTGTTTCTTCTCCGGCTTACCGATGGCGTTGAAATAGTGGATGATATAGCGCACCGCGCTGTCCACGGAATCCGAACCGCCTTGGGTGAAATAGACGTGGTTGAGGCCTTCGGGCGTCAGCGCGGTCAATTCTGCCGCAAGGCGGATCATTGGTTCGCTGGCGAAATGGAAATAGCCGGTGGCATAGGGCAGGCGGCGCATCTGTTCGGCCGCCGCTTCTACCACGCTTTCCTGGCCATAGCCGACATTGACGCACCACAGGCCGGCAAAGGCGTCGATCACGCGCCTGCCGTCTATATCGGTCAGCCACATGCCGTCCCCGCTGGCCAGCACGCGTGCGCCATGCTCCTCATGGCCCCGGAACGAAGCGACTGGGTGGATCAGGTGATCGCGGTCAAGGTCGATCAGCGAGCGATTGGTCAAGGTTTCGGTCATGTGGCAAACCTATGCTAACGGTTCAGGCGTGTTGCGCCAAACTGCGGCGCGGGTGCGGCATAAAATGCTGTGGATCAGCCGATGGCGGCGGCAATCGCCTTGCCGCATTCCACCGTGTTGGCGCTGCCCTTCAGATCGCCGGTTCGGCCCGATGGGGTGGACAGCACATCCTCGATGGCACGCATGATGCCCGCCGCCGCTTGTGCTTCGCCCAGATGTTCCAGCATCATCGCGGCTGACCAGATCTGGCCCACCGGATTGGCAATGCCTTTGCCCGCAATATCGGGAGCCGAACCGTGGACGGGTTCGAACAGGCTGGGATGTTCGCCCGTGGGGTTGATGTTGCCCGATGGCGCAATGCCGATCGTGCCGGTGCAGGCCGGGCCAAGGTCGGACAGGATATCGCCGAACAGGTTCGATGCCACCACCACGTCGAAACGTTGCGGGTTCATCACGAATTGCGCGGTCAGGATGTCGATGTGATATTTGTCGTGGGTCACATCGGGAAATTCCTCGCCGATGGCCTCGACGCGTTTGTCCCAGAAGGGCATGGTGATGGCGATGCCGTTCGACTTGGTCGCGCTGGTCAGATGCTTGGCGGAGCGCTTCTGGGCAAGTTCAAAGGCAAAGCGCAGCACGCGGTCCACGCCCTGACGGGTCATCACGGTTTCCTGAATGACGATCTCGCGCTCGGTGCCGGGGAACATATGGCCGCCAACGCTGGAATATTCCCCTTCCGTGTTTTCGCGCACCACCCAAAAGTCGATGTCGCCCGGCTCGCGCCCCGCCAGCGGACAAGGCACGCCCGGCATCAGGCGCACAGGGCGCAGGTTGACATACTGGTCATATTCGCGGCGGAATTGCAGCAGCGATTGCCAGAGCGAAATGTGATCGGGCACCGTCGCGGGCCAGCCCACCGCGCCAAAGAAGATCGCATCGGGGCGCCCGATCTGATCCTTCCAGTCTTCGGGCATCATGCGGCCATGTTGGGCATAATAATCGCAATCGGCGAAATTATGTACCTGAAGGTCGAGGCCGAAGCCATAGGCCCCCGCCGTCTTTTCCAGCGCGCGCAAGCCCTCGGGCATGACTTCCTTGCCAATGCCGTCCCCGGCGATGACGGCGATCTTGTAATTGCGCATGGGTCTTATGCCCCCAATTCCAGCCCACCGATGTGGAAGGCCTTGGTTTCCAGATATTCCTCAATGCCCTGCTGTCCGCCTTCGCGGCCAAGGCCCGACTGCTTGATCCCGCCAAAGGGCGCCATTTCCATCGCGATCCCGCCGGTGTTCAGCGCGATCATCCCGGCTTCCAACGCCTCGGCCACGCGGAACGAGCGCGAGAGGTCGCGGGTGTAGAAATAGGCGGCAAGGCCAAAGGGCGTGTCATTGGCCATCTCGATCGCCTGCCGCTCGCTGGTAAAGCGGAAGAGCGGGGCGAGGGGCCCAAAGGTTTCTTCGCTGGCCAGACGCATGTCGGGGTTTGCGTCACCGATGATGACGGGGCGGACAAAGCGGTCATCGCTGCGGCCCTTGCCTTCGCCGATGATTTTGCCGCCCTTGCCCAGCGCATCTTCCAGATGGGCGGAAACCTTTTCGACAGCCGCTGCGTTGATCAATGGGCCGACGGTGGAACCCGCCTCCATCCCCGGCGCGGCGTTCAATTGCCCAACCGCCGCGGCCAGTTTTTCGGCAAAGGCATCATAGATTTCATCGGCCACCAACATGCGGTTGGCGCAAACGCAGGTCTGTCCCGAATTACGGAATTTCGACGCCATCGCCGCCTTCACCGCCAGATCGAGATCGGCATCGGCAAAAACGATCAACGGCGCATTGCCGCCCAATTCCATGCTGGTCCGCTTGATGGTTTTCGCGCATTGTTCGAGCAGCAGCGCCCCCACGCGTGTCGATCCGGTAAAGGACAGCTTGCGCACCAGCGGGCTGGCCGTGATGGCCGCACCAATTGCGGTGGGCATGCCGGTCACGATATTGATGACGCCGGCCGGAATGCCTGCACGAACGGCCAGTTCCACCAGCGCAAGCGCGGTAAAGGGCGTCATTTCCGACGGCTTGATCACCACCGGACAACCTGCGGCCAGCGCGGGCGCGCATTTGCGGGTGATCATCGCGGCGGGGAAATTCCAAGGCGTGATCGCTGCCGAAACGCCCACCGGCTCGGTCAGGACAATGATGCGCCGGTCGCGTTCGGGAGAGACGACATTGCGCCCGCCGGTGCGGCGGCCTTCCTCGGCAAACCATTTGATGAAGCTGGCGGCATAGCGGATTTCGCCCTGCGCCTCGGCCAGAGGTTTGCCCTGTTCCGTCGTCATGATCAGCGCCAGATCGTCCAGGTTGGCCAGCACCAGCGCATGCCACGCTTCCAGCAAGGCGCAGCGTTCGCCCGCCGTGCGTGCGCGCCATGCGGGCCATGCGGCGTTGGCTGCGGCAATCGCCTCCAGCGTATCATCGGCTGTGCAATCGGGCACCGCGCCCACCACGGCGCCGCTGGCCGGATCATTGACCGAGAGCGCATCGCGCGAGGATGCCGAGAGCCATTCCCCGCCGATCAGGGCGGCCTGCTTCAAAAGTGTAGAATCAGAAAGCTGCATGTTTCATCCCATCGCTTGGGCGGAGAGGGCAAAGAGCTTAACGCTCTCGTCGGTTTCGGGCAGTGGACCGCGAGCCATCATGCGGACCGTATCAACGCGGGCAAGGCCAAGCCCTTCAAGCCAGGGGGAAAGCCCGCTGGCCTCGGTTACGTCAAGGCGCGTGAAATTCCCCGCATTCTGCGCCAGCCAGTGCAATATCAGCGCTTTGGCACCGTCGCCGTCGGGCGCAATCACCGGCGCCACCGACCATCCACGGCCAAAGCGGCGCAGCAGGGCAAAACCGACCGGAATGTCGTCACGGGTCAAAACGACCGACCTGTCCTGAGCCGTCAACGCGCGCATGGCCGAATGGCGGTCGGTGCCGGTGGCGCGGGAATAGAGATCGCCGGGGCTTTGTTCGGACGCGCCCAAGGGGCGGATACGCTCGCCGCTGCGCAGCGAGGCCAAAGGCGCAAGCGGGACCGTGCCCTGATGCTGATGCAGCACGCCGCAATCGACAAAGCCCAGCTTTTCATACAGCGGCGCGCCCTGAACAGTGGCCTGAAGCATGACGGTGCGATCACCCAGTTGGTCCAGCATCGCCTGCATCAGGCGGCGCCCATAGCCCTTGCCCTGATAGGCGTCATCGACGATGACCATGCCTACGGCCGCGGCCTTTTGCCCATAGGGAAAGCCGATGATCGTGCCGATCACCCGGTCATCATCCAGCGCCACAATGCCTTCGCCCAGCTGGAGGAACAGCGCCCAATCTTCTTCGCGATGGGGCCATGACAGGGCGCGCGACATTTCCACCGCGCGGTCGATGTCCTGGTGCCTCATTTCCCGAAAAGAGATGTCGCTGGATACCAGCTCACCCATCATAACACTCCTGATCCGTTGCTGTGGCACCATGGCCATGTTGATAAAGGGTTAGCGCCGCATGGATGGAATAGGATGCCGCGTTATGGCGCATATCGGAAGATTATGGCGTAGTGCGCTTCGCATCACCCGGTAGATTCTGCTGTGGAGTGGAAGGGCGTTTGGTATCAGCGCCCAATCCCGCGACGGTTGGTGTGAATTCCATGCAGCATGAGATGCCGCGATGGTCTAAAATAATCGCCTTTGGCGGTCTGCAAACATTCCGTTTCGGTGGCGCAAAAGTGAGCCTTCGGAATTATATTCCGAAGGCTCAGCCATCAAAAGGAGCGAACAATATGGATCGCCAAAACGCCCTTTCCCGATCAGGAATTCAGCAAGCAGATCACACCGGTTGCGCCATGTTTGGGGAATGATGGCATAGCCAGCGCATTCCCTCTCCCTCGCGCACAGGGGCGGGCACATTGTCGCAAAGCCCGGCGATAGCTTCGGCACACCGAGGTTGAAACGGGCAAAGTCCCGCAATCCGATCGCCGCGCAGGATGGGCGCGTGCGTGGTGTCAAGCCAGCGCGGGTCCATCGTGGGCAGGCTGGATTTGAGCAGATTGGTATAGGGATGATGGCGCGCCCCGTTAAAGGCCTCGCGCGTCGCCAATTCAACCGGCGTGCCGCCATAGAGCACCAGCACCTGTTCGCACAGCGACGAGACGGCATGGATATCATGGCTGATAAACACCGTGGCCAACCCCAGGTCGCGGCGCAGATCCTCGATCAGCGACAGGATTGCGGCCCCAACCACCGTATCGAGGGCGCTGGTCACCTCGTCGCACAGCAGCACTTTGGGATCGGCGGCAAGGGCGCGGGCAAGGTTCACGCGTTGCTTCTGACCGCCCGACAGTTTGGTTACAGGCCGGTCGATCATTTCCTGCGGCAGGCGCGTCAGGTCGAGCAATTCGGCCACACGGCGATCCGCCGCGCTGCCTGTCAGGCCGTGGTAATGCTGCAAGGGGCGCGACAGGATGCGGCGCACACTATGCGCGGGGTTGAGCGCAGTGTCGGCGTTCTGGAACACCAATTGCACCGTGCGGAATTGGTCAAGGCTGCGGTCCTCCAGCTTGGCCGGAAGGGCCGCGCCATTGAGCAGAACCTCGCCCTGTGCCGCGGGCAGCAGGCCCGCGATCACCCGCGCCAGTGTCGATTTGCCCGAACCGCTTTCGCCAATAATGCCCAATGCTCCACCAGCGGGCAGCTCGAAACCGACATCGCGCAGGATGGGTATTTGCGGCATGCCATCGACCACGCGGCCATAGCCTGCCGTCAAACCCTTCACCGCCAGAACCGGCGTGCCATCCCGCGAAACTGGCGCCGCTGGCAAAGGGCGAGGGGCGTTGAGCAGCGTTTGCGTATAGGTTTCACGCGGGGCGGTCAGGATTTGCTCGGCTGGGCCTTCTTCAACCAATCGGCCTTTGAGCAATACGGCAATGCGATCCGCCATTTGCGCAACGACGGCAAGGTCATGGCTGACGTAAATGGCTGTCGCGCCCCGGCCATGGTTGCATTGTGCCAAGGCTGATTTGAAGCATTTCAGCACTTCAACCTGCGTCGTCACGTCCAGCGCCGTGGTGGGTTCATCAAGGATCACCAATTCAGGATCGGTGATCAAGGCCATGGCCGCCATCAGACGCTGCAACTGCCCGCCCGACACCTGATGGGGATAGCGCGAACCGATGGTTTCGGGTGAGGGCAGGGCCAGCGCGCGGAACAGATCCACGGCCTTGGCCTCGGCCTCCTCGCGCGTCATAATGCGGTGGATCAGGGCCGGTTCGATCACCTGTGCCATAATGCGGCGCGACGGGTTAAAGGCTGCTGCGGCGCTTTGCGCGATGTAGGCGATGTGGCGGCCACGGATGGCGGAAAGCTCTTCTTCGCTCTTGCCCTCGATGACCATACCGCCGACGCGGATTTCGCCGCCCGCGATGCGCCCGCCATGCCGACACCATCCCATCAGGGCCAGCGCGGTCGTGCTCTTGCCCGACCCGGATTCCCCGATCAGCGCCAGCACTTCGCCTCTTTGCGCGGCAAAGGAAATGTCCGAAACAATCGGCACATCGCCAACCGACACGGTCAGGCCGGTAACCTCGATATGGGGCGCGCTCATTTCTTGTCCCCGGGCTTGAGGGCATCGATCAAAAGGTTGGTCCCCACGGTCAGCACCGCAATGGTCAGCGCCGGGGCAAGGATTGCCGGGGCGCCTTCGGTCAGGCCAGAGATGTTCTCACGCACCAGCGAACCAAGGTCGGCATAGGGCGGCTGTACCCCAAGGCCCAGAAAGGACAGGCCCGAGAGCAACAGCACCACAAAGACAAAGCGCAGTCCCAGATCGGCGAGCAAAGGGTGGACCATGTTGGGCAACACTTCATGGATGGCGATGGCGATGCGGCCTTCGCCCCGCGCCCGCGCCGCCGCCACGAAATCCAGCGAGGCAAGGTTCATCGCCAGCGCGCGGGCAATGCGGAAATTGCCCGGCACATAGGTCAGCGCACAGATCAGCAGCAGCAAGGGCAGAGACGACCCGCAAGCCGCGACCAGCACCAGCGCAAGGATCTTTGACGGTATCGAAATCAGCGTATCCATCAGGCGCGAGATCACTTCATCCACCCGCCCTCCGGCCAGCGTCGCCCAAAGCGCAAGACATGTGCCGCAGCAAGCCGCCAGCAATGCCGCGCCCAGCCCCAGAAACACCGTATAGCGCGCCGCATAAAGCAATCGCGAAAAGACATCGCGGCCCAGATAATCGCTGCCCAGCCAGAATTTTGAGGAGAGGCCCGAAAACACATCATAATCGACAAACGCGCCCACCGGATGCGGCGCCAGCCAAGGCCCGGCCACCGCCAGCGCCAGCCAGAAACCGACGAAGCCTGCCGCCACGCGGCTTGGCAAAGGCGCCTTGGCCCAAGAAGAAATCAAGCGTTTCATTGCGCACGCAGCCTTGGGTTGGCCAGCAGCGCGACCATGTCGGCCACCAGCATCAGCAAAAGATAGGCAGAGCAAAAGATCATGGCGCAGGCCTGCAACAAGGGCATGTCGCGGCTGGTCACGGCATTGACCATCAGGCTGGCAAGGCCGGGGAAGTTGAAGATCGTTTCCACAATGATCGCCCCGCCCATCAAATACGAGAGAGACAGCGCCATCGCGTTCACAATCGGCCCCAGACAATTGGGCAGCACATGGCCCAGCACCACGCGCGAGAGCGAGGCGCCCTTTAACCGCGCCATTTCGACATAGGGCCGGTCAAGCTGATCGGCGATGGCCGCGCGGGTCATGCGCGCCATCTGCGCCACCACCACCACGGTCAAGGACAGGATTGGCAAGGCGCAGGAACGCAACGTATCGCTCCACGTTGCATCGGCCGAAACCATGGCGATCGAAGGCAGCCACGTAAGCTCGACCGAAAAGATCAGCACGCCCACCGTCGCCACCAGAAATTCGGGCAAAGCCACCATCGAAAGCGAGGCCAGATTGATGGCCTGGTCGATCCATGTGCCGCGACGAATGGCCGCCACAATGCCCATCAACAGCGCCAGCGGAACCGCCAATGCCGCCGTCATCCCCGCCAGCATCAGCGTATTGGGCAGGCGTTCGGCAATGATCTGATCCACGGGCATGCCCGCGACCATCGATTGCCCCGCATCGCCTTGCGCCAGACTGGACAGCCATGTGACGTAGCGAAGGGGCGCGGGGCGATCGAGGCCCATTTCATGGCGCAGCGCCGCCACCTGTTCGGGTGTAGCCGATTGCCCCAACGCTTCCTGTGCCGCGTCGCCCGGCAGCAGGCCCGCAATCGTAAAGATCACCACCGAAACCATCAACAAAGTCAGGATGGACGATCCGATGCGCCGGATCACCATAGGCCACAGCCCGGCCCCCGACGCGCCGTTCTGGGTTGCAGGCGCGCTCATGCCGCCCACCATGCAAATTCGGCAAACTGATAACCCATCATGCCGCCCAACGGTATCGGGTCCAGACCGCGCAACCGGCGGTCATGCCCATCAAGAAGGCTGATGAACACAGGGATGATCGAGCCGCATTGGTCATGCACGATCTTTTGCATTTCGCCATACATCGCCTTGCGATTGGCCTCGTTGGTTTCGCCGCGCGCGGCAATCAGCAATTGGTCAAAGCGGGGGTTCTTCCAACCCGTTTCATTCCAGGCCGCGTCGGATTTATAGAAGAGCGAGAAGGTCAGGTCCGCCGTCGGGCGCGGGTTGGTGCTGCCAAAGGTCAACGGGTGACGCATCCAGTGCGTCGACCAATAGCCATCGGAAGGCACGCGCGTTATCGCCAGATCAAGCCCGACCCTTGCGCCATATTCCTGAAGCACGGAGGCCATGTCCACCGAACCTTCGACCGCCGGGCCGCAAAAGATGGGCAGACGGACATTGGTCAGCCCGCCCCGTTGAACATGCCAGCGCGCGCGGTCCAGATCGAGCGCGGTTTGCGGGATCGACGGGTTGTAATAGGGGTGGAATGGCGGGATCGGATGGTCATTGCCGATCGTGGCATAGCCGCGAAACAATGCGCGTTTGATCAGCGGCCGATCACACAGATATTTGAGCGCCGCGACGAAATGCGGATTGCCGCTGGGCAGGCGGTCCATGCGGGCGATCAGGTTGGAATAGAGCGCCGATGGTGTCGCGGCCAAGGCATGGCCGGGCGATGCCTCAACCCGTTTGGTGGAAAGCGGGGCGACCGCATTGATCAATTGCACGTCACCGGCCAGCAACGCGTTCACGCGGCTGACTTCATCGGGAATGGCGATCAATTCGATCCGGTCGAGATAGGGGCGGCCATGGACCCAGTAATCGGGGTTGCGCACAACGACGGTGCGGATGCCGGGTTTGAAATCATCCAGCCGAAAGGCGCCCGTGCCATTGCCATCGGGGCGATCCGCGCCGTGCCGGACGATCAGGAAATGCGACTGGGCCAGAACGGCGGGCAAATCGGCATTGGGGCCGGACAGGCGGATAATGACGCCATGGCGGCCATCGGCCCGCACCTCGACAAATTGCTGCGCGATGCCGGCCATTTTGCTGCCCAGCTTGGGGTCTTTGTGGCGCAGCAGGGAAAAGACGACATCGGCGCTGGTCAATTCGCCGCCGTGATGGAAATGGACGCCCCGGCGCAGCGTAATATGCCACGTTGTCCGGTCGGCACTTTCAATCCGTTCGGCCAGAGCCGGGCGCGCGATCATGTCCGGCCCGATCCGGGTCAGCCCGGAATAGAGCATGTAATGGCGCACATAGTCGGTCGAAAGCGCGCCTTTGGCCGGGTCCAGCGTGTCGGCGGTCGACACCGATTGCGTGGCCACACGGATCGAGCCGCCGCGCTTTGGAACGCCGGCGCCCAAGGCGGGCATGCCCATCAATCCGGCGCTTAACCCGCCCGCCATCATGGTTCGGCGTGAAAAATTCATCATTGGAAATAATCCAGCACGCGATAATAGGCGCCCACAAAGGGCAGGAACCACGGCTTGCCCAAATGGCCGGGAATGGCGGGCCAGGGCAAATCGGCGAAGGGATTGGCCGACATGTCGCCGCCGATCACCTTGGCCATTTGCCCGCCCATATGGGTGGCCATCTGAACCCCGTGGCCGGAATAGCCCATGGCGTAATAAAGCCCGTCATGTTCGCCCGCACGCGGCAGGCGGTCCTGCGTCAGGTCGATGGCGCCGCCCCAGCGATGCTGAATTTCCGTGCCGGCCAGATCGGGGAACAGGCGTAGCATGGCCTTTTCCAGAATATCCGCGCCTTTGAGATCAGAGGCCGGATTGGACAGGGCAAAGCGCGCGCGCCCGCCAAAGACCAGACGATTGTCGGCGGTCAGGCGGAAGTAATTGCCGATGATCCGGCTGGTCACATAATTGCGGCGGCCCGGAAACAGGTGATCGACCATCGCATCCGACAATGGCGCGGTGGCGATGGCAAAGCTGCCCACGGTGACGATACGGCGGCGGAACCAGCCAAAGGGCGCCTGCGGACTGGCGCCGCCGGTGGCGATCAGAACCTGCGCCGCGGTGAGCGTTCCGCGTGGCGTTTCGATCCGATGCTGCGCGCCATCGCGTTGGATACCGGTGACGGCGGCCTGTTCCCAGATATGCGCGCCCGCGCGGACCGCGGCATGGGCAAGGCCGATGCCGAAACGCCCGACATGCAATTGCGCGCTGGTATGCTGGATCAGTGCGCCATAGAAACCATCGGCGCGGATTTCGCTAGAAAGACCGGCCGCATCCACCAGCGACACATTGGGGTCCACCTCGGACGAGAGCAGCCTGTAGGCGGCCTCAATCTTGGTGAAATGTTCCGGTTTGGCGGCCAGCTTGGCCCGGCCCGCGCGGCGGAAGTCGCATCCGATACCTTCTTCACGCGCCAGCCGTTCGACCGTGTCCACCGCGTCGCAATGGGCCAGATACCAACGGCGTGCCTTGTCCACGCCATGGGCGGCGGCCAAAGCGCCAAAGTCATGCGCCGTGCCCGCGTTGCATTGCCCGCCATTGCGGCCCGATGCCGCGCCGATCACCGGCCCAGCTTCCAGCAATGCAACCCTTGCCCCGCCCTTGGCCAGCGAGAGCGCCGCCGACAGGCCGGTAAACCCGCCACCGACGATGGCGACATCATAGCGGCCTTCGACCGGCCCGGTCATGCCAGAGGCAAAACCGGGTGCCGTTGCCTGCCAAAGGGAAAGGGCGGGGCGCATCAGGATCAGAGACCCACCAGAGCGGGCAGACAGCCGATGTGGGGGATTTCCACGTCGCGATAATTGGCGTTGCTGGGTTCATGGCCACGGCCCACGAAAACGCGCGTGCCAAAGCCAAGGTCGGTCGCGGTGTTCTGGTCATAGCGGAAGGAGGAGGAGACATGCATGCCGACCTCCGGGCCCCAGCCGAGCTGGTCGAACATATATTCAAACGCCTGCATACGGGGCTTATACGCCTGTGCGCTTTCGGCGGTATAGACGGCATAGAAAGGCGCGCCCAGCTTGGCCACATTGTCGTGGATCTGGCTGTTCATCGCGTTGGATAGGATGACCAGCGGGATCTTGGTGCCGATTTTCGACAGGCCGCCCGGAACGTCGGCATGCGGCCCCCAATTGGGCACCATGTCATAAATCGCATCGCCATAGGCCGTGTCATAGGCAACGCCCCACTTTTTGGCGGTGCGGGCAAGGGCGTTGCCGATGACTTCACGATAGGGTTTCCACGGACCCATCGCTTCGTCAAAGCGATAGGCGGAAAAGTCGCGGTTGAAAGCGTCCATGTTGGCCGCGCCGATCACACCGGCGTAAAAATCACTGGCCATTTCGCCCATGTGGAATTTGATGAGCGTGCCGTAGCAATCAAAGCTGATGAACTTGGGAGTGAAAATCGTCATGGTTGCATCCTGCAAAGCGGTGCGTGACCGGCACCGTACACCCCGATAATAGGCCACCACCCGGCCGGAAGAAGAAGCCGATTGCGACAAGCCCAAGGGCGCGCATGCGGTTTTTTACGGCGAACATTCGGCACACTATGCTGCGGGCTTAATATCCCCGGCTGCGGTCGATGTCGCCCGCGACGGGCTTTCCGGCCATCACCCCGGCAAGGGCGTCCATCAGAGCATAGACCGCCGTATCGATGCGGGTAACGCCCGCGATATGCGGGGTCAGGAAAACCGCGGGATGCCCGCGCAAAGCGTGGTTTTCGGGCAGGGGTTCTGGGGTGGAAACGTCCAGAATAGCTTGCCCGATCTGGCCATTGTCCAGCGCTTCGATGAGGTCATCCTGTACCAGATGCCCGCCCCGCGCAACATTGATGAGCGCGGCACCCTTGGGCAATTTGGCAAAGGTTTTACGGCACAGAATGCCGCGCGTATCCTCCGTCAGAGGCAGAAGGCAGACGAGTATATCGACCGCGCCCAGAAAGGCATCCATCCCATCGGCGCCGTGAAAACATTCAACGCCCTCGATCTCGCGCTTGCTGCGGCTCCACCCCGACAGGCGAAAACCGATGGGCGCCAGCATGCGCAGCGCGGCCTGCCCCAATTCGCCAAGGCCCATGATGCCGACGCTGCGTTCGCGGGCCATGCGGACCGGCATATAGGGGAAGGTTCCCGCCCTTTGTCCGGCCACCAATGCCGGCAAATCGCGATGCAGCGCCAGAACGGCCATGGTGACATATTCGGCCATGGTGGTTGTAATGCCCGGTTCGATCATACGGATCACCCGGACATGCGGCGGCAGGATCGACAGGTCGAGTTGATCAACACCCGCGCCAATCGAAAACAGCACCTCAAGATTGGGCAGCGCGGCAATGACTTCCTCGCTGAGCGTCCAGGCGATCAGATAGCGCACGTCCTGTGGATCACCGATGTCGGGCCAGCAGTGAAAAGGCACATGCGGCATGTCGCGGGCAAAAATTTCCGACCATGCCGCGCCGCGCTTGGGATCTCCGCAATGGACGATAGAGGCGCGGGGACCTTGGGGTTCAAGGCTCATTTGCTTTTTCCTTTTCGGGCGCGGTTCCATGCGATTACGCCGCTGATGGTAAGAAAGAGGAGGGCGGCGGCAAGGCACGCGATGACCAGTTGGCCAATCGTGCCCAGCGCATCGCCGGTGTGCAAGGGCAAGAGCGTCATCCATAACGCAGGCGCATCGGCGGCGCGCGAAATCCGGCGTGCGCCATCCGGGCCTAGTGTGACGGTGTCGAGGTCCCAATGGTTCCGGCTTTTGGCCGCGAAATGGAATGTGGCGTGCCCTGTCGAGGCTATGCGGATATCGCGCAAGGGCTGATCCGGCAAAGTGGCGCGGGCATAGGCGGCGTCAACAGGCAACGCCTGATCCACGCGCGCTGGGCCAGCCAAAGGCGGCACCATCAAAGGCCATACCAGCAACATACCCGTCACCGCCATCATGCCCAGCAGCGCCGAGGCAATGACCCCGGTGGAGCGATGCCACAGGCGCAATTTCAGCCGCTTGGGCGCGCGGGCCGGGATGGACAGGCCTTGCTTGATGCGCGACCTGCCGGGCCACCAGAAAATCAGGCCGCTGATGGCCAGAGCCAGCAGGCCGGTTGCTTCAAGCGCGACTATGGTTGATCCGATGCGCCCGGAAAACAGGCTATTGTGCCATTCCTGCGCCACGCGCCATGGGTCTTGCCAAAGGCTGCCCACGGCCAGAACGCGGGCCGTGGCGGGGTCGATATGGACGAACAGGCGGTGGCCTTGCGCATTGGCCATGCGCGCCACCACCGCGTCATTGGCGGGATAATCGAGACGGAATGTTTGATAGCCGGGCGCTGCGCTTTGCGCGCTGTGCAGCAGGGCGGAGGGCGGCAGCGCAGGTCCGGGCGACATGCTCCATTTGGGCGAGGGCAGCAGCAACAACAGGCCCGTCAGCGCCTGAAGCAGGAGAAGCGGCGCCAGCGTCAGCGCAATGCGGCGATGCCAGATCAGCAGGCTTTTGCGGTTCATTATGTGGCCCTTGTCCATGGCTTTGTGCACGACTGACGCAAAAAAGCCACCGCCTGCTATATCAAAAGCAAGCGGTGGCCAGTCAGGGTGTAACTCAGAATGCGTAGCTGATGCGTCCGGTGACCGTGCGCGGCGCGCCCGGTGCGACCCACAGCGTCGAGTAAGAGGATGCGTACCACGTCACATCAAACAGATTTGTGACATCGACGCCCAGACGAATGCGCTTGTTCGGCTCATAGGTCATCAAGGCGCGGGTCAGCGTATAGCCCGGCAGGGTAAAGGTCGTTGCCGTTTCGCCCAGACGCGATGAGACATAATTGACGCCCGCGCCAATGGTCACCTTGCCTTCGGAACCGACATCAAAGCCCTTGGTGACCAACAGGTTGGCCGTATGAGCCGGAATGTTGATCAGCTTGGAACCGGGCGTAATGGCAAGGCCGAAGTTGAAGTCCTTGGACGTGCTGGTCCAATGCGCGTCGGTATAGGCATAGGTGCCATGCACGTCGATCTGACCGGGCAGATGAGCGTCTACACCGGCCTCGACGCCTGTGCTGCGCGCGCTGCCGCCCGCGATGGAGAAGCCCTGATGCGCGGTGTCGGGGTCTTGTGTCAGCACGTTGGCCTTGGTCATGGTGAACACGGCCAGCGAGGCGGAAATGACCTTGCTGGTATAACGTGCGCCCACTTCATACGACTTGCTGGTTTCCGGGGCAAAGGGCTGGCCAAAGAAGTCCTGACCGCTGTTTGGGCGGAAACCGTTGCCCCATGCGGCATACAGGCCCATGCGCGTGTTGACGTCGTAAAGCAGGCCGACCGTCGGGCTGAAGCGTTCCTTGACCGTGTTGACGGTGGGGTTGTAATTGCCCACGCGGGCGCCGATCAACTGGTTGAAATGGTCAAAGCGGCCGCCGAAACGGATCTTGACCTTTTCGCCAATATCCATCTGATCCTGAACATAAATGCCCCAGCTCTTTTGCTTTTCCAGCGAGTTGAGCACGACGGCCGTAGGCGTGAACATCTGGCCATAGACCGGGGCGAAGACGTTGACCGCATTGCTGGCCGCCGTGACCGGGGTGCCCGGCGTATAGGCGACCGGGCGATAGCGGGTTTGCCAGGTGTTGATGTCGAATTCATCCACATCCGCGCCCAGCAGGACGTGGTGCAGGATGGAGCCCGTGGTGATGCGGCCGGAAATTTCCGCGCGGCCCGTGATGTTGCGGGTGCGGAAATCGCGATAGCGGCGCTGACGGGCCAGCATCGTGCCGGTGCTGAAGATAGGCTGGCGGCCGGTGGCCAGTTCGGCGTCTTCGGAATAGCCGATCATGCTGGTTTCGCGCAGGCCAAAGCCCGCGATGATCACCCAGTCACCGCCCAGCTTCTGCTGCAACTGTGCCTGATGGCCAAACACCTTGACGCGGGTCGGGCCGTCACCGGGTTCGCCAAGGAAAGTGTTGCGCGAAACCGCGCCCAGCTTGCCGTTGATTGCGACGATGCCGCGATCAAAAGGCGTGCGAAGGCCGACATATTCAATCTCATAGGTCAGCGTCGTCTTGTCGGCCGGCTGCCACAGGATCGAGGGGTTGAAGACTTCCTTGCTGGATTTCACCGTGTTGCGGAATGAGCCTGCGTCTTCCACGGCGCCGGTTGCGCGGATGGCCAGCTTGTCGCTGAGCGCAAGGTTCACGTCGCCTTCGCCGCGATAGGTGTCAAAGGAACCGGCCTGCGCGCCGATCTTGCCAAAGCTGCTGCCCAGCTTGGCTTTCTTGGTGATGATGTTGATCGTGCCGCCCGGTTCGCCACGGCCAAACACTGCGCCATTGGGGCCTTTAAGCACTTCGATCGTTTCGACGTTGGACGCATCGCGCGCGCCGCCATAACCGCGCCCACCGTTAAATCCATTGACCAAAACGCCCGACGGGAAATTCTCGTCCCCGGAAAAACCGCGAATGGCAAAGCTGTCCCACAGGCCGCCAAAGTTGTTCTGACGCACGACGCCGCTGGCGATTTCGGTGATGGAATCCATCTTGGTCATATTGACCACGTCCATCATCTTGGCGTCGATCAACTGGATCGTTTGCGGCAATTCCTTGACCGGCACGTCGCCGCGATAGGCCTGACGCTGGCCGGTAACCACAATAGAGTCGGTATTATCGGCCGCAAAAACCGGCGTGGCCAAAAGTGCAGCTGTTGCCAGCAGCACGGGTTTGAAAGCGGATTGATCGATCATTCTGAAATTCCCCCTGATGAATGCTTGTTCCGCAACCTGCTTGGGTATCGGACCGATCCTGCCGCGATGAATTTCACCCTGTTTCGCGGCGGCCAGTCTCTTTTGTGACAGTTATGAGGCTATGTGCTTTGTGAGGAATCTTTGATCGAAGCGGGGTGACTTGACGGTTGATCATATCGAAAAGAAGCAGCGCGCGGCACGAACTCTGCGTAAGTTCCGTAGCGCCTCGATCCCGAAAATTTAAGGGGTTTAGGTTTGGCCCGGCCCGGTCTTTGAAATTGTCAGATTGGCGACAGAGTGCAAAGCACCATGCCCGGAACAAAAGTATATTGTCCATGCAGTGGGAAAGGCGCAGCGGGAAGGTGGATGTTGCTTTGTCATGTTATATCATCCTATTTCAATTTCGCTATGCGGGTCAAGTCTTATGCAAACCTCGTTGCTGCCTGATGGGATGCTGTGGTGGAAAAAACTCCCCTTCCTCAACGCAACAGCGCCGGAAAATATGGCGCATCATGACAAGTGTCACGTTGAGGAAAAGGGATGATGGGCCTCAGCGGGCGTTGAAGGTCAAGCTGCCCTCGGCCTTTTGCGCATTTTTGTCGGTGGCGAACCATCGCGCGGCATAGGTGCCTTCCGGCAAGGGGCGGCCCAGCGTTGCGATCAGCGATTTCGCATCAGGCGATACAGAGACCTTAACGCCATTCATCTTCATGGGATCGTGGTGATCCATGCCGGGCATTCCGGTCATCCAAATCTGAATGCCCGATGCAGCCGGGTTGATGGCGTCCTGAAAATGGATGGTAATCTGGGTCACCTTGGCGGCATCGGCCTTTTCGGCGGGCGATGTGGAATCGACGATGGGTGCGGCCGACGCCGTGCCGGACACGGCCAGGGCGGCGAGGAGGGCAAACGGGGCAACAAGAGGGGCGAGGAAACGCATGGGCAAATTCTCCACTTGGGGATAGTCATGTCGGATACGCAGCATTTCGCCGCCCCCCTCGCAAATAAATGCGAGGGGCGTTTCGCGCGCCTGCGTATATGGGGTGCTGCGGGAATTTGAGTGAGGCAAAGACGATGACCCAAATCGATGATCTGTTGGCCCGATTGGGATCGGCGGCGCCCGATCCGCGTTTGGACATGATCGAGGACGCGGTGTTGCAAGGCGCCGAACGTGCGCGCCAACCGGCCCTCTCCATGCCGATGCTGGCGTGCATTGCGGCATTGGCGATTGTGTCGGGGGCGTGGATGGGGGGAGGTTCTGCGCCGCGCGCGCCCGCTGATCCCTTGGGGCAGGGACTGGCCTTGGCGCCTTCGACCTTGCTGGACCGCGCGTTGTGAACCGCAAGTGGTCGATGCTGCTGGCCTTGGCACTGGGCTTTGTCGGGGCGCTGGGCGGGGCTTTGGCGGGACGAATGGTGCCGGTGAATGGCGCGCAGGATGAAACCGCGCTGCACCGTTTGCTGCATGATGAATTATCGTTGGACAAGGCGCAGCAGGCCCAGATCGATGCGTTGAATTCCGGTTTCGCGGTGCAGAAGGCCGGTCTTGTCGCGCAGCAACGCGCCGCCAACGCTGAACTGGCGGCGGCCTTGCGCGATGAACATAGCTATGGCCCGCGGGTGGCGGCGGCGGTGGATCGCTCGCACCATGCGATGGGCGCTCTGCAAAAAGCCACGCTCGAACATGTGTTCGCCATGCGCAGCGTGTTGCGCCCCGATCAGGCCGCGCGCTTTGATCAGGGCATAGCCCGCATGTTGACCAGCACGGAGGCGGACCAGCCCCGCTGATGTCCGCGCTGGATGCCTTGAGCGATGGCGATCTGGCCGCGCTGGCGCTGGGCGGTCGACAGGCGGCCTACAGCGCTTTGCTGCGCCGCCACCGCGACGTCGTCTTTCGCATTGCGCGTGCGTCCTGTGGCGATGACGATGCTGCCCTCGACATCACGCAACAGAGCTTTATCAGCGCCTTTGCCGCCTTGGGGCGATATGATCGGGCGCGGCCCTTTGCCCATTGGATTGCGCGTATTGCGCTCAACAAATGTCGCGACCGGGCGCGACGGATGAAATTGCGCGCCATCTTTTCCTTTGCCTTGCCCGATGATCAGGCGCCAAACCTGCCCGATCCGTCCGTGGCCGCGGACGATGCGTTGTCCCATCGTCAGGAATTGTCCCGCACGATGGCCGCCATTGCGCGCCTGCCCGCCGCGCAGCGCGACGTTCTGGTCCTGCGCGGGGTTGAGGGGATGGCCGAGGCCGATGTTGCCGCGCTGTTGGGCATCACCGGCAAGGCCGTGGAGACGCGGCTTTACCGTGCGCGCAGAGCCTTGTCCGAGATGCTGGCCATCAATTAGGTCGTTACCCTCGAATGGCTTTTGATCGCGCCGCCAGCTGGCCGCTTATGGTTCCTTGCGTCTTGGGCATTTTGCCGCGTGAAGGAGGGCCTCAAGAGCTTTGCAGACCAGCGCCAATTCCCAACAAGCCTTTCGGATCTGATATATAGAAAACTTGACATTGCGTTCAATTTTTTGTTGTTCACGCCCTGAGAGAGGCGATTGTTCCGGAGTCGGCATAGTGACCGCCGACTATGGCGCGTCGTAAATCAAAATCAGAACATTCCGACGGGCCATACACGCCCTTCACTTTCCTTCCGGCTGAGGAGCCCGATGGTTATGCAATGTGCTGATGCTCGCATGTCGACGCTTTGCGGCCACAGAGGCGGCCGATGACGTCTCGTCGCATTCTTGTCGCATTGGCCCTGCTCGCGCTGGCGGCGGGTGGCTATGGGGCGTGGCATTATTTTGTGCGCCGCCCCGCGCTGCCGGAATGGGTCTTGCGCAGCAATGGCCGGATTGAAATGACCCGGACCGATATTGCGGTGAAATATCCGGGGCGGCTGGTCTCTGTGACGGTTCATGAAGGCGATTTCGTTCATGCGGGCCAGATCCTGGCCGAACAGGACGAAGGCGATGTTCTGGCCCAGCTTGATGCGGCCAGAGCTTCGCGCGAAAGGGCGTTGGGCGGCCTTGCCCGCGCGCGGGGCGAGCAGGCCGCGCATCGCAGTCAGGCCGAACTCGCCCGGCTCAACTGGTCGGAAACCGCGGGCCTTCGCGCACGCGACATGGTGTCCGATGTGGAGTTGAAGCAGCGCAATCTGGCGCTGGCGGGCGAGACAGGCGGGTTTGAGGCGGCAAGCGGCGCCATAGGCGAAGCACGCGGCGCAATTGCGCAGGCCGATGCCCAGATCCGGCTGGTTTCGGCTATCCGTGCCGATCTGCATATCCGCGCGCCGGGGCCGGGCCGGGTGGAATATCGCATTGCGGAACCGGGCGCGATGATGGCACCGGGCGGCAAACTGTTGTCGATCATCAATCCAGAAGATGTCTATTTGACCATCTTCGTGCCCTCGGCCGCTGCGTCGCGCATCCGGATCGGTGACGAGGCGCGCGTCCTGCCGCAGGGCTTCACCCACGCCTTGCCCGCCCGCGTGGGCTTTGTCTCGCCCGAGGCGCAGTTCACGCCCAAATATGTCGAAACTGCCAATGAGCGCGACAATCTCTCCTATCGGGTAAAGCTGCAGATACCCGTCGAGGTGGCACGGCGGTATGCGGGCGTGCTGAAGGCGGGGATGACCGCCGATGGCTTTGTCCGCACCGATCCGGGCAAAGAATGGCCGGAACTGGGGCCAGAGCAGGGAACGGCCAGACCGTGACCGGGGCGCAGGAACCGGGCGCCATGGCCATCGTCCTTGATGATGTTTCCCATCACTATGGCCCGGTTCAATCGCTCCACAACGTCAGCCTGCAATTGCCGCGTGGCGGGGCGGTGGCCTTTGTAGGGCCGGATGGGGTGGGAAAATCCACGTTGCTGGGCCTGATTTCCGGGGTAAAGCGTGTTCAGCAGGGCAAGGTCGGCGTCCTTGGCTTCGATCTTGCGCAGCGGGGCGACCGCTCCGCTTTCCTCTCGCGCGTGGCCTATATGCCGCAGGGGCTGGGGCGTAATCTCTACCCCACGCTGTCCGTGGCCGAGAATATCGACTTTTTCGGCCGTCTGTTCGGTCTGGACGCGGCCGAGCGGCGCGCGCATATGCAACGGCTGCTTGAGGCAACGGGTCTGGCCCCCTTTCCCGACCGGCCCGCGGGCAAGCTTTCGGGCGGGATGAAGCAGAAGCTGGGTCTGTGCTGCGCGCTGGTCCATGACCCGGACCTGTTGATTTTGGACGAGCCGACAACCGGCGTTGATCCCCTGTCGCGGCGACAGTTCTGGGAACTGGTCGATGCGATGCGGGCGGAGCGGCCCGAACTGACCGTGCTGGTCTCGACCGCCTATATGGAGGAAGCCGAGCGCTTCGATCATCTGGTGGCGATGGATGATGGGCGCATCATCGCGCAGGGGCCAACGCGCGACATCCTGGCGCAAACCGGGGCCGCCTCGCTGGAGCAGGCCTATATCAGCCTGCTGCCCGAGGCGAAGCGGCCTGCGGGTGAACTGATGAATGTCGCGCCATGGCACGACCGGGGCGAGGGGCCCGCCATAGAAGCGCAGCATCTGGTACGCCGCTTCGGCGATTTCGTGGCGGTTGATGATGTCAGCTTTCGGATCGGCCGGGGCGAGATCTTTGGCTTTCTGGGCTCAAATGGCTGCGGCAAGACGACTACGATGAAGATGCTGACCGGCCTGCTCGATGCCAGCAGCGGGACCGCAACCCTGTTCGGTCGGCCGATCACCGCCGGAGACATGCAGACGCGGATGCGTGTCGGCTATATGTCGCAGGCTTTCTCGCTTTATGAAGAATTGACCGTTGAGCAGAATCTGACCCTGCACGCCCGCCTTTATCGCGTGCCGCAGGCCGAGGCGGCGGCGCTGGTGGACGAGGTCATGGCGCAATATGCGCTGCTCGATCATGCCCGCGCTTTGCCTGCCGCGCTGCCGCTGGGGATACGCCAGCGGTTGCAACTGGCGGCGGCCTGTCTGCACAAGCCCGAAATCCTGATCCTCGATGAGCCGACATCGGGCGTCGATCCGGCGGCGCGCGACATGTTCTGGGGCCATTTGCTGCGCCTCTCGCGCGAGGACCGCGTGACTATTTTCGTCTCGACCCATTTCATGAACGAGGCCGAGCGGTGCGACCGGATCTCGCTGATGGATCGCGGGCGGGTGCTGGCGGTGGGAACACCGGCCGAACTGACGCGCCAATACCATGCCGATCGGTTGGAAGACGCATTCATCGCGGTGCTGGAGAACAATTCGGCCGAAGGGGCATCGGTCGCGCGCCCGGAACCGGTGGAGCGCACGCCGGATGATGCCGACAACAGGCAGGGCGGCCTGGCCGGCTGGCTGGGTTTTGCCTGGGCCTTTGCCCGGCGTGAGGCGACCGAGCTGATGCGCGACCGCATCCGCATGGGCTTTGCGCTGGCGGGGCCGATCATCCTCTTGTGCATTTGCGCATTCAGCATTTCCTTTGACGTGCAGAACATCCGCATGGCGGTGTTCGACCACGATCAGACCGCGACCAGCCGCGACCTGATCCGCCGCTTTGAAGGATCACGCTATTTCGTGGAAACCCGCCCCATCGGCAGCGAGGAGGACGCTCATGCCCGCCTGCGCGAAGGGGATGTCCAGATGGTGCTGGACATTCCGCCCGGCTTTGGCCGCGATCTGGCTGCGGGGCGTAAACCGGATCTGGGGGTTTTCATTGACGGGGCCAGCCCCTTTCTGGCCGCGAATATTCAGGGCTATGCCGATGCGATCATCCTGTCCTATTCGCTCGACAGGTTGGGGGCCGGCGCCACCGCAGTCACGCTGCCCGCCTCGATAGAGCCGCGCTTCATCTACAATCAGGATTTTCGCAGCATCTATGCGATCACGCCGGGCGTGCTGATGCTGACGATGATCCTGATCCCCGCGATGCTGACCGCGCTTGGCATTGTGCGCGAAAAGGAGATCGGCTCGATCATCAACCTCTATGCCTCGCCCGCCGGGGCCGGGGCGTTCCTGATCGGCAAACAGGCCCCCTATGTCGCTCTGGCCATGGTCAGCTATGCCAGCCTTGTGGCCCTGATCGTGTCCGTTCTGGGCGTGCCGCTCAAAGGGTCGCTGCTGGCGCTGACGGTGGGGGCGCTGCTGTTCGTGCTGGCCTCCACCGGGCTTGGCATGATGATCTCGACCCTTGTTCGCACACAAGTCGCCGCGATTTTCGCCACGGCGCTGATCTGCCTTATCCCCTCGGTGAATTTTTCGGGCCTGCTCTATCCGGTCTCGACGCTGCTCGACGGCAGCTATTGGATCGGTGTCATCTTTCCCTCCTCATGGTTTCAGATCATCAGTCTGGGCACCTTCACCAAGGGGCTTGGTCCGGCCAGCTTCGGCACGGCCTATCTGGCGCTGGCGCTCTTTGCCCTCATCGTCATCATGGCCTCGCGGCTGATGCTTGGAAAGCAGGAGGTATGAAGCGCTGGCTGATCAATGTCTGGTTGCTCGGCGTCAAGGAACTGCGCAGCGTTCTCAAGGATGTCACGTTGATGGCGTTGATCATCTTTGCCTTTACCGTTGCCATTCAACTCGTCGCCACCGGGCTCAAGGCCGAAGTATCGAATGCTTCGGTGGCCATTGTTGATGATGACCACAGCGAATTGTCGCGCCGCCTGCGCGATGCGGTGCAGCCGCCCTATTTCAAGCCGCCGGTGGATATCGCGCGCGCGGATGTTTCCGCCGCGATGGACGCAGGCCGTTATATTTTCGTGATCGAGATCCCGCCGCGATTTCAGGCCGATGTTCTGAGCGGACGCGGCCCCGCGGTTCAGATTCTGGTCGATGCCACGGCCATGACGCAGGCGGGGCTGGGGGCTGTCGATTTCCAGCGGATCTTTGCCGCCGAGACGCTTGATTTCCTCCATGCGCGCGGGTTGCTGGCGGCTCTGCCCGTGTCGGTGACCAGTCAGATCTTCTTCAACCCCAATTCGCAATCGGCCTGGTACAGTTCGGTGATGCAGATCGTGACCAATGTGACGGTGCTCTCGATCATCCTTGTCGGCGCGGCGGTGATCCGCGAGCGCGAGCATGGGACGATCGAGCATCTGCTGGTCATGCCCGTCCGCGCCAGTGAAATCGCCTTTTCGAAAATTCTGGCCAATGGACTGGTCATCTTTCTGGCCTCGATCGCGTCGTTGTGGTTTGTGGTGCATGGATTGCTGGCGGTGCCGCTGGCGGGTTCGCTGGCGCTCTTTGCGGGCGCGATGGTGCTCTATCTCTTTTCGGTGACATCGCTGGGCATGTGGATGGCGACGCTGGCGCCCTCCATGCCGCAATTCGGCCTGTTTGCCGTGCCGGTCTATGCCATCGCCTATCTGCTGTCCGGGGCCGCCACCCCGCTAGAGAGCATGCCGCCCGCCGTCCAGATCGTGGCAAGGCTGCTGCCCACGACCCAGTTTGTCAGCCTTTCACAGGCGGTGCTCTATCGCGGCGCGCAAATGGTCACCGTATGGCCCCAACTGGCCATGATCTGCGGCTGGGGCGTGCTGTTCGTGGCCCTTGCGGTGCAACGCTTCCGTTCGATGCTGGAGCGTCAGGGATGAAGGCAAATATCATGCATAATGGCCCATACAGAACCCTGCGCGCACTGTTGGCGGCGGGGGAGGCGCTTGGTCTGGCCGCTTGCGCATCGCCGCCCCGGATGGCCACGCCGCAGGCGATGGTTTCCGCGCCCGCGCGCCTTGCCGCGCCCGATGCCGGTCTGCCATCGGCGGGCGCGCCGGATCGTTGGTGGACCCTTTGGGGCGATCCCGGACTGGACGCGCTGGTCGAAAAGGCGTTGGCCGCTAATGCCGATATTCGCGTGGCGCAGGCCCATGTCCGCGCGGCAAGGGCGCTTGTCTCCGTATCGGAGGCCGCGCTTTATCCATCCATTGCGGCCAATGGTGCGGCATGGGGAACGGTGGCCGATACGGGGGCCGATGGTGCTCTGGGCTCGCTTCTCGCGCCTGTGTCCGAGGGCGCGACCGGAGGTGGCTATCTTGTCGGCCTTGGCGCGCAATGGGAGCCGGACGTGTTCGGGGGCCGCCACGCCGATTCCGAAGCGGCCAAGGCCCTTGCCGACAGCGCGCAATGGCTGGCGCAAGGCGTTGCGCTGACGGTGATCGGCGATGTGGTGGAAAATTATCAGCAATGGCAGGGGCTGCGCCGCCGCGTTGCCATCCTTAATCAAAGCATCACATCGGCGCGGGCATTGGCCGATTATCTCTCCGCCCGGCAAGGGTTGGGGCAGGCCAAGGCGCTGGACGTGACCAAGGCGCAGGCGACCTTGGCCTCGCTGGAGGCGGACCGGGCGCCGCTCCTGTCGCTGATCGACGCGCGGCGCAGGCGGCTGGCCGTGCTGGCCGGAAATTTGCCCGAAGCGATGCCCGCGCAGGCGGTCAGCGCGGATCTGACCGTGCCGCCGCCGCCCGCCGGTCAGTTTCTCTCGGCCATATTGGAACGCCGCCCCGACGTGCGCGCCCGAATGATGATCGTTGCCGCGCGGGCCGCCCGGTTGAAAAGTCTGAAGGCGGATCTGATGCCGCGTTTCGGGATCAGCTTTATGGGACAGGATGGCCATATCGCCTTGTCCGGCCTGCCCGGTTTTGGCGGTCCGATCGGGTTGGTGGGCGTAAAGGCCAGTGTTCCGGTCTTCACCGGCGGTCTGCTGCGCGGACGGATCGCGGCGGGCCATGGCGAACTGGAGGCGGCGCTGGCGGGGCAGGACCGTACCATCCTGCTGGCGCTTGAGGAGGTAGAGACTGCCTATGCCATGCGCACAGGGTTGGATGCCCGTTTGCGCGGCCTTGAGCAGGCCCGTGACCTGTCCGCCCGCCGCGTCGATCAGGCGCAGGCCTTTTATCGTGCAGGGCGCATGACTTTGGGCGATGTGCTGCAGGCGCGGCTTGATGCCTTGGCCGATGCCGACAAGGTTGAGCAGGCCAAGCTGGCGCAGGGCACCGCCACGGTTCAGCTTTATCGCGCGATTGCGGGCGGTTGGGGCGCAAACGCATCATCCCCCGGCCCGATCGTGCCAGAAGGAGTTCACCCATGAACGACCAGCCGACCGCCTCAGATACCGCCGATCCGCTCGAAGGGATGGCACGGACCCTTGATCGCGCCTCTTTCGCCGCGATTGCCGGTGTCACGGGCGGCCTCTCGCCCTTTACCGTGGCACAGGCGCTGTCGGATTGGGCCCTGCATCTGGCGGTATCGCCGGGGCGGCGGCTGGAACTGCTGGCCAAGGCTTGGCGCAAAGGTCTGCGTCTGGCCGATTATGTCGCCCATGGCGCCGATGGCGAACACCCCGCGATTGAGCCGCTGCCACAGGATCGGCGCTTTGACGATCCGGCATGGAAAGCGGCGCCCTTTAATCTGATCGCGCAATCCTTTCTGATGACGCAGCAATGGTGGCATGCGGCCACCACCGGCATTTCCGGCGTCAGCGCCCGCCATGAAGCGGTGACATCCTTCACCACGCGCCAAATCCTCGACATGTTCGCGCCCAGCAATTTCATCCTTACGAACCCTGTGCTGCAAAAGCGGATCGTCGATACGGGCGGGATGTGTCTGGTCGAGGGCGCAAGGCTGCTGATGGCCGATGTCGAGGCGCTAGCCCGCGGCAAGACGCAGGCGGGCGAGCAGCCCCTGAAGATCGGGCGCGACATCGCGGCAGCCAAAGGCAAGGTGATCTATCGCAACCGCCTGATGGAGCTGATCCAGTACGAGCCGACCACCGCGACGGTCCGGCCCGAGCCGGTGTTGATCGTTC
Organism: Novosphingobium sp. Sphag1I; assembly: GCF_056279125.1. Taxonomy (NCBI): domain Bacteria; kingdom Pseudomonadati; phylum Pseudomonadota; class Alphaproteobacteria; order Sphingomonadales; family Sphingomonadaceae; genus Novosphingobium; species Novosphingobium sp. Sphag1I. The sequence continues at coordinate 135,706 of NZ_JBWBQS010000005.1, read as the reverse complement.
CGGCATGGATCATGAAATATTACATTCTCGATCTTTCGCCCCGCAATTCCCTGATCGGCTGGCTGGTGGGGCAGGGCTATACGGTTTTCGCGATTTCGTGGCACAATCCGGATGGTGCGGATCGCGATCTGACCATGGAGGATTATCGCCTGCTGGGGCCGATGGCCGCGCTGGACGCCATTGGCGCGATTACCGGCGCGCCGAAAATCCATGCTTTGGGCTATTGCCTGGGCGGCACGTTGATGACCATTGCGGCGGCGGCCATGGCGCGCGATGGCGACGAGCGGCTGGCCAGCCTGACCCTGCTGGCCGCGCAGACCGAGTTCAGCGAGCCGGGCGAATTGGGCCTCTTTATCGATGAGGCGCAGTTGAACCTGCTCGACAGCATGATGTGGGAGCGCGGCTATCTCGACAGCGGCCAGATGGGCGGCGCGTTCCAGATGCTGCGTTCCAACGATCTGGTGTGGTCGCGCATCCTGAACGAATATCTGATGGGCGAACGGCCCGCAGCCAGCGACCTGATGGTGTGGAATGCGGATGGCACGCGGATGCCCTTTGCGATGCACAGCGAATATTTGCGCAAACTGTTTCTCCGGAACGATCTGGCCGAGGGGCGCTTTGTAACGGGCGGTCAGCCGATCAGCCTGTCCGCGTTGAAAGCCCCGATGTTCGTGGTGGGCACGCAGACCGACCATGTCGCGCCGTGGCGCTCGGTGCATAAGATCCATATGTTGACCGATGCGGAAATATGTTTCGCATTGACCAATGGTGGCCATAATGCGGGCATCGTTTCCGAGCCGGGGCATAAACACCGCCATTACCAAATGCTTGTGCGCCCGGCCTGCGCCCCGGCCCTTGCGCCCGATGTGTGGCAGGCGCAGGCCCCGGACCATCCCGGTTCGTGGTGGGAGGCATGGGGCCAATGGCTTGATGCAAGGTCCGGCGCCGCCGTTGCCCCACCGCCGATGGGCGCGCCGGACAAGGGTTATGCCCCCATCGCCGATGCGCCGGGCCTCTATATTCTGGAGAAGTGATGATGACGACTCCCGCCATGATCGAGAACCGCACCTTTGACGAGATCGCGATTGGCGATACCGCCAGCCTGTCGCGCACATTGACCCAGCGCGACATTCAGCTTTTCGCGCTGGTGTCGGGAGACGTCAATCCGGCCCATCTCGACCCGGAATTCGCCAAGGGCGACATGTTTCACCACGTCATCGCGCATGGCATGTGGGGGGGCGGGCTGATTTCCGCTGTGCTGGGCACCGAATTGCCGGGGCCGGGCACGATCTATCTGGAACAAAGCCTGCGCTTTTTGCGGCCTGTGGCGGTTGGCGATACGATCACCGCGCGTCTGACCGTTTCCGCCAAGGCCGAGCAGCACCATATCGTCACGCTAGATTGTCTGTGCACCAATCAGGCGGGTGAGGAGGTCATCAGCGGCGTGGCAAGTGTCAAGGCACCCACCCAAAAGGTGCGCCGCGCGCGGGCCAGCCTGCCCGATGTCAGCCTGTCGAACCATGATGCCTATCGCCGCTTGATGGCGGCGGCCAAGGACGCCCATCCGGTGGCCACCGCGATTGCCCATCCGTGCAGCGTGGCGGCGATTGTTGCGGTGGCCGAGGCGGTGGAGGCTGGATTGATCGTCCCCATTCTGGTCGGCCCGGCGGCCCGCATTCGCGCCACAGCGCAGGAGGCGGGGGTGGACATTGCCTCCTACCGCATTGTTGATGCGCCCCACAGCCATGCGGCCGCAGCGGCGGCGGTGGAAATGGTGCGAACCGGAGAGGCCGGGCTGCTGATGAAGGGGTCACTCCATACCGATGAATTGATGGCCGCCGTGGTCGCGCGCGAAACAGGGCTGCGCACGGAAAGGCGGATCAGCCATGTCTATCTGATGGATGTGCCGGGCCATCCCCGGCCCCTGTTGATTACCGATGCGGCGGTCAATATCGCGCCGACGTTGGCCGAGAAAGCCGATATCATCCGCAACGCGATCGACCTTGCCCATGTGATCGGCATAGAACAGCCCAAGGTGGCCATTCTTTCCGCCGTGGAAATGGTGAACCCGGCGATTGCCTCGACGATTGATGCGGCGGCGCTGTGCAAGATGGCGGATCGGGGCGAATTTGCCGGTGCGCTGCTCGATGGCCCATTGGCCTTTGACAATGCCATCAACGAGGGCGCGGCCAAGGAAAAGGGCATTGTCTCGCCCGTTGCTGGCAAGGCGGAAATCCTTGTGGTCCCCAATCTGGAGGCGGGCAATATGCTGGCCAAGCAATTGACCTTTCTGGGCGGGGCGGATGCGGCGGGCATCGTGCTGGGCGCGCGGGTGCCGATCATCCTGACCAGCCGGGCGGACAGTCTGACCACCCGCCTTGCCTCTTGCGCGGTGGCCGTGCTGCTGGCCCATGCCGGGACGAAGGCGGCACCCGGCCTGTTCCGGCCCACCTTATGAGCCGCGCTCTCATCAGCCTCAACTCCGGCTCGTCGAGCATCAAGTTCGGCCTTTACACGCTGGAGCATGACGGGCCGCGCCATGCCGCGGGCGGCAAGCTGGAAGGGATCGGCAGCGATCCGCGTATCCTTGTCCGCAAGGATGACGGCGAGGTGCTGCTCGAAAAATCATGGCCGGGCGGGGCGGGTCTGACCCATGAGGATCTGCTGGGCGAACTCTATGGCTGGGCGCAGGATCATCTGGGCGAGCATGAGATCGTCGCGGTGGGACACAGGGTGGTGCATGGCGGCGGGGTATTCCATGCGCCGCAAAGGATCGATGCGGCCCTTGTCGACAGGCTGGAGGTATTCTCGCCGCTCGCGCCGCTGCATCAGCCCCACAATCTGGCCGCCGTTCGCGAGATCGATCGCATGGCGCCCCATCTGCTTCAGGTCGCCTGTTTCGATACCGCGTTTCATCATGCCATGCCTGCGGTGGCGACGCGACTGGCGCTGCCGCGCCGGTTCGCGGAAAAAGGGGTTCGGCGGTATGGTTTTCATGGCCTGTCCTATGAATATATCGCCCGGCGTCTGGGTGAAATCGATCCCGAATTGGCCAAGGGGCGGGTGATCGTCGCCCATCTGGGCAATGGGGCCAGCCTTTGCGCGATGCGCGGCGGGGCCAGCATCGACACGACCATGGGGTTTACCGCGCTCGACGGGTTGATGATGGGCACGCGCAGCGGCGCTCTGGATCCGGGCGCGGTGCTGCATCTGATGCTTCAGGAAGGGATGAGCGTGCAGCAGGTCGAAGCCTTGCTCTATGGTCAGTCGGGCCTGCTGGGCGTGTCGGGCGTATCGGGCGATATGCGGGTGCTCCACGCCAGCGAGGACCCGCATGCGAAGGAGGCGATAGAGCTGTTCGTCTGGACCGTCGCGCGCCATATGGCCGCTCTGATCGGCTCACTCGAAGGGGTGGACGGTATTATCTTTACCGCCGGAATTGGCGAGAATGATGCCGCCATTCGCGCCGCCATCTGCGCGCGCATGGCATGGGCGGGCCTCATTCTGGACGAGGCGGCCAATGCGGCGCATGCCCCCGTCATCACCCGGCCCGACAGCCGCATCGCGGTGCGGGTCATCCCCACCGATGAAGAACGCATGATTGCATTCCACACTTTCAACATGCTGCACGATCAGCAGGGAGCAAGGGCATGAAACCATTGGTGGATCTTTCGGGCAAGCGCGGCCTGGTGGTGGGCATCGCCAATGAGCACAGTATCGCGGCGGGATGCGCGGCGGCCTTTGCGCAATGCGGGGCCACGCTGGCCGCGACCTATCTGAATGACAAGGCCAAGCCATTTGTCGAGCCGGTGGCCAAGCGGCTGGGCATGGACTGGCTGGCGCCCTGTGATGTGCGCGAAACGGGGCAGCTTGAAGCGTTGTTTGATGAGGTCAAAGCGCGTTGGGGAAAGCTGGATTTTCTGCTCCATTCCATCGCCTTTGCGCCCAGAGAGGATTTGCAGGGCAGGGTTGTCGATTGCTCTGCGGAGGGCTTTGCGCTGGCCATGGACGTGTCGTGCCACAGCTTTCTGCGCATGGCGCGCTTGGCCGAACCGCTGATGCAGGACGGGGGCTGTTTGATGTGCGTGACCTTCTACGGCTCGGACCGGGTGGTGGCGCATTACAACATGATGGGGCCGGTCAAGGCCGCGCTGGAGAGCGCGACCCGTTATATTGCAGCCGAACTCGGCCCGAAAGGCATCCGCGCCCACGCCATTTCGCCCGGCCCGATCGCCACGCGCGCGGCCAGCGGTATCGACCGTTTCGACGAATTGCTGGAGCGCGCCGCAGCCGTAGCTCCGGCCGGAACGTTGGTTTCGATCAAGGATGTCGGCGCTCTGGCCGCTTTTTTTGCGAGCGATGCTGCGCGGCATATTACCGGCACCATCGTTCCTGTTGACGCCGGACAGCAATTGATGGCCTAAGCGCGGCTCAAAAATTCCCCCGAGCCCAAGAGTGCCAGATGCCGAACCAGAGAAAGGCGCCCTACAGCCTGTCCGAGAAGCGCGAGATGACCCGCGCGCAGAATATGGAAAAGATCGAGGCCGCAGCGTGGAAGGTCTTTTCGACGCTTGGCCTTGATGGCGCCACGGTGCGCGACATTGTGACCGAGAGCGAGGTTTCGGCGGGAAGTTTCTACAATTATTACCGCACCAAGGAGGCGGTGTTCGACAAGCTGGTCGCCCAGTTGATGGAGCGTATCCGGCTTGAAATCGCGGCGGCCAAAGCGGGCGCGCAGGATATCGAGACGATGCTGCGCCAGGGCTATGGCGCCTTTATGAACATGCTGCTTTCGGTGCCGGGCGGCGCGGAATTCTTTGAAAGAAACCAGCATCATATAAGGTCAAGATTGTTCGGCTCGGCACAGATCAGAGCCTTGCTGGCCGATATTGAAATTGACGTTGCGCAGTTAGGCGTTCTCGACAGACTTGCCGAAAACGAGCGCAAACTCCTTGTCTCGATCATGTTCGCCACCGGAACAGAAGCCATATTCGGCGCCTTGAAAACCCGAAATGCCGACATTGCGGGGCTGGCCCGCTTTCTGGCCAGGCTGTTGACCCGCGGGATTGAAGGGTGTGAAACGGATTGAAATAAATTCACAGAAATAGAATGTTGAAATTGGAGAATGATCTTTCTTTCGATCAACTCATTATCGACATTGGGGTGATCTCGTCATCCCGGTTCGGATAACCGGCTGTGAAATCGTTCTTGTAATGCTTCAACAATGGATGCGTGGTGAGTGATTGATCACGCATTGTTTCCGGACAATACAATGCATTTCTCGAAATTCTATCGTCTTATATGATTTACTTTCTCGCTTTACCTTGCGGCCCGATCACGATTTGGGTTCACGATGCTCGGCCACACGCATTGCGATCTTGCGCAAGGCGTCGTTGAAGAAATCTCGACCCGATTGGTCGACGTCCTGCAAAATTGCCTCGAAATAATCGCCGCGCATTTTTCGGGCGCGGTCAAAGATCACCTGGCCCTCGGGCAGAACGGAAATGATCTGCCGCTTGCGATTGCTTTCGTTGCTGTTGCGATCAATCAGGCCCGCATCGATCAACCGTTTCACCGCGCGGCTCACTTCGGCCCGATCGGAGTCGAAGGCCCCGCCAATATCGGCGGCGCTGGCCGGACCCACAGAGCAAATGAAGGCCAGCACCCTCCATTCGGCAAGGGTCAGCCCAAAATTTTCCTGCAATTGCTGCGCCGTTGCGCGGTCGATCATCCGCGCCAGCAAGAGCAGTCGGTGCGGCAAGTGGGAGCCGCCAAACAGATCCCATGTCCGTGGCAAAGTCATCCCACTATCGCTGCCAAAGCGAGCGGACAAATGCAACGGGAATCATGTTGACTAATCAACACTGGGCGATCATGAAAAGGGCATGACCCAAAACCATCCATTTTTGCCGCGGCTGGAACATGCCTTCACCATTTCGATCGACCTCTCGCGTCCCTATTGGATCACGCCTCCGGCCCGCGGGGATACAAGGGCGGCGATTTTCGCGGCACAGGGTGTGATCGAGGGGCCTCGTCTGCAAGGCCGGGTGGTGCCCATGTCGGGCGGCGACTATCCGCTTTCGCGCCCCAACGGGGTGATTGATTTTGACGCGCGCTATTTGCTGGAAGCCGAGGATGGTGCGATCATCTATCTGGAAAATCGCGGCTTTCGCTGGGCGCGCAGCCCGGAAATTGCGGAAAAGATGCGCCGCAACGAACCCGTCGGTTTTGACGATTACTATATGCGCGTGACCCCGCGTTTCGACGCGCCCGCCGGGCCGCATGAATGGCTCAGCCAGCATGTTTTTGTAGGCGTTGCGGAAAAAGTGCCCAATGCCAACCGCATCCATTACTTCGTGGTGATGTGAATGACGGGCGGGGGATTGGCACCGTCCTATCCGGTTCTGATGCGCCCTGGCGTCGATCCGCACAGCGCGACGCACAAACCGCCCCTGCCGCCCACCAGTTTTGCCCGCTGGACCGAGCGCGGGCTGACCATCGAGCGCAACCATCGCATCCGCCTGCGCGATGGGGTGGAGATCTTTGCCGACATCTATCGGCCCGAGGGCGCACAGCAAGGCGTGCCGATCCTGTTGGCATGGGGGCCTTATGGCAAACATGCGCTGACCAATCGCGTGTTCTGGCCGCGATCCGGGGTGGAGCCGGAATGGCTGTCCGATCTCACCGCATTCGAGGCGCCCGATCCCCTTTTTTGGGCCGGGCATGGCGTTGGCGTGGCGGTGGTCGATCCGCGCGGAGCTTGGCTGTCGGGCGGCGATTTTCATCACAATGGTGCGCAGGAGGCGCTGGATTGCGCCGATACCATCGAGTGGCTGGCCGGGCTGCCGTGGTGCAACGGGCGGGTGGGGATGACGGGCGTGTCCTATCTGGCCGCGATCCAGTATCTGGTGGCGCCGCTCCATCCGCCCGCGCTGGCCGCGATCAATCCGTGGGAGGGCTTTTCCGACTGGTACCGCGAATTTGCCTATCATGGCGGCATTCCCGAAACCGGCTTTTTGCCGCGCGCCTCGGACAACATCCGCTTCTCTCTGGGGCGGACCGAGGACACGCTGGAAAATGTCCGCGCCCATCCGCTGATGGACGACTACTGGCTGTCGAAATCCTATGATCTGGCCGCGATTACTCAGCCTGCCTATGTTGTGGCCAGCTGGTCGGATCAGGGGCTTCATCTGCGTGGCACAATCGAGGCTTGGCGCCAGATGAGCAGCCCGCAAAAATGGCTGGATATCCATGGCCAGAAGAAATGGGCGCATTACTATTGCCCCGAAAGCCGCGCCCGGCAGGCCGCCTTTTTCCAGCATTTCCTGTTCGATCGCCCGACGGCTTTGGCCGCTTGGCCCCCGGTGCGGATCGAGATCCGCGACCGGCATGGTGTGCAGCAGGAACGGGCAGAGCAGGAATGGCCGCCCGCGCGCACGGCCTATCGAGAACTCTTTCTTGATCCGGCGCGGGGCACCTTGTGCGATGCCGCGCCTCCGCCCTCCAGCCTGCGGCAGGGCGCCATCCACGGCGAGGCCCATTTCACGGTTCGTTTTGACCGGCCCACCGAAATCACCGGCCATGCCGCCCTGCGCCTCTGGGTGGAGGCCGAGGGCAGCGATGATGCGGACCTGTTCATCGCCCTGCAAAAACTCGATGCCGACGGGCAGGAGGTGGGCTTCACCTTTTACGCCTTTTATGAAACCGGCCCCATTGCGCTGGGCTGGCAAAGGGCCAGCCATCGCGAATTGGACGAGGCGCTTTCCACGCCGGAACGCCCGGTGCACAGCCACCGCCGCGAGGAAAGGCTGAAACCGGGCGAGATCGCGCGGGTTGACGTCGAACTATGGCCTTTCTCGGTCCGCTTTGCGGCGGGCGAGAGCCTGCGGCTGGTGATTGCGGGGCGCGACATCTATCGGCCAGAGTCGGGCGCTATGCTGCCTTTCCCCCAGCATCAGGATACGCGCAATGCGGGCCATCATGTCTTTCACGGCGGCGGGGCGATGGCCTCGCGCCTGATCCTGCCCTTCATTCCCGCATCGGAGAATCCATGACATTGCAGCCCACCCCCTCGGCCACCCTTGCCGATTGCCGCCTTGAGCATGTGTTTGACATCGAGGTGCTGTTTGGCGCGGACCGGACCTTGTTCGGCCCGCTGCCCGGCGGCGGGCATCAGGGTTATACGCCCGCCATCGGCGGCACGATCACCGGGCCGCGCCTGACGGGCAGCGTGGTGCCCCATTCGGGCGCCGATTATGCCACAGTGCGTGAGGATGGCACCATCGAACTGCGCGCCCATTATCTGCTGCGCGCCGATGATGGCACGATGATTTATATCCAGAATCTGGGCTACCTGGTCCGCCCCCGCGCCGGCCAGGATCAGCCGTCCTATTTCAAGCTGACGCCCTATTTCCGGGTGCCGGTCGGGCCGCATGACTGGCTTGGCCGCACCGTGATCGTGGGCGGGGGAGAGCGGCGGTCCGACCCGGACCGCACGCTCTTTCGCTATTACGCTCTGGCCTGAGCGATCCGGCGCAACCCCGGCGTGGCGGCCAGAAAACACAGGGCCGCCACAAAGAACACCAGCACCGCCAGCGACAGCGCGCTTTGCAAACCCTGCGCCGAGGCCTGACGACAGGCGGCGGCGATCGCTTCGCCGGCGCCATGGGCGGGCATGCCTGCGGGGCAATCAACGCTATATTGGCCCGCATAGGCGGCGCGCGCCGCCCGGTCCGAGGCAAAGCCGACAAAGACCGGCCCGAGACCCGACCCGATCAGCGTATAGAGCAGGGTGTAGAGCGCCACCCCGCTGGCGCGCATACGGGTGGGCAAGAGGTTCTGGATCATGCCCGTGGTCGGCCCGTAAAACAGCAGGAGGAACGCGCCCGCCGCCAGCAGCAGCGCAAAGGCCGCGCCCAGCGACGTGGCATGAAAGGCCAGCCAATAGATCGGCGGCGCCAGCGTCAGCCCAAAGGCCGCGCCCCATGCAGGCCAGCGCGCATCGCGCCGCGCCAGCCAGTCGGTGCCGAAACTGCCCACGATCAGACCGAAGGTGATGGCAAGGCCCGAAATCAGGCCGAAATTGGCCGCCGCCTCGCGCACGCCCAGATGATGGGTACGCGCCAGAAACACCGCCAGAAATTGCGAGATCGAGGTCATGCCAAATCCGGCCAGACTGCCCCCCGCGATCACGCAGAGCAGGGTGGGGTTGCCCGCCACCTCGCGCAGGAATTCGCCCACCGGCGGGGCCTTGCCGCCCTTTGTGCCGGTGTCATAACGCCCCCGTTCGGGTTCCGGCGCCAGCAGCAAAAGCAGGCCCGCCACCACAAATCCGGGCACCGCAAAGAGCAGAAAGGCCGTCCGCCAATGCCAGAGCGAGGCAATATGTCCGGCCAGCATCGCGCCCAGCAGCGTGCCGATGGGCGTGCCCAGCATCACCAGTGCAAAGGTTGAGGCGCGCTTTTCACGCGGGGCGATGTCGGCCACCATCGATGCGGTGGGGGGCACAAAGCCGGCTTCACCCATGCCCACGCCAAGGCGGCTGGCGGCCAGCGCGGCAAAGCTGCCCGCCATGCCGGTGGCGGCGGTGGCCAGCGACCAGATGATGGTGCAGGAGGCGATGATCCGTTTACGCGAAAAACGCTCGGCCAGCAGCCCGATCGGCAATCCGGCCAGAGCATAGAGCGCGGCAAAGACCAGCCCTTGCAACAGACCCAATTGCAGATCGGTGAGGAGAAGATCGGCCTTGATCGTTTGTGCCAGCGCGGAAAACACCGCCCGGTCGGCAAAATTGAGCGTGCAGGTGAGCAGCAGCAGCACCAGCAAAGTCCGGCGGCGCGGAGCCGTAGGCGCGTTCATGCCGCTTCTCCAACGGCGCTGTGGCTGCGCGAGAGGGTGACGGCCTCGATCCGGTGAAACAGGCCATTTTGTATTTGATAGAGCGCCATGCTTTCAATGGCATAGGTGTCGCCCGCCTGCATGGTCCGGCCCGACAGTTCGACGCCGTCGCGCCTTGCGGTGAAAACCGAGGCCAGAGCCGCGGCAATGGCGCCGTCCCCGGCCAGAACGGCGCGCAGCCGCATCACCCGGTGGAAATCTTCGCGTGCCTGACGATAAAACGCCTTGATCGCCTCTGCGCCGCGAAAAAGCAGGCCCGTGCCAATGCGCAATTCCACATCGGGCGCGTAAAATCGGGCATAGGCATCTTCATCGCCCCGGTTGAAGGCGGCTATATAGTTCTCCATGATGGCATGTGGCTGCATGGCGATCTGCTCTCCCATTGTATTCTTGTCGAACCATCTTTGACTGTTTAAGTTGATAGATCAACATAATTCTCGGAGGCATGATGCGTGAGGTCCCATCCGGCGCGGCAGACAGGCTGGCATATCTGCTCAAACTGGTGGCTCATGGCCCGGATCGCTTCAGCCTTGGCGATCTGGCCGCGCGCGCAAGGCTTCCGGCCAGCACGGTCCATCGTCTGTTACAGGTGATGGTGCGGGCGGGATTGGTCGAACGTGGGGCGCATCAGACCTATCGTCCGGGGCGCGAATTCTATGCCATGGCGTCGCAACTGGTGGCGCGATTCGATGTCATCCGCTCGGCACGACCTTTGCTGGAAGGACTGGTCGAGCGCTGGCATGAGACGGCGGTGCTGTGCACCTATAACCCCACCGACCGTCGCGCGACCATTGCCGATGTCGTCATGACCCCGCATCCTTTGCGCTTTGCGGTGGAAAGGGGAGGCGAGATCCTATTGCCTTGGGGCTCGCTGGGACGGGCGATTCTCGCCTTTCTTTCCGGCGGAGAGATGGAGGCGATTATTCGAGAAACGCGTTTCGGCCCTCTGACCGGCCGGCCGCGTGACCCGCGCAGCGAATTGGAAAAGGATCTGCGCGAGGTGCGTGAAGCGGGCGTGTCGCGCTTTTATGATCCCGACATCGAGATCGCGGGCATTTCCGCCCCGGTGTTCGGCGCCGAAGGGTTGGTTTTGGGCTGTATCGGTGTGACCATGCCATCCAAACGCTATTTGCTTCACGCCGAGGATGATCTGGTGCTGGCCGTGCATGAGGCGGGGCAAAATCTGAGTGCGCAGGCGTCCATGGGGCAGGGGAGTGTGAGTTGAAAATTCCAAAATACGGAATAGTGGTTCTGTAAGATGGAAGATGCTTGAAAGTTGATTGCTCAACATTATCGTCTCTTCCCGTAACCCGGCGCAAAAAATACCGGGAAAATGGGAGAGGGCAATGAACTACCGCAAGGGGAAGGTGCTCGTTTACACCTCGTCGGCCGCCTTGGCCATGGCGATGTTTGGCGGCGCGGCGCATGCCGAAGAACCGGCCAAGGCCAAGGACAATGCGCCAGAAATCGTCGTTACCGCGCAATTCCGCAGCCAGAAGCTGCAGGATGTGCCCATCGCCATCACCGCTGTCAATTCGGCCATGCTGGAACAGCGCGGCGCCACCAATATTGCCGATATCGGGGCCAGCGCCCCCAACGTGACGCTGCGCCCGGCGGCGGCCAGTTTTGGTCCCTCCGTGGTTGCCTATATTCGCGGCGTGGGCCAACGCGACACCAATTTCGCGCTGGAGCCGGGGGTCGGCCTCTATATTGACGATGTTTATTTGCCCACGATGCATGGGTCGCTGCTCAATCTGGTCGATCTGGATCGGGTGGAGATCCTGCGCGGGCCGCAAGGCACATTGGCGGGACAGAATTCCATCGGCGGGGCCATCAAGCTCTATTCCAAAAAGCCCGATGCCAACCCGGACGCCTACATCTCGGCAACTTATGGCGCGTTCAACCGCGTCGAAATCCGCGGTGGTGCCAATTTCACCATCGCGCCGGACAAGCTCTATATGCGCCTGACCGGGGTGGGGGTGCACAAGGACGGCTATGTCACCCGCTATGACTATGCCTGCACCCATCCGGGCAGCACAGTGCCCAGTTCGGTCACCGGATCGAGCTGTAAATTGGGCACTGAAGGGGGTAAGGATTATGTCGCGGGCCGCGCGGCCTTCCGCTGGACCCCTGCCAGCTTCCTGACCGCCGATGTGGCGGTGGACATCACCCGCGACAACAGCGAGCCCACGCCTTCAACCCTGCTCTATGTGGGGCGCAACGCCAATCCCGGCTCGACCCTGACCGGCATCGCCAGCCCGCCTGCGGCGGCCTATGTGCTGAACGGCAATGTCTATGGCAATGCCACCGGATCGCCCTTCATCAGCTATTCGCCCTTTGGCTCCTATGCGCAGGATACGTTCAGCCGCAGCCCCTATATCAATTACGAGAATTACGCCGACACCGCCCCGCGCGACGGTTCGGCCCCGTGGCAGGCCCCGCTCAAGGCCGCGCTCAACACATGGGGCATTTCGGGCACGCTGAACGCCACGCTGACGCCCAATCTGAAACTGACCTCGATCACCGCCTATCGTCAGTTCGACGGGGTCTATTCCACCGGCGACGGATCGCCGCTCAACCCCTCGCTTCAGGCCAACAATATTTATAACAAGCAATTCAGTCAGGAATTGCGCCTGTCGGCCAAATTCGGCGATCTGGCCAATCTGACCGTGGGCGGCTTCTATTTCTACAAGCGCAGCCGGTATCAGGCGCGGATCGAGCTGACCACGCTCAATTTTATCGAGGACGATTCGATCCCCGCCACCACCAAGGCGGTTTTTGCCAATGCCGACATCAGCCCGATCAGGAACCTGACCGTGATCGGCGGCATCCGTTATACCGATCAGTCCAAGACCTTTTACTATGGCCGCTTTGGCGTGCCGGGGTCGTCAACCGGCGGCGCGGTGCCGCCTTCACTGGCGGCGCTGAACGGGCTGGTCGGGGGTTTCAGCGGCGGTCGGGTCGATTATCGCGCGGCGCTGCAATATCGCTTCAACGATGATGTGATGGGCTATGCCCAATTCTCGACCGGCTTTCGCGGCGGCGGCATCAATCCGCGCCCCTTCTTTCCCGCGCAAGCTCTGCCGCACAGCCCCGAAACCATCAATGCCTATGAAGTGGGCTTGAAAACCGACCTGTTTGACCGCCGGTTGCGGATGAATTTCTCCGGCTTCATCAACAAATACACCGATATTCTGGTGACGGCGGCCAGCTGTCCGTTGCCCGGTGTTCCGGCCGCGCCCTGTTCGTTGCCGCTCAATGCGGGCAATGCCACGATCAAGGGGCTGGAGGCCGAAATGCGGCTGCAACCCGTGCCAGGGCTGACGGTGGAGGCATCGCTCGCCTATCTCAATTTCAAGTATGACTCCGTCAGCGCCGCCGCCGTCACCTCCGGCATCGGCACAGAGGACAAGGGCCAGTATATCTCGCCATGGCAATGGAGCTTTGCCGTGCAATATGACTGGAGCCTTGGCGACAAGGGCACCATCACTCCGCGCGTCGATGTCAACCATATCGACAGTTTCAACCGCAACGCCAACAATGTCGATGCCACCACCGGGGGCAAGGACATCTTTGGACAGGTGCCGGGCTATACGCTGGTCAACGCTCGCGTGGCCTATCAAACCGCGGGCAAGGAATGGGAGCTGGCCGTGGAAGGGCGCAACCTGACCGACAAGCTCTATTACACCGATATTTTCGACAATCGCGGATCGACCAATTCGATCCAGGGCACGCCTGCCGAACCGCGCACATGGGCGGTGACGGTCAAGCGCCGCTTCTGAACATCGGGGCGCCCGTGACGGCGCCCCCAATCATCCAATGTCACCATCCCTTTATCCCATTTTGCGGGAGGATCCCTCATGGCCACGTCCATTTCCAGCCAAACGCCCCCCGGCGAACCTATCGTCGCCGGGCTGCCCATGCCCGAATTTCGCCACATCACGGTCGAACCGATCAGCGGCGCCTGCGGGTGTGAAATCGGCGGGGTCGATCTGCGCCAGCCCTTGCGGCCCGAAGTGCTGGGCGAGATCATGCTGGCCTTTAAGCATTTCCTCGTCATCGTCTTTCGCGATCAGGACCTGACGCCCGAACAGCACAAGGCTTTCTCGCGCCATTTCGGCGAATTGACCGAATTGCCGCAGGCGCCCACCTATAATGGCGACAATCTGATGCAGGAGGTGCGCCGCGAGGCGTGGGAGCCGGTCAATGTCGTGCCCAGTTTCGAGCATTTCCACACCGACAGCCCCTTCCTGCCCCAACCGCCCAAATGCATCGTGATGCGCGCGCTCGATTGCCCGCAATGGGGCGGCGACACGGCCTTTTCCAACGCCTATCTGGTCTATGAACACCTCTCGGACGGGATGAAGGCGCTGCTCGACGGTCTTCAGGTGGTCTATTCGGCCAAGGATGTGTGGAGCAAGAACGAGAAGCTCCCGCCCGAAAAGCGGCTGCGTCTGCGCGAGAGCCATGGGTTTACCGAGGATCAGCTGGAAAATATCCAGCCCGCCGTGCGCGTCCACCCCGAAACCGGACGCCGCGCGCTATTCGCCACCACTGCCTATTTCCGCCATTTCGTCGGGTGGAGCGAGGAGGAGAGCCGCGCCCTGCTCAACTATCTGCAAAGCCTGGCCCAGCATCTGCATTACCATTGCCGTGTCAAATGGCGCAAAGACACGCTGATCGTGTGGGACAACCGCTTCACGCTCCATCGCGGCGTGCATGATTTCAAGCATGAGCGGCGCCATCTGATCCGCACCACCGTCATCGGCGAGCGACCGATGGGCATTGCCGATCTGGCGGCGCGTTGAGCAAGGGGGAAAGATCGTGAAAGTTGGCACCGCCATTGCGCGCATCCTCAAGATCGAGGGCGTCGATGTCCTCTTTGGCTATCCGCGCAATGCGGTGCTGGAGGCCGCGGCCAAGGAGGATATCCGCACCATCATCGTGCGACAGGAACGCACCGGGCTGCATATGGCCGATGCCTATTCCCGCATGACGCGGGGTGAAAAGATGGGCGTCTTTGCCATGCAGCACGGGCCGGGCACGGAAAACGCCTATGGCGGCGTGGCGCAGGCTTTTTCCGAAAGCGTGCCGGTGCTGGTGCTGCCGCAAGGCTATGCGCGGGCGCTGGCCCATGTGCCGGACAATTACAACGCCTGCCGCTCGATGCGCGACATCACCAAAACCGCCGAGCCGATCCTGCGCGCACAGGATACGCCCGCGATCCTGCGCCGTGCTTTTACCGCCCTGCGCAACGGGCGGCGGCGGCCCGCGCTGGTGGAAATGCCGTGGGATGTGTTGACCGAGGATGTCGGCGAGACGCTGGATTACGCGCCGGTGGTATCCACCCGCTATGGCCCCGATCCGACGCAGGTGGCGGCTGTCGCGCGGCGGCTGGTCGATACGCCCCGTTTGGTAATTCACGCGGGGCAGGGGGTGCACTGGGCCAATGCCTATGGCGAATTGCGCGAACTGGCCGAATTGCTGGCCGCGCCCGTTTCCACCAGCCTTGAGGG
The DNA here is from genome assembly GCF_056279125.1 of Novosphingobium sp. Sphag1I. Lineage (NCBI taxonomy): Bacteria > Pseudomonadati > Pseudomonadota > Alphaproteobacteria > Sphingomonadales > Sphingomonadaceae > Novosphingobium > Novosphingobium sp. Sphag1I. Next base: position 120,293 of record NZ_JBWBQS010000005.1, on the reverse strand, counting down.
CAAGAGCGCGTTCGACGAAACCCACCCGTTGGCGCTGGGTTCGGGCGGGGCGGCCATACCGGGGCAATTGCGCCATTTCCTCGACAGTGCCGATCTCATCTTCGGTATCGGTTGCAGCTTTGCCCAGACCGCCTTTGGCGTTGCCATGCCCGGCCATGTGCCGATCATCCATGCCACGCTCGACCCGGCCGACATTAACAAGGGCGTGCCCTGCGAGGCGGCGCTGATTGGCGATGCGCAACTGACGCTGGCCATGTTGATTGCCGAGGTGCGCAAACTGGTGCCATCCCCGCGCGATATGACCCCCGTCGCCGAGGAAATCGCCAAGGAGGAGCAGGCATGGCTCGCCCAATGGCTGCCCTTGCTGGAAAGCGGGGATGCGCCGATCAGCCCCTATCGCGTCTTGTGGGAATTGCAGCGTACGGTCGATGTGGCCAATACGATCATCACCCATGATGCCGGTTCGCCGCGTGATCAGCTTACCCCTTTCTGGAAATCGATCACCCCGCTCAGCTATATCGGCTGGGGTAAATCCACCCAGCTTGGCTATGGACTGGGGCTGGCGATGGGGGCCAAGCTGGCCTGTCCCGACAAATTGTGCATTAACGTTTGGGGCGATGCGGCGATCGGTTTTACCGGCATGGATTTTGAAACCGCCGTGCGCGAACGTCTGCCGATCCTCTCGATCCTGCTCAACAATTCGGCCATGGCCATCGAGCTGGACCAGATGCCGGTGGCGACGCAGCGCTATCACGCCACCGCCATTTCCGGCCATTATGCCGATTTTGCCCGCGCGCTGGGCGGCTATGGCGAAAGGATCACCGACCCGGCCCAAATCGCCGATGCAATCCGGCGCGGGATTGCCGCCACGCAGGCAGGCCAGCCCGCTCTGCTGGAATTCATGACCGCCAAGGAAACCAGAGCTTCGCGGCTGTGACAATGCCTTTGTCTCCGCAGGCGGAGCGCCCGCCCATCCGACCATTGACCACCGGGGAGGTGCAGGCTTTGCTGGATGGGCGGGAGGACGCGCTGGCCGATCTGCGCGATGACATGACGGCCAATTTCGCGCGCGGTCCGGGGGCGATCCTGCTGCGCGGGCTGGAGCCTGATATGTTGGACGAAACCGGTTTTGCGGCCGCTTTTGCCCGCCTAGGCAATTGGCTGGGCACATTGGCGATACAGTCGCCACAGGGCGAGCGCGTGGCCCGCGTCGAGCAAAGACCGGATGATCCCGCCCGGCGTGGCACCTATTCTGATGCGGAATTGCGCCCTCATACTGACCTTCACGACATATTGGCGCTGGCCTGTTATCGGGCCGCTGCTTCGGGCGGAGAAAGCCTGTTGCTCTCGGCGCGGGATGTTTGCCGGGCGGTCAGGCAGGAAACACCGTCGCTGTTGCCCGAATTGACCTGTCCCTATCATTGGGGCGGCAATCCGGCCCTGCAATCGTCGGGCAAGGCGCGGCCAAAGGTGCCGATCCTGCTGTTGCCCACGGATGCCGAATGCGGGCCACAGTTGGCCTATAATGGCTATTTCCTGCGACGGGGCGCGCTGGAACAAGGTGAGGAGCCACCCCCGGCGATCAACGCGTTCGACCGGCTGACGGCACAAATGGCAGGGCGGGCAAGGTTCGCCCTGATGCCCGGCGACATGTTGTTTTGGCACAATTGGAGCTGGTTGCATGGCCGCACGCCCTTTACCGATCGTGCCGGTCACTCCCGCCTGCTTTTTCGCCTGTGGATACGTTCCGCGCTGCCCCCGCGCGCGGATCCTGCGCTGCTTGAACTGGGGCTGCGGATAGATGAAGATCATCGAATAACAAGACAATGGGAGAGTGCAACGCCATGAACGAAGCCGCCGCCACGGTTCATACTGCGCCGCAAGACAATCGATGGCCATGGAAAGCGAGCTGGCCGCTGGCATTGCTCACCCTGATCGCGGTTTTCAATTACCTCGACCGGTCGCTGCTGGGGCTGGCGCTGCCTTTGGTCAAGCGCGAGTTCGGGGCCTCCGACACCGTGCTTGGTTTGGTGACCGGGATCGCTTTCGTCCTGCTCTATTCGGTGTTGGGTGTGCCGATCGCATGGCTGGCCGACCGCTATAACCGGCGCAACATCATCACCTTTGGGCTTGCGTTCTGGAGCCTGATGACGGCTCTGACCGGCTTTGTGGGTTCGGTCTGGCAATTGGCCATGGCGCGTTTCCTGATGGGCGCGGGTGAAGCCTGCGCCATGCCGCCGTCCAATTCGATCATTGCCGATCTTGTTCCTCCCCGTCGTCGTCCGCTGGCCATGGCCATATTCGGCACCGCCAATTCGCTGGCCTTCATCATCTTCTTTCCTATCGCCGGTTGGGTGGCGCAGCATTATGGCTGGCGGGCGATGTTTCTGGCCATGGGCGCGCCGGGCCTGCTGGTGGCCTTGCTATTTATCACGACGGTGCGCGAGCCTGTGCGACTGAGCCAAGCGGCCGAAGCGTCCCGTCCGCAAGGTGGCGCGGTGATGGGCGGGGCGATCCTGCGCGATGTGGCCGAGCTGTTTCGCAACCGCTGGTTTGTTTGGGTATTTCTGGGTGTAACGCTGATGGGGGCCAATGTCTGGGCGGCGGGGGCGTGGACGCCCACGTTTTTTGCGCGCGTGCATCACATGGGTCTGGCCGAGGTGGCCGGCACCGTCGGCCCGGTACGCGGCTTTGTCGGCGCGGCGGGCGTGTTGGCCGGAGGTTTCCTGATTGATCGGCTGCCGGCCCATCGTGACGTTTGGCGCTTGGCCATTCCGGCCATTGCCTGCATTCTGGCCGGGCCTGCCGAGGCGTTGTTTCTGCTGGGCGATGCTCGCGGCCTATGGCTGTCAGGCTTTGTTGCCACCAGCTTTCTCTCGCTGATCCATCAGGGGCCGATCTATGCCGCAACGATGAATGTCGTGCGGCCGGGGCAGCGCGCGCTGGCCATTTCAGTGATCTTGTTCGGGGCCAGTTTTCTGGGCAATGTTGTGGGGCCAAGTGCGGTGGGCCTGCTCAACGACAGGCTTGCTGATGAATATGGACCCTTTGCGGTGCGCTACTCGATGCTGATCATCGCGGTGACACCGGTTCTGTCGGGCTTGTGCTTTTTGCGCGCTGCCTTTCTGCCGCATGGACAGGTGGAGGCGGCCTGAACTCTGGCCATGGTGGCCATTGCGCCGATTGGATGAGGTTCGAGGGTTTGGGTTGAAGGCAGTTCCGACAATTCTGAAAATTTCCCGGTCTGTCGGTGGGTTTTGACCGCCCTCGTATGATCCAGCGATGATCCTGAAAATGGATTCCGAATTTTCGTTTCGGCGTCCCGCTATGATTCGCGCGGGCATGGGGGCGGGGCTTGGAATTCTTCAGGATCAGATAATCACAGCCGTTTCGCCAAATCGGAATATTCGAAACGGATGGAGTTACTATGCAGGCGGCCTGATGCCGCACCGCATTTCAGGGCGCGCAATAAGGGTTGAAGCGCCGCCCGGTAAAACAAAAAAGCCGATCGAAGCGACCGGCTGTTTTCTCATTGTCTTTACAAGGGGATAATGGTGCCTGGGGACGGGATCGAACCGCCGACACCGTGATTTTCAGTCACGTGCTCTACCAACTGAGCTACCCAGGCATTACCAATTTTTACCGGTTCCGTAAGAGGTTGTTGTCACCACCTCGCCGCCGGTGGAGGGGCCTATGGCTAACCGGATCGGTCTTTGCAAGCCAAAAAAACACTTCCGTTAAAACTTATTTCTCATCGTCAGCATTTGCGGGGTTTCCGGGCAGGGCATAGCCATCCGAAAGCCACTGCAACAGGTCACGATCCCGGCAACGGGTCGAACAAAAGGGTTTGTGTGATTCGCTGCGGGGCTTGCCGCAGACTGGGCATTTGCGATTTTGTTGCATCATAATGTCACCGCCTGTGCGAATCCGCCATCAAGGGCAAGACCCGCATCCTCCTGAAATTCCAGCCGACGTCCGCTGCGCTGCGCCAATTCGTCGCGCCATGCGGGTGTGATGGCGGCGATCACCTGTGGATGGGCGCGCAGCAACAGCACGCCGGCCTCCTGAACGCGTTCGGCACGCCGAAGCAGCAAACGGGCCGCCGCACCGACCCGCGCATGGGTCAGGCGCGACAGCAAAGAAGGCCGCTCCATCCGCGCCACGATCTGTACAAAGCCAAAGCCGTTCATGGCGGTGCGCTCATGCGTCCAGCCTTCCAGCCCCTGCGTCAGGGCGGCATCCACGGCTTGTCGTTCGGCCTTGGCCTCCAGAGTGGGGAAATCGATGCCCAGCGACCCACTCAGGTCCAGCCGCAATATAGTCGCCGCCACAGCCTCCGCCGCCGCCACGGCCAGCGCAGGCGGGGGCAGGGGGCCGTCAACGTCAATGACTGTCATCGCGGGCGTAGGCGAAAGCACCAGCGAGCCGCCGGTAAAGTCCACGGTCCCACTCCATGCCTCGGCCCATACATCTTCCCACACGCCGGTGGGGAATTGGCGAACCACCTGCGCATCGGGCAGCGCTTCGGCCAAGCGCGGCGCAGGGCGCAGGGGCGCGTCACTGGGGCGTGAATGGGCCAGTTTGTAGCGGCCTGTCTCGGCCATGGCGCTGCGGGTGATTTCGACGCGTATCGGGGCGCCCTCGCTCGCCTCACGCGGCAGGCGGTCGACCAATGCTTCCTCGCCGCTGTTCAGGCGCAGGACGCCGCGGCGCGATCCACCGGCGCGGCGGATCAGCACGGCCTCCTCCACCTGTCCGGGCGCGGCGCGTCCGGGCCAGTCGATCTTGGCCGCAACCACTTCCGAGCCATCGAGCAGCACCGCGCGATCCTCGCCGATGCCTTGCTCGATCAGCCACATAGGGGTTTAATCCAGAGGATAGGCGGCCGCACGCAACAGCGCCCGCGTTTCGTAAAGGGGCAGGCCGATCACGCCCGAATGGCTGCCCGACAAACGCCGGATCAGCGCCTCGGCGCGGCCCTGAATGGCATAACCGCCGGCCTTGCCCAGACCTTCGCCGCTGGCGATATAGGCCTCGATTTCCTGATCGGTCAGGTTTTTGAAAATGACGATCGTCTCAACCTGCTTCACGCGTTCGCGCCCAATGGCGTCGATCACGCAGACCGAGGAGATGCACAATTGCCGCCGCCCGGAAATCGCGCGCAACATCTCACGCTGCAATTCTACCGTATCGGCAGGGGGCAGGACACGGCGACCCAGCGCCACGGACGTATCGCCCGCGATCACGATTTCGCCCGGTGCCCGATCCACCGCACGCGCCTTTTCCACCGCAAGGCGGCGGGCATAGGCGCGCGGCAATTCGCCCTTTAACGGGGTTTCGTCGATGTCGGGGCTGGCGATCCTGTCGGGCACCACGCCCAGACGCGCCAAAAGATCCCGCCGCCGGGGCGAGGAAGAGGCCAGCACCAGCATAGGTTTGCCAGCCTGATCAGTCATGACCATGGCTTAGTACGAGCCGGGGCCACCGCGACCGGGCATAAAGCGATAGGTGATGCGACCCTTGGTCAGGTCGTAAGGGGTCAGCTCGACCAGCACCTCGTCGCCCACCAGAACGCGGATGCGGTTCTTGCGCATCTTGCCGGCGGTGTGACCGAGGATCTCGTGATCATTCTCCAGCCGCACGCGGAACATCGCGTTGGGCAGAAGTTCGACCACCTGGCCGCGCATTTCGAGCAGTTCTTCTTTCGCCATCCGTAAACTTCGGTTCTCTGATAAAAGGGGAGATTGGGGCGCGCCATAGACTCAGATGCAGGAAAAGGAAAGCCCAAGTCGCGCAACTCTTGGCCAACACCGGAAATAGATCGGCAAAAATGTAGCGGGAGTGCGACAATATGTTACCATGCCGCACTTGCGAATGGCCGGATCAAACGGCATCCGCATAGCCCTGTCAGCCTGCGGGATCATAATGGGCTGTCTCAGGGAGTATCCAGTTTTGCGCAAATTTGCCTTTGTCCCGGTGTCACTGGTGTGGGTGATGGCGTCCACAGGGTCGGTGATGGCCCAGACGCCATCTGTGGGCGCAGAGGCTGCGCCTTTGGCCGCCGTGGCCGACAGCCCCTCGGTAGACGCCGCCGCCAGCGAGGGCGCGTCCGACGACGCCGCGACAAGCAGCAGCGCCGGAACACCCAAAAACCGCGAGATCGTCGTCATCGCCGACCGCATCAAGGGGCAGGTCGAAGCGCCCCAGCCACCGATTGCCGTGTTCGATGAAGAAGACATTGCCGCCTATGGCGCGACGACGGTGGACGATCTGATCACCGCGATCTCGCCGCAAACGGGTTCGGGCCGTGGGCGCGGGTCCGGCGGGCCGGTCATTCTGGTCAATGGACAGCGGATCACCAATTTCCGCGAAATGATGAATTACCCGCCGGAATCGATCCGCCGGGTCGAAGTCCTGCCCGAAGAAGTCGCGCTGCGATATGGTTACAGCGCGGATCAACGGGTGGTGAACATCATCCTCAAGGACCATTTCAAGGCCCGCACCGCCGAAATCGAAGACGCGATTTCCGACAGCATCGGCGCCAACACGGTCAAGGGCATGGCTTCGATCCTAAAGATCGACAAAGGCAAGCGCATGAACCTGACGGTCAAGGCGGACAAGACGAACCCCGTGACCGAGGCGCAGGCAAAGATCATGCAGGCGAGTGGTTCGACGCCTACCGTTGCGGGCGATCCGCAACCGGCGGACAATCGCACCGTCATTTCCAATACCAAGGATTATTCGATCAACGGCACTTATACCGTGCCAATCGGCAAGGACGGCATGGGCGGCAATATGACGTTCAACGCGCTGGCCTCGCGCGCGGATGTGACGGGGCTGGTCGGGTTGAACAGCTATTCGCCGTCGAGCGATGTCCTGCGCACCTTTGACGGGGCGCTGACACGGCGGACGTTGACCGATACGTTCTCGGCCGGGGCGGGGGTGAACAAGCGCCTGCTGGATTGGAACCTGTCGGCCACCGCCGATATCAGCCACGTCGACACCACCGTTACCACCGCCAACCGCGTCACGGACAGCGCCATACTGGCCGCTGCCCTTGCCGGCGGAACTTCGCCCGGCGGCGGCTTTACCACGGCCTTGAGCAAGACCGACACGGTCACGACGCTGGTGACGCTCAGCGGGCGTCCGGTTACGCTGCCTGCGGGCAAGATGGCCGTGACGGTCAAGGGTGGCTTTAACTACACCGCTCTGGCCGCCAGCAGCACCAGCGCGTTGAGCGCTTCGTCCAATCTGAAGCGCGGCGATGCGTCGCTGGGCGTCAATCTGGGCATCCCTCTGACCAGCCGCCGCGAACATGTGGGCGAGGCATTGGGCGATATCACGCTCAACCTTTCGGCATCGGCTGATCACCTGTCCGATTTCGGCAATCTGGTGGACATGAGCGCGGGCCTGACGTGGAACCTGACCGACAAGCTGGGTTTTCAGGCCAGCTATATGTATGATGAGGCTGCGCCTTCTTTGGCCAATCTTGGCTCTCCGATGGTCGCGACCTATAACGTATCGGTCTATGACTTTGTGAAAAGCCAGACCGTGCTTGCCACGGTTATCACCGGCGGCAATTCGGCGCTGGTCAAGGAACATCGCAACGATATCAAGCTGGGGCTGAATTGGACCCCGCCGATTTTGAAGGGCGCATCCAATCTGGTGGTTGAATATTTCAACAACCGTTCCTCCAATGTCACCAATGCTTTCCCGACCACTTTGACGACCGCGATCGAAGGCGCCTTTCCGGGGCGTGTGACGCGCGATGCGACGACGGGCCTGATCACTTCGATCGACCGGCGCGCCATCACGTTGGCCGAAACGCGCGATGAGCATGTGCGCTGGGGTTTCAACATCGGTGGCAATCTGGGCAAGGAAATCAAGACGCAGGGACGCGGACCTATGGGGTTCATGGGTGGACCGCCCCCCGGCGGCGGCCCCGGTGGTGCAGGTGGCCCGCCCCCCGGTGGCGGGATGAGTGGCCCTCCGCCCGGTGGCGGTCCGGGTGGTCCCGGTGGCCCTCCCGGTGGCCCTCCCGGTGGTGGACGTGGCGGTCGCGGTGGCCGGTACGAAGGCCGTTGGAACCTGTCGTTTTATCACACGGTCAATTTCGTAAACCGGGTTCAGGTCGCGGCCAGCGGTCCTTCGCTTGACCTGCTGGGCGGCGATGCCTTGTCGGGCGGCGGTACGGCGCGCCATTCGCTTGAGGGCGAGGGCGGGTTCTTCTTCAAGGGCATCGGCCTGCGCATGAATGGCACGTGGACCGCGCCAACGCATGTCAACGGCAGCGGGGCGCCCGGTTCGACCGATCTGCGTTTTGGCGCGCTGTTCAAACTGAACACGCGGTTGTTCTTTGACCTTGGCCAGCAGAAGCGACTGGTGCGCGATCATCCCTTCTTCAAGGACGCGCGTTTCAGCATCGGCGCCAAGAACATCTTTAACCAGCGCCAGCGTGTGACGGACAATGCAGGCAACACGCCGCTGTCCTATCAACCGCTGTATGTGGACCCGCAGGGCCGCGTTGTAGAAATCGAATTCCGCAAGATGTTCTGATGGGTTTTGAGAATTGGGCAAAAGCTGGGGGAGAGGCGGGGCCTGCCTCTCCCCTTTTTGCTTTGATGGTCCTATCTGGGCGGGATGGTTGATGATGCGAACAATCCCCCCGACCGCGCGGCCGACCGCTTTCACGAGGATAAGGCGACCAGCCTGATCCGTGGAACGGGCGAAAGGCCCGATCTGGACGCGGGCGTGGCGGCCATCCGCGAAGTGCTGGCCACTTTGCCGGTGCGGCCCGGCGTGTACCGGATGCAGGATGCGCGCGGCGATGTGCTGTATGTCGGCAAGGCGCGGGCTTTGCGCAATCGCGTGGCCAATTATACGCAGGTGGACCGCCTGCCTCTGCGCCTGCAACGCATGGTGTCGCAAACGCGCAGCATGACCATCGTCACCACCAACAGCGAGGCCGAGGCTCTCCTGCTGGAAGCGCAGTTGATCAAACGGTTTCGTCCGCCCTACAATGTGCTGCTGCGGGACGATAAGAGCTTTCCGTTTATTTTGTTGCGCACCGATCATGATTTTGCGCGGATCACCAAACATCGCGGGGCACGGCGGGCGCCGGGCAATTACTACGGCCCGTTTGCCAGCGCCGGTTCGGTCAACACGACGATCAACGCGTTGCAGAAATTGTTTCTGCTGCGCTCCTGCACGGATTCCTTCTTTTCGCGGCGCGACCGGCCCTGCCTGCTCTATCAGATCAAGCGGTGCAGCGCCCCTTGTGTCGACCGGATCAGCAAGGAGGATTACGGCGAACTGGTGCGTCAGGCCAAGGACTTCCTTGGCGGCAAGAGCAATGCGGTTCAGCGCGAAATCGAGGCCCAGATGAGCGCGGCGGCCGAGGATCTCGACTTCGAACGCGCCGCCATGTTGCGCGACCGTCTGCGTGCGGCGACCTTTATCCAAGGATCACAGGCGCTCCATGCCGAGGGCCTTCCCAATGCCGACATCTTTGCCTGCGCGGAAAAGGCGGGGCAAATCGCCATTCAGGCCTTTTTTATCCGCGGCGGCCAGAATTGGGGCCACCGTGCCTTTTTCCCGGCCCGCACCGAAGGCATGGAAATGGGCGAGGTGCTGCAAAGCTTTATGGCGCAATTCTATGAAGAAGTGCCGCCGCCCCGCGTCATCCTGATCGATCGCGCTTTGCCCGAAACTGACCTACTGGCCGAGGCGTTGAAAGAGGCCGCAGGGGGCAAGGTGGAGATTTCCACGCCCCAACGCGGGGATCGCAAACGCCTGCTGGAACAGGCGCAGCGCAACGCGGTCGAGGCGCTGGACCGCCGCATGGCCGAAAGCGGCAGCAAGGCAAAAGTCTGGCGCGAGATGGCCGATTTCCTCGAACTGGACGAACCGGCGCGGATTGAGGTCTACGACAACAGCCATATTCAGGGCCAGCACGCCCTTGGCGCGATGATCTGTGCGGGGCCGGAGGGTTTCTTGAAAAACCAGTACCGCAAATGGAACATCCGCGAGGCCCAGACCAACGACGACTTTGCCATGATGCGCGAGGTGATGACTCGTCGCTTTGGCCGCGCCATGGAGGAAGACCCTGATCGCGACAAAGGCCAATGGCCCGATTGCGTTTTGATCGACGGCGGCAAGGGGCAGATGAGCGCGGTGAAAGCGGCGCTCGAAGAATTGGGCGTCGAAGATGTGCCGCTGATCGCCATCGCCAAGGGGCCGCACCATGGCCGCGACGGGCGCGAGGTGTTCCATTTCCCCGATGGGCGCGAGAAAATGCTGCCGGTCAATTCGCCCGTCCTGTTCCATCTGCAACGCATGCGCGATGAGGTGCACCGCTTCGTCATCGGCGCGCATCGTGAAAAGCGCAGCCGGGCGATTACGGCCAGTCCGCTGGATGAAATCCCCGGCATCGGTCCGGCCCGCAAACGCGCTCTGTTGCTGCATTTCGGCACGGCCAGTCGGGTTCGCGCCGCCTCGCTGGAGGATTTGGCGCGAACGCCCGGAGTGTCAGAGGCGGTGGCGCGGACGGTCTATGATTTCTATCATCCGGGGGGATAGGCGGGCGTTACAGGCCAAAGCTCCGCCCGTCCAATTCCCTCCGCGCCATCATGCCAAACAGGCTGCGGCGCAGTAGGCCGCCGATCTCGATCGACACCCGCCCGACGGGTCGCCTCTCGCGCCAAAGGTGGGTGATCATCGGATGTGTGTCATCGGCGCAGCTGTCGACCCAGCCCAATCCGGGCGTCTGCAACATGGCCAGATTTTCCCGTTGCAGCAAAACGCCGGGGGAATAGGCGCTCAGGCTTTCATCATAGGCGGTCTTGAACATGAAGGCGCCGGGCTTGGTGATGAATGTGGCCAACATGGCGATGGGCCGCCCATCCAGCGTCATGGACAGCCGTTCCAACCGCCCCCGCGCCGCCGCCCCGCGCAGGGCATCGCGCCATAATGCCTCGGTTTCGGGCAGACAGGCGAGGGCGGAACCTGCCTCCCCCTTCCACCCTGCGCGTTCCAGCGCGAGGAAATCCTCGCTCCATTGCGACAGATCATCCTCGTCCTCATGGCGGATGAATTCGACCTTGCCCAATTCACTCAATCGGTTGGCCTGACGCCTGTATTCTTTGCGCTTCTTGCCCGAAACGCTGGCTTCGAAATAGTCTTCGGGTGAAAGATCGCTTTGCAGCATCACATGGTTCTTACGCGACACAACGGCGGCATTGCGGGATTGTTCGGCCAAAACGTCGCGCAACGCATCGGCCACCGGCCCCGACAGCGGCAATTCGCCCAAATGCAGAAACAGACCAAGCCCGCCCTGCGCATCGGCCCATTCAAGCACCGCGCGCCAAAAAGCCCGCTCCAACCCGCGCGCCACCAAAGGCGCGCCGAGAAAGCCATTGGGATGTGACCAACTGGCCCAATGCGGGATCGGCCGCGTGTAATAACGGCTTTGCGCGACAATGGGCATGATCCCGGCCAGATCGCCGCCCATTTCAAAACGCAGGATTTTGACCTTGCCCTTGGGGTCCAATCCGCGCAGCGCTGGCAGGAGATACCAGCTTTCATAAAACGGATTGGGTTCGCTGGCCCACATGGCCAATGCGTCCCAGCCAAGCGTTGCCGCCATACCCTCCATTTCGCGCCAATCGAGCAATTGGACACGGCCCGACGGGATGGGCATGTCCGGGCGCGGCGCGGGGGCGAAAGGCTCAGGCGTCCGCACCGCCGGATCGACATATTCCGGCATGGTGCGCGCATGGGCGGGAACAGAAAATTGGGGCTGGCTGGCCAAAGTTACCTCTTGAGCGCGGCGGTCGGAATGCCACGCGGGTCAAAGGTTAAGGGCAAAGCCGCAAAGGAAGTATGAATAAGCAGGTGAAAATTCGCCCCCCTGTCATCGCGGCAGAGGGGCGAAGTGCATCACCCAACATGCCCCGCCAAGGCCGCCAGAAGCAGCAGCGCGACAATATTGGTGATCTTGATCATCGGATTGACCGCCGGGCCAGCGGTATCCTTGTACGGATCGCCCACCGTATCGCCGGTGACGGCGGCCTTGTGTGCGTCGGAACCCTTGCCGCCGTAATGGCCGTCTTCGATGTATTTCTTGGCATTGTCCCATGCCCCGCCGCCGCTGGTCATGGAGAGAGCAACGAACAGTCCCCCCACGATCACGCCCAGCAACAGCGCGCCAAGGGCCGCAAAGCCATTCTCCTGACCCGCGACCATCGTAATGATGAAATAGACCAATATCGGCGCCAGAACGGGCAACAGGCTGGGCACGATCATTTCCTTGATCGCCGCCTTGGTGACCAGATCGACCGTGCGGGCATAATCAGGCCGCGATGTGCCCGCCATGATGCCGGGGTTGTCGCGGAACTGTTCGCGCACATCAACCACGACATCGCCCGCCGCGCGCCCCACCGCCGTCATGCCCATCGCCCCAAACAGATAGGGCAGCAAGGCCCCCAGCAGCAGCCCGACAATGACATAGGGGTTTTCAAGGCTGAAATTGACGGTCAGCGCGGGGAAGAATTCACGCAAATCCGTCGTATAGGCCGCAAACAGCACCAGCGCGGCCAGCCCCGCCGAACCTATGGCATAACCCTTGGTCACCGCCTTGGTCGTATTGCCGACCGCGTCCAGAGCATCAGTCTTTTCGCGCACCGAGGCCTCCATATCGGCCATTTCGGCAATCCCGCCCGCATTGTCCGTCACCGGCCCATAGGCGTCGAGCGCCACCACCATGCCCGCCAGCGCCAGCATGGCCGTCGCCGCATAGGCGATGCCGATCAGCCCGGCCCATTGATGCGCAAGAATAATGCCCGCCACGATCACCAGCGTGGGCAGGGCGGTGGCTTCAAGGCTGATGGCAAGGCCTTGAATGACGTTGGTGCCGTGGCCGGTCACGGATGCCTTGGCGATGGATCTGACCGGGCGATAGGACGTGCCGGTGTAATATTCGGTGATCCAGATGATCAGGCCCGTGATAACCAGCCCCAGCAGCGAACAATGGAACAATGCGCCTCCCGTCAAACCGCTGGCGTCAATCGGCGTTCCGAAGTCCCCCACCGCGGTATGGATCGCCCAGCCAATCGCCGGGATCGAGAGCAAGGCAGTGACAAGGAACCCCTTGTACATTGCGCCCATGATATTGTTGCTGCCTCCCAATTTGACGAAATAGGTGCCGATGATCGAGGTGACGATGCAAACCCCGCCGATCAGCAGGGGCAGGCTCATCAAAGCCATCAGGTTGTCGGTGCCTTTGACCAGCAGCGCCGTCAGAACCATGGTTGCGCCCACCGTAACCACATAGGTTTCGAAAAGGTCAGCCGCCATCCCGGCACAGTCACCGACATTGTCGCCCACATTGTCGGCGATCACCGCAGGGTTGCGTGGGTCATCCTCGGGGATGCCCGCCTCGACCTTGCCGACCAGATCGGCGCCAACGTCGGCGGCCTTGGTGAAAATGCCGCCGCCGAGCCGCGCAAAAATCGACACCAGCGATGCGCCCAGAGCCAGCGCCGTAAGACCCGTCACCACCGTCCGGTCATTGGGCGCAAAACCCGCCGTCCCCGTCAAATACCAAAAGAACCCGGCAATCGCCAAAAGCGCCAGCCCCGCCACCAACATGCCCGTAATGGCCCCGGCGCGGAATGCCAGCGTCAGCCCCGCCTGAAGCCCTTGTTGAGCCGCCGCCGCCGTCCGCACGTTGGATCGCACCGACACATTCATGCCGATAAAACCGGCCGCCCCCGACAGAACCGCGCCCAGAACAAAGCCCGTCGCGGCAATCGTGCCAAGGCTGGCCGCGATGATGATCGCCGCAACGACGCCGACAATCGCAATCGTGGTATATTGCCGCTTGAGATAGGCTTGCGCCCCTTCCTGAATCGCGGCGGCAATTTCCTGCATCCGGGGCGAACCTGCGCTCGCGCCCAAAACTTGTCTGCTTGTGATGTAACCGTAAATTACGGCCAAGGCCCCAAGGCCCATGGCGATCAGCACCAGGTTCATAGCATTCCCCTCTGCTTCGGTCCTGCCGGAAAATCCGGCATTTCCCCCGGACCTGCCTTTGTTTGGTCAGACAGTGCCCATGGTCTTATAGGTATAGGACTATGAAAATTGGGTGCAAGAATGATTTGATACTGGCCGGGTGGGATTGCCCAACCTGCACTCTATTGGTGTTGATAGCCCAATTGGCCGGACGGGACTGCGCCGTCGATTGTGACGGGCGCATCGCCGGGCGCCACAACCACGCCAATCCGGTGCAGAGGAACCGGCAATTCCAGTTCGGCAGGCGCGGTCAGCAGCAATTGGTAATCATCGCCCCAACGCATCGCCTCATCCCGGCGTTCGGGGGGGCAGGCAAGTGGGATGGCATCGGCGCACAGGTCCATCGTCACCCCGCTGGCCCGTGCCATGCGTGATGCGTCGAGCAGCAGTCCGTCGGAGACATCCATCATCGCCGTGACCAAAGGCGCCAGAGCCCGCCCTTCGGCAAGACGCGCCACCGGGCGGCGATAGGCAAGGCTTTCGGCTTCCGGGCGACCTGCTCGCAAAGCCTCCAAACCGACCATGGCGCCGCCAATGGGGCCGGTCAGATACACCGCATCGCCAACCCTTGCGCCATCGCGCCCCGGCACCGGCGAACAAGTGGCGCGGCCCAGCGCGGTCAGGCCCAGAACCTGCGCCCCCGCGTGGCCCACCGTATCGCCGCCCAACAAAGGCACGCCATATTCCGCCAGCGCCTGCGCCAGACCTTCGAGAAAGCGCACCTCGTTGCCGGTCAGTTGATAGGAAAGAAGCACCCCGACCGGCGCGGCGCCTTTGGCCGCAAGGTCGGATATATTGGTGGCCACCAGTTTCCACGCCACATCGGCCGGATCCTGATCGGGCAGGAAATGGACCCCCGCCACCATCGTGTCATGGGTCAGGATCAGCACCTCGCCGCCAAAGGGCAGGACGGCGCAATCATCCCGTAATCCGCGTGCGGCGGGATCGCTGGCCAGCGCGCGCAGCGCCTCGATAAAGGCCAGTTCTCCCGCCAAACGGATCAGCGTGCCGCGCGGGCAATGGCGTCCAGCACGCCATTGACGAACTTGGCTTCGCGTTCGTCGAAAAAGGCGTGGGCGACATCGACATATTCGTTGATGACCGTCGGCCCGGCAACATCGTCACGGGCCAGCAATTCATAGGTGCCCGCGCGCAGGATCTGGACCATCGTCTTGTCCAGACGGTCCAGACGCCAGCCTTCGGCCAGCTTTTCCGAAATGCGCGCATCGATTTCTTCGCCGCGCGCCACGACGCCCTTGACCACATCGTCGAAATGGATGCGGTCGGCATCGGCAAACTGGATGTCCTCGATTTCCGCGCCCAGACGGTGGCGGTGGAATTCATCCAGCAGCGTGGGCAGGGGGGTACCCTCCATCGCATGCTGATACAGCGCCTGCACCGCGCCGAGACGGGCGACCGAGCGTGATTGGGACTTGGGAGCTTTGCTCATCAATGAATTCCTTATATGGCCCGATTTATTGACCAAGCCGGATCGCAACAGAGCGACCATGGGCGGGCAGCCCTTCGGCATCGGCAAGGGCAACAGCGGCGGGGCCGATAGCAGCCAGAGCGGCTTCGTCAAGTTGCAGGAAGCTGGTCCGCTTCATAAAGTCCAGCACGGAAAGCCCGCTGGCAAAGCGCGCGCGGCGCCCGGTGGGCAGAACGTGATTGGGTCCGGCCACATAATCGCCAATCGCTTCAGGCGTATGGCGGCCAAGAAAGGCGCTGCCTGCGTGGCGGATGTGGGCGAACATGGCGTTGGGATCGTCGATGGCGATTTCGATGTGTTCCGCCGCGAGACGGTTCGAAAGCGCGGGCGCTTCGCCCATCAGATCATCCACGACGATGACGATGCCGTATTCGTCCCATGACTGACGCGCGGTGGCCTGCGTGGCCAGAGCCTGCAATTCGACCTCGACCGCGCCGATAACCGCATCGGCAAATTCGGCGTCATCGGTGATCAGGATGGATTGCGCCACCGGGTCATGTTCGGCCTGAGACAGAAGGTCGGCGGCAATCCATGCCGGATTGTTCTTGCCATCGGCCACCACCAGAATTTCCGACGGCCCGGCCACCATGTCGATGCCCACCACGCCGTAAAGCTGGCGCTTGGCCTCGGCCACATAGGCGTTGCCGGGGCCGACGATGACATCGACAGGCTTGATCCGATCCGTGCCATAGGCCAGCGCGCCGATCGCCTGCGCCCCGCCCACGCGCCAGATTTCATCGACGCCCGCCAAATGCGCGGCGGCCAGAACAAGGTTGTTGACCGATCCGCGCGGGGTGGGGGTGACGACGACCAGACGCTCAACCCCGGCCACCTTGGCGGGAATGGCGTTCATCAACAGGCTGGAGGGATAGGCCGCGCGGCCGCCGGGGACATACAGCCCCGCCGCATCGACCGGACGCCATACCGCGCCCAGACGCACGCCGGTTTCATCGACATAATCGCGATTTTCCGGCTTTTGCGCCGCGTGATAGGCCGCAATCCGCTTGGCCGCCGTTTCCAACGCATCGCGCAGCGTCGGGTGCAGCGCATCAAAGGCCGCTTTGCAATCCTGCGCGCTGATGCGCCAGTCATCGGGCGTTTCCAGCGTGTGGCTGTCAAACTTTGCGGTGTATTCGGCCAGTGCCACATCGCCGCGCGCGCGCACATCGGCCAGAACCGAGAGCACCACCTGCGTTACGCCCGCATCGCTTTCGCGCCGGTCGCCGACGATCTTTTCAAATGCCTCGGCAAAGCCGGGGTCTTTGGAATAAAGCTTGATCATGCCTCAACCTGCTGCGCCGCCATGGCGCGGAATTGTTCGACCAACTCGCCCACGCGCGGATCGGTTTTCAGCGCGGCGCGGTTGACGATCAAACGGGCCGAAATCTGCATGATCGTTTCCGTCTCGCGCAGACCGTTTTCTTTCAGCGTCCGCCCCGTCGACACCAGATCGACGATCCGCCCCGACAGACCCAGCATTGGCGCCAGTTCCATCGCGCCATTCAGCTTGACCACTTCGGCCTGAATGCCCTTGGCCTCATAATGCTTGCGCGTCAGATGTGGATATTTGCTGGCCACGCGAAGGTGGCTGGCCGTGGCGGTGTCGTCGGCGTCAACCGGTTCGGCCACCGACAGACGGCAATGGCCGATGTTCAGATCCACCGGCGCATACAGGTCGGGATAGGCGAATTCTTCGACCACATCCGATCCCACGATCCCGGCCTGCGCCGCGCCATGCGCCACGAAAGTCGCCACGTCAAAAGCGCGCACACGGATCAGGCGCATGTCCGATCCTTCGACCGCAAAAGACAGCGCGCGCGACTTCTTGTCATGGAACTCCGCTTCGGGCACGACACCAGCGCGCGCCATCAACGGCAGAGCTTCATCGAGGATGCGCCCCTTGGGGATCGCAAAGGTGAGCGGTTTGGACGAGAAAGACATGCGCGCCGCATTAGTTTGCATTGAAGCCCAGAGCAACCGCCATGACAACAGAGAATCCGATCATGGAAATCGTCCATGTGCGTGAGACTTTGAAAGGACTGGCGCGCCATTGCGATCAGAACGGCGCGCGGCCTTGGCGCATGGGTTAACGGGTATCGTCAAGCCTTGGCCAATACCCGCTCCAGCATTTCGGTCAGGTCATAGGGATAGATCGTTTCGGGCCAACCGGCGATCTCACCATGCGCAAACCAGCGATATTCGCGCATCACGGCCTGTTCGGTTTCGGTATGGCCTGCCGTGTCGATGATCGGATTGTCCATGCGCAGCAGGTAATAGCGGTCGTCCCCCGTCACAGGTTCACCGGCCAGCGTCACGAAATCGCTGATTACGCGGGCAACTTCGGGGCCGCAATCGGCGCGAATGCCGGTTTCTTCCCATAATTCACGCGTGGCGGCTTCGTCATAGGTTTCGCCCTCCTCGGCCTCGCCCCCCGGCGCGCACCAGAAGGGGGCGCGGTCGTCGGGGGTAAAGCGGAACAGCAGCAATTCACCCGCGCCATTGAGCAGCAGAATGCGCGAGGCGCGGCGGATGCGGCGGGTGGTCATGCGCCCTCGCCGGGGGCCGAAGCCTTGATGGCCAAGGCGTGGACCCGCTGGCCCGGAATGTCGCCCAGCGCCTGATTGACCAGACGTTGGCGCATCACGCGGTTCACCCCGGCAAAGGCGGCGCTCTGAATGACAACGGTAAAATGCGATTCGCCCGATTTGTCGTCGCCCATATGACCGGCGTGATGATGCGAATCATTGATCACCTCCAACCGTTCGGGAGCAAAAGCGGCCGTAAGACGTTGTGTGATTTCCTGGGCGAGCGGGCCGGACATAAGGTTTCCTCAAAAGCTTGGTCTTTTCTCCTAGCCCATATTTCGCCAAGGGAGAAAGATGGTTCAGGATCGATTTCACGGCAGGGTAAAAGGTTCCCATCGGGCATGCGAATGGCCCGGATGCAACGAAGCAGGCGAATTCCGCGCACCGGGCGCAAAGGCTTCCGGCTTTGACGGGCCGGGCAATTTCCGGTGGTTTTGCCTTGAACATATCCGCGCCTTCAACGCCGGATATGACTATTTCGAAGGGATGAGCCCGGAGGAAATCTGGGCCGCGCAATCGCCCATCCACGGCTGGGAACAGGAAGCCCGCGCCTTTCGCCCGACGGCGGGTATCGATTCGGCCCCGCGCTGGGCCGATTTTTCCGATCCGTTGGACGCGATCAGCCAACGTGCGCGCCGCGCCAAGGAGGCGATGCGCCCGATGGCATGGCCCGACGGGCGCATGGTCAGCCTTGATGAAAAGCGCGCCCTCGACACGATGGGGCTTGGCGTCGATGCCAGTCGGCGGGAATTGCGGGTGCGCTATTCCGATCTCCTCCACCGTTATCACCCCGACCGCAACGGCGGCGACCGGCGGCACGAATCCAAGCTGCAACAGGTGGTCGAAGCCTATCAAATGCTGCGCAAATTGCCCGGCATGGCCTGACGCATTTACGCCTGCGCCAAGGCGGCCAGTTGGTCGGCGCAGGCGCCCCATCCTTGGGTAAAGCCCATGGCTTCGTGCTGATCCTTGGCCTCGGCGGTCCAATGGCGGGCGCTGGCGGTATAGCGGGTGCCATCGCCTTCGGGCGCCACTTCCCAAATGCCGATCATGAACGGTCCGGCCGGTTCCAGATCGCCATTGACCGCATCGGTGGTGACAAACCGCCGCCCTTCGTCCCATGCCAGATAGATGCCGCGCAAGGGCACTTCCTCGCCATTGGGGCCGAACATGGTCATTTCGCACGCGCCGCCGGGGCGACGATCCTGAAGCGTCACCTCGGCACGCCATGGGGCGGGGCACCACCATTCATTTTGGCGATTGACCAGAACGTCCCAGACCTTTTCCGGCGGGGCGGCGATAAAGCGGGTGATGGATAATTCGTGCATCATGCGTTTCCGCGTCTTGCGGCTTCAATGGCGGCGATGTCCACCTTCACCATGGTCTGCATCGCGGCAAAGACCCGTGCTCGCGCCACCGGATCGGGATCGCCCATGCCTTCGATCAACGCGCGCGGCGTTATCTGCCACCGGATGCCCCAACGGTCGACGCACCATCCGCAAGCCATTGTCCGTCCGCCGTCGCTGATCAAGGCATCCCAGTAACGGTCGGTTTCCTCCTGCGTCTCGGTGCTGACCTGCATTGAAAAGGCGTCGGTGTGCTGTGTATGCCCGCCGCCATTCAGGCCGATGCAGGCAAAGCCCAGCAGCGTGAATTCCACCACCAGCGCATCGCCCGCCTTGCCCCCCGGATAATCGCCGGGCGAGCGCATGACATGACCCACCGCCGTATCGGGAAAGAGCGCGGCGTAAAATTGCGCCGCAGCCTCTGCGCCGCCATGCACGGCCTTGTCATACCACAGGCAAAGCGTGCCTTTGCTTTTGCCCCAGTCGCTCATGCCTTGGCTTCCTGCGCTGCGGCGATCATGGCGTGGTCGATGGCCTTGGCCTCGGCATATTTCGGCCTTTCGGCCAAACGCGCGCCATAGGCCAGAAATTCGGGCAATTCGGGCAATGTCTTGAACATCGTGCCCCACAGGACATGGCTGCCCACATAGACGTCGGCCATGGTAAATCGCGCCCCGCACACGAAATCATTGTCTCGGCAATGCGCGGCCAGCGTTTCGACAACCAGATCATAACAGCCGTAACCGACGCTAACCTTCTGACGCTCATTGGGTTCAAAACCCATGGATTTGGCCGTGATCGCCTGTTCCAACGGCCCTGCGGCAAAGAACAGCCAGCGGTAATAGGCCGCCCGTTCCTGCGCCGTGGGGGCCAGCGTGCCATCCGCCTCGGTTTCGGCCAGATAGGCGCAGATGGCCGAGGTTTCGGCGATGGGATATTCACCCTGCGCCGTGTGATGCACCAACGTCGGCAATTTGCCCAATCCATTGGCCGCCAGCAACGCCTCCGGCTTGGGCTTTCCATATTCCACGATCACCTGTTCGTAATCGGCGCCAACCTCATGCAGCGCCCAACGAGCGATTTGGCCGCGCGACATCGGATTGGTGAAAAACGTATAGCTGGCCATGGTGCATCCTCATTGGAACATTTGCGGAACGATATCGCAAATATCGCCCTTATCAAGCCAATTTCTGGCCCACGATGGCAAAGGGGGCCCCTTGCGGATCTATCGCATTGATAATCCAGTCGCCGCCCGGAACTTCACTGGGGCCGTGCAGCACAGTGCCGCCCGCCGCAACCACGGCGGCATGGGCGGCGTCGAAATCGGCGGCGCGGATATAGTGGTTCCACCCGCCCACCGGCACATGCGGCGGTTTTGGCATCATCGCGCCGATCACCACATCCTTGTGCGACAGGAACTGATAGGTACCATAATCGCCCATATCCATCGATCCGGCGGGCGCCCAGCCGAAGATTTCGGTATAAAAGCCAAGCGCTTCATCGAAATTGCCGGTGTAAAGTTCGTTCCACCCCATGCTTTGCGCATCACGCGGGGAAAAGGCGACCGAGGGGGCGCTGTCGGGGGCGGGGGTGGGGCGCATCAGATAGAAGCAAGCACCCCAAGGGTCCATGACCATGGCAAAGCTGCCCTCGGCAATGTCCATGCGGGGCATCAGGGCGCGCCCGCCGCGTTCGATCACCTGTGCCAGTGTCGCGTCCAGATCATCAACGGCGATATAGCCCACCCACATCGGGTGCGCGCCCTGTGCCAGGCTGTCGTCGGAAAGTGGCAGAATTCCGCCTACTTGTCGTCCATCCGACCTTGCGATATGACCATAAAACAGAGGTGCTTCGGCGCCCGGTGTGATGGTCCAGCCAATCGCCTTTTCATAGAAGCTTTTGGCCCCCGCGGCGTCCTTGGTCATCAATTCGTACCAGATCCATTGGCCCAAGAGCGGTTCCATGCATCTTCTCCCCAAAACAGATGCGATTCGTATCGACAGAGCGTGGCACTCTGGTTACAAAATACAACTATGAAGTTGGAAAAAGTAACCGAACCCAAAATGACCGACGGCCATGGCCGTTGGTATGGCGACGCATGCGGCGCGGCGCTGGGTATGGAGCTGCTGGGTGAACGCTGGGCGGGGCTGGTTTTACGCGAACTTATGCTGGGCGCGCGGCGGTTTACCGATCTGCGCTTTGCTCTTCCGGGGATCAGCGCGAGGGTGCTGACCGAGAGGCTGACGGGGTTTGAGGCATCGGGGCTGGTTCGTAAAGAAGGCGACCGACTTTACGGTTTGACGGCATGGGGCCGTGCGGTGGAACCGATCCTGATTGGCATGTGCCGATGGGCGTTGATGTCGCCGGATCGCGATATGTCGCTGGCGCTTTCACCGGTGTCGCTGATGTTGTCGTTAAAGGCGCTGATCGTGCCGGAAAAAGCCGGGGCGATGGATATGCGCGGCACGATCACCATCGGGCGCGAAAGCTTTACGGTGCAATTGCAGGGCGGCGCTTTGTCTATTGAGCGCGGGGACGGGCAGGGCGACTTCACGCTGACCGTTCCCAACACCGCTCCACTCAAAAGCTTTATCTATGGCAAGGCGCCGCTGGCCACATTGCCGGAAGTGGCGCTGACGGGCGATGCCTATACGGCCATGATGTTCGCCCGTTGCTTTGCCTTGCCACCACAGGTTACCTCTGGTCAGGCTGAGACGAGCGCCGCTTCCTGAACAGCCACCTTTTGCCACGCCGGTCGAGCGGTAACGCGGTCATACCATGCGGTGATAAGGGGAAAACGTTCCCGGTCCGGTGAGGCGTCGATGTACTCGATGGTCCGCAACAGGCTGGCCACCGAAATATCGCCCAGTGAAAATTCTCCTGCAAGCCAGCCTTGCTGCGGCGTCACGCTTTCCAGATAGGCCAACACGTCGTTGAATTTTGCGATAGCCGCCAGCGCAGATTCTTCATCGCCCGAAACCCCGCGCAACCGGGGCAGGACAAAGCGGTTAAAGATCGCCGGGCCAATCGCGGGCACCATGATCGTGTCGGCCAATTCCTCGAACCAGACGGCGCGGCCCCTTGCGCGGGCGTCGACCGGATAGATCGGCGGGTTGGGGACCAGAGCGTCGAAATAGGCGCAGATCGCGGTGGAATCACTGAGATGATAATCGCCGTCGCAAATCGCGGGGATTTTGCGAAAGGGGCTGGCTTTCAGGAAGTCCTCGCATGGATCGGCAAAGCTGAAGGCGGGAGTGTCCAGTTCGATCCCTTTTTCCGCGGCCACGACCGCAACCTTGCGCACGAAGGGCGAAAACAGGGCACCATAAAGTTTCATGATAATTCCTTTCCCCAAGCGATTCTGTTTTCAGAACCCAGTAAACATATTGCAGCCGCGAGAAGCAGCGGCTAGCAGTTTCCCGCGATGACCGAGATTCAGAACATTCAGCCCGACAGCCGCTCGACCACGATCCTGAGCGCCCCCGACATCACCGTTGATGTGCGCGAGGTGTTCGGCATTGATATCGATATGAAAGTCCCCGCCTTTTCGGTGGCGGACGAACGCGTGCCCGACCGCGACGACACCTATGTGTTCGACCCGGACACCACGCTGGCGATTTTGGCGGGATTTGCCTTTAACCGCCGCGTGATGGTTCAGGGATATCACGGCACGGGCAAATCGACCCATATCGAACAGGTGGCCGCGCGTCTGAACTGGCCCTGTATCCGCATTAACCTTGACGCGCATATCAGCCGTATCGACCTGATCGGGCGTGATGCCATTGTCTTGAAGGATGGCAAGCAGGTTACCGAATTCCGCGAAGGCCTGCTGCCTTGGGCTTTGCAAACGCCGACCGCGCTGGTGTTCGACGAATATGACGCGGGCCGCCCGGACGTGATGTTCGTGATCCAGCGCGTGCTGGAAACCGAGGGCAAGCTGACCCTGCTGGACCAGAACCGCGTGATCCGCCCGTCCAAGTGGTTCCGCCTGTTTGCCACGGCCAATACGGTGGGCCTTGGCGATACGTCGGGCCTGTATCACGGCACGCAGGCGATCAATCAGGGCCAGATGGACCGCTGGAACATGGTCGTTGCGCTGAACTATCTGCCCCACGCGACTGAAACGGGCATCGTCCACAAGAAGGTGCCCGGCCTGCCCGAAAAGACGATCGCCGACATGGTGCGCGTGGCCGACCTGACCCGCGCTGGGTTTATCAACGGCGATATTTCGACCGTGATGTCGCCGCGCGCCGTCATCACATGGGCGCAGAACACCGAAATCTTCAAGGACGCTGGTTTCGCTTTCCGCCTCTCGTTCCTCAACAAGTGCGATGAGACCGAGCGCGTATTGGTGGCCGAATATTATCAGCGCGTGTTTGGCACCGATCTGCCCGAAAGCGTGGTGGCGCGGGCTTGATGCCTGTTGCTGCATTGGCCTTCTTTCTGGCCTTTGGAGGTCAGGAAGAAGGTCCTCAGCGTTGGTGCGCGTATCGTACCTCGGCCCAAATGCAAAAGGCTGCCCGAACCGGCGAGACAGCCGTGGAATGGGCGGAAATGCAGTGGCAGGGCGGGGCGGTGACCCGGCTGCTTTTGGGAACCGAAAGCGAAGATAGCTACGTTGAGGATACGTATGGTCTCGATGCCGCCGGACGTGTGGTGTCGCTGGCAAGGCATGGTCACTATATCAACGATCCTTTCTGGACGGCGACCTATCGGCCCAACGCCAAAGGTAAGCTAGTCCTTACTCCGCAAAGTGCCGCCGAGCTGAAGAAGCGCGCTGCGGCCAAGCGAGAGGACTATTTCCTCGAATGGAGCAAATATAGCAGCCTTTCGGTTATTCCGTTTGCCGGGCTGATTGCGCGGCAAAATGGGGCGATTGTTGTGCGCTATGGCTGTATGAAGGCGGGGCGTTGAGTGTTTGAGATTTGCCTCCGGCGGGCAAAGGGACTTGGCCCCTTTGCAATCCCATTTTGGGGTTGCGCTTTGGTCCCGTGGTAGTGTGATGATTTTTAAAGCCTGCGGCGCGGATAAATGGCGCCGCAGGCTTTAATTTTGGAACGTTGCGCCTAAAACCTAAGGTCTAATCGGCGCGCAGCGAAGACAGCAATGGGAGCGCGAGGGACGCGTCCCTCGCATTAATCCCTTCCTACTCCCCCGGATAAACCGCCCGGTTGAAAAACAACCCATCGGGCGGCGCATTCACCGGCAATGCCTGCCGATTACGCGCAGCCAGCGCTTCACCCACCCGTTCCACCGGCCATTGCCCAAGGCCGACAAAAGACAGCGCCCCCACCATCGAGCGGACCTGATGGTGCAGATAGGAACGCGCGGCGGTTTCGATGATCACCTGCTCGCCTTCTCGCCGCACCGAAAGGCTGTCGAGCGTCTTGAGCGCCGAGGCCGATTGGCAATGGACCGATCGGAAAGTGGTGAAATCATGGTGTCCCACCAGCAATTGCGCCGCCTCATGCATGGCTTCGGCATCCAGAGGTTTGCCAATCAGCCACGCGTGGTTCCGCCCAAAAGTCAGCGGTGCGCGGCGGTTGACTATGCGATAGATATAGCTGCGCCCGATGCAGGAAAATCGTGCGTGCCAATCGTCGGCCACCACTTGGCAATCCAGCACCGCGATGGGGTTGGGGCGCAGATGATAATTCATTGCCTCCATCAGGCGAAACGGGGCGATGTCCTTTTGGATATCGGCATGGGCGCGCATGAACAGCGCATGGACCCCCGCATCGGTTCGCCCGGCGGCATACATCAAGGCTTCTTCGCCGGTCACGCGCTGGATCGCTTCTTCGACGGCTTGCTGGACCGAAGGGCCATGGGTCTGGCGTTGCAGGCCCATGAAGGGCGTGCCGTCAAATTCCAGCGTAAAGGCAAAGCGCGTCATGCCAGCACGGTCCCCGCGGCAATCGGTCGACCGCGAAGCAGATCGCCCACGGGCATGGCGGGCTTTCCGGCGCGCTGAATGGAGGTGACGCGGATTGCGCTGCTGCCGCAGGCGATGGTTAGGGCATCGTCCAGTGTCACGCCGGCATCGCCATCACCATCGGACAACTCCGCCGACAACACCTTATACCGCTCACCCTCCAGCTCAAAAAAAGCACCCGGCGCGGGCATGAAGGCGCGGATCTGGCGCAGGACTTGCGCGGCATCAGCGCTGAAATCCAGCCGCGCTTCGGCTTTGTCGATTTTGTGGGCATAGGTGATGCCATCGTCGCTCTGGGCCTTCGCTGGATAGGCGTCGAGATCGGCAAGAACCTGAACGATCAGACTCGCCCCCATTTCGGCCAATTCCAGTGTCAATTCGCCGGTGGTCTTGTCCGCAATCGGCGTACGCCCTTCAAGGCGAACCGGGCCGGTGTCCAGTCCCGCCTCCATCTGCATGATGCCGACGCCTGTTTCCGCGTCTCCGGCCAGAATGGCGCGCTGTACCGGCGCCGCGCCGCGCCACCGGGGCAGGAGCGAGCCATGCAGGTTAATGCAACCATGGCGCGGCGCGGCCAGAACCGCACGCGGCAGGATCAGGCCATAGGCGGCCACAACCGCGACATCGGCGTTCAAGGCGGCGAAATCGGCCTGTTCCTGCGCACCCTTCAACGACACCGGATGACGGACCTCAATGCCCAATTCCTGCGCCCGCTTATGCACAGGGCTGGGCGTCAATTCGCGGCCACGGCGGCCACCGGGGCGCGGCGGCTGAGTATAGGCGGCCACCACGTCATGGCCCGCGGCCACCAAAGCATCCAGCGCCGGAACGGCGAATTCGGGCGTGCCCATATAGATGATGCGCATAAGTCACTTTCCGGCTCTTTGCCTTTGCTCCGCGCCGCCCTATCTGGACCGGCATGGCATCGCAAGAGATCGAACAACTGGCGCAGGTATTGGCGCGTATCCCGGGGCTGGGCCCGCGCAGCGCGCGGCGGGCGGTGCTGTGGTTGATCAAACGCCGGGATACGGCGCTGGGCCAATTGCGTGATGCGTTGGAGGTGTTGCAGGACCGGCTGGTCGAATGCACCACCTGCGGCAATGTCGATACGACCAACCCTTGCGCCATTTGCGCCGATCCGCGCCGGGATGCGCGCTCGATCTGCGTGGTGGAGGATGTGGCCGATCTGTGGGCGCTGGACCGGGCGCGGCTGTTTACCGGGCGCTATCATGTGTTGGGCGGGCGTTTGTCGGCGCTGGATGGCGTGCGTCCAGAGGATCTGTCGATCGCGCCCCTGATTGACCGCGTGGCGGCGGGCGGTGTGGACGAGGTCGTTCTGGCCATGAATGCCACGCTGGAGGGGCAGACAACCGCGCATTACATCGCCGAAAGGCTGGAGGGTATGCCGGTCCGCGTTACCCAATTGGCGCATGGCTTGCCGGTCGGGGGTGAACTGGATTACCTTGACGAAGGCACTTTGGCGCAGGCCTTGCGGGCAAGGCGTCCGGTTTAGTCCCGGTCGATGACAGAAATCGGACGGACCGCCTTGCGCCGGGGGCGGGGTGAGACTATCTGCGGCCTATGGCTATTCGACCGATCCTGGAAGCGCCCGATGCGCGCCTGAAGCAGATTTCTGCCCCTGTCACCGTGTTTGATGATGAGCTCAAGACGCTTGTCGCGGACATGTTTGAAACGATGTATGACGCGCCGGGCATTGGCCTTGCCGCCATTCAGGTGGGCGTGCCGCTGCGCGTGGTGGTGGTCGATCTTCAGCCTGAAGACCCCGATGCCGAACCCGAAGTCTGCACATCGCACGGCGGGCATGAACATACGCATCAGCCGGTGAAGCGTGAACCGCATGTGTTTATCAACCCGGAAATCCTTGATCCGTCGGAAGATTTTTCGGTCTATCAGGAAGGCTGCCTGTCGGTCCCCGACATTTACGCCGAGGTGGAACGCCCCGCGACCTGCCGCCTGCGCTGGCAGGATCTGGACGGGACCGTGCATGAGGAAGCGATGGAGGGCCTGATGGCCACCTGCATCCAGCACGAGATCGACCATCTCGAAGGCATCCTGTTTATCGACCATCTTTCGCGTCTGAAACGTAACATGGCGCTCAAGAAGCTGGAAAAGGCGCGCAAGCTGGCTTGATCTAGCGGCGTTAACGGCCTAGGTTCACGGTTCGTTCTGATTGGAGTGAACCGTGGAATCTGCCGTTTTTGTGTTTGTGGCCTTGCTTGCGGGGCTGGGGTTGGGCTGGTTTTTTGGCCGCCGCCCTTTGGCCGATTTGCAGGTAAGGGTTTCCGAGCGCGAAAAAGCGTTTGCGGAACTGGATGAACGGTTCCGCCGTGCGATTACCGACCTTGCCGCGGCCAGTGAACGGGCTGCGCGGGCGGATACCTTGGCGCATGATCTGGACCGCGCGCGGGCCGATATGCTTCGGGCGCAGGGCGATCTGGCAACTTTGCGCGCGCAGGCAGAGCATTTTGAAGAGCAGAAGCGCCTGCTTCTCGAATCGCAGGATCAGTTGCGGCGGGAGTTCGAGGTTGCCGGTGCGCGCGTTCTGGAAAAGGCGCAGGAAGCTTTCCTGTCTCGTGCCGAGGCGCGATTTAGCCAGAGCGAGGAAAAGCAGGCCGAGCGGATCAGCACCGTTCTGGCCCCGGTCGGCGCCCGGTTGAAGGCCTATGAGGAACAGGTTGCGGCTCTGGAACAAGGGCGCGTCGATGCTTTTGGTCAGTTGACCGGCCTCATCCAATCGATCCGTGATGGTCAGGAAAAGGTGCGCGAAGAAGCGGCGCGTCTTGGCAATGCTCTGACCAATGCTCCCAAGGCGCGTGGGCGCTGGGGTGAACAGGCGCTGCGTAACGTCTTGGAACAATGCGGTCTTTCCGAACATACCGATTTCGTCACCGAACATTCGATCGACACCGAGGAAGGGCGGTTGCGTCCCGACGCTATCGTTTCGATACCGGGGCAAAAGAAACTGGTGATCGACGCCAAGGTCTCGCTCAACGCCTATCAGGAGGCGTTTGAGGCCAGTGATGACGTGGCGCGCGACATTGCTCTGGCCCGCCATGTGGCCAGCATGCGGGGCCATGTGCAAACGCTGGCGACCAAGTCCTATCAGAGCCAGTTTGCCGAAGCGCCCGATTATGTCGTGATGTTTGTGCCGGGCGAACACTTTGTGGCCGCCGCGATGGAGAAAGATCCTGAGCTTTGGGATTTCGCGTTCCGTAACAAGGTCCTGCTGGCGACACCTACGAATTTAGTTGCGATTGCACGCACGGTGGCAATGGTGTGGAAACAGGATATGCTGGCGCAGGAAGCCCGCGAGATCGGCCGTCTTGGCGGCGAATTGTATGATCGACTGGCGGTTGCGGGCGATCACCTAAAGCGCGTTGGCGGCGGATTGACCAGTGCCGTGGACAATTACAACAAGTTCGTCGGTAGCTTTGAACGCAATGTGATGGCCAGTGGCCGCCGCCTGCGCGACAAGGGGATCGAAATCGGCAAGCGCGAGATCGAAGATGTCGTGTTGGTCGAAAGTCAGCCGCGCCATGGCGATGTGGTCGAACCTTCGGCGCTGCCTTGGCCAGACGGGGAATGATCGGATGACAAGGTGGGGGCCAGCGCTGGGGTTTGTATTGACGTTGATCCCGGTGTCGGCTTTTGCCGGGCTTCCCTCTGCGGTTCATGTCGATGGCCGATTGGCACCGCGCGATGAATGCGCCTCGATTCCCGGCTTCATTATTTTTCGCAGTGAGATTGTACGATCGGTTCGTGATCGTGATATCAAAGGCTTAATCCGCTTTGTTGATCCCGATGTTAAACTCGATTTTGGAGGAGGCAGCGGTAACGCTGAACTGGCGCGTCGGTTAAGGTCGCGTGATGGCGCCGGTCTATGGCGGGCGCTCGATCAAGTCCTGAAACTTGGGTGCAGGCGGCACCGGGGCGTTGCGACGATGCCTTGGTATTTCTCCAAAAGCTTTGCGCTTGATGACCCGGCGGCGGGACAATTGATCATGGGGCGGGACGTGCCGCTCTATGCCGGGCCGTCGGGCGCGCAGGAACTGGCCCGGATCGATTGGGCGATGAGCGAATTGAACGGCCCATGGGAACCGCGTCGTCAGCGTCAGAAAGTGTCGGTTCTCGGCCACGGCAAGCTTCAGGGCTATGTCGCCACCAAAAGCCTGCGTTCCGTCACCGATTATCGCATCATGGCCGAACGTATAAAGGGCCGCTGGGTCATCACGGCCTTTGTTTCTGGCGATTAGGCGTCAAGCGTCGCAAGGACTTCATAGGCCAGAACGGCGCCCGCGACGGCGGCGTTGAGCGAGTCGGCGCGGCCCTTCATCGGCATCGTCACGCGCAGGTCACAGGCCATTTCATATTCCTCTGGCAACCCGCGCGATTCGTTGCCCACCATGATGAAACACGGCCCCGCATAGGGCGCGCCGCGATAGGGCACGGCTTCGCGCAGGCTGGCCGCCACCAATTGGCCTTCACCGCCGCGCAGCCAGGGGAGAAACTCTTCCCAACGCGCCACGGCCAGTTTTTCGGTAAAGATAGCACCCATGCTGGCGCGGACGGCCTCGACGCTGAACGGATCGACGCAATCGTCGAGGAGAATCAATCCACCGGCACCCACCGCATCGGCGGTACGCAGCATCGTGCCCAGATTGCCCGGATCGCGCATCGCCTGCGCCACTAGCCAGATTGGCGCGCTATGGCGGTCAATGATGTTCAGCGAGGTATCGAATTCGCGGAACACGCCGCAGATCGCCTGCGGGTTATCCTTGCCGGTGATCTTGGAAAGAATATCCTCGCTGGTTTCGATCACATCGCCGCCCGCATCCAGCACGGCCAGTTCCAGCGCATCGAGCAAGGGATGAGGATCGCGTCCCTCAGCCATAACCAAAGTTTCCGGCAAGCGCCCGCTTTCCCGCGCATCGGTCAGCAGGCGCAAACCTTCGGCCAGAAAACGGCCCTCACGCTTGCGCAACTTTTTTTCCCGCAGCGAACGCAGGAATTTGACCGTGGGATTGGAAAAGCCGGTGATGTTGCGGCGCATGTCAGAGGCAAGCCTTGTGGGGAAACAGGAAAACTGCCGGGCCTATAACCACCCGGCGTCGTCCTGTCGAACCCATTGGGTCTAGTCTTCGCCAAATCCGTCTTTGACCAGACCAGACAGTTTGGCCAGCGCCAGATCAGCGCCGTCACCGGCCACCACGATGTCGACATTGTCGCCACGCGCCGCGCCCAGCATCATCAGGCCGAGGATCGAACCACCCGCAGCCTCCGTCCCGTCCTTGACGACCTTGACGTTCAAGCCGCCCGGCAACATCGCCACCATATTGACAAATTTCGCGCTTGCGCGGGCGTGCAGGCCCTTTGCATTCACGATTTCAACGGTTTCCCGTGCTTCACCCATGCTTCCCTCTCACCTGTTTTCAGGCTTCCTGGCCCAGAAATTCGGACGCTATTGTTATGTAATTGCGCCCGGCGTCGCGCGCCGCGCTGATGGCCACCTGAACGCTCGCGCCCTTGCGCGCGCCGGCCAGGCGGATCAGCATCGGCAGATTGATCCCGGCAATCACCTCGACCCGGCCCGCTTCCATCAGCGAAATGGCCAGATTTGACGGTGTTCCGCCGAACAGGTCGGTCAGGATGATCGCGCCTTCTCCGCTGTCGACATTCTTGATCGCCTCGGCAATTTCCTTGCGGCGGCGTTCGACATCGTCATTGGGGCCGATACAGACGGTTGCCACGGCCTCTTGGCGGCCAACCACATGCTCCATCGCACGAACGAATTCCTCGGCCAGATGGCCGTGGGTTACCAGAACAAGGCCAATCATGCCCAATTCTCAAACATCATTCGTGGAAACTTGACGGTAAAGGCGCAGGGCATGTGGGGAGCAAGACCTTTCGCAGGCAAACAGGCGTTGGGTTTCATCGCGCCGCTACTCCTTCCACCAGGTCGGCCGCGCGTGAACCCAGATTACGGTGAATCATTGTGGGCGAAAATCCCGATGCGCGCAAGGCTGCGCCGATTTGTTCGGCCATGAAAACCGACCTGTGTCTCCCGCCGGTACAACCAAACGCCACATGGACATAGGCTTTGCCCTGATGTTGAAAGCGGGGCAGCAACAGCAACAGCATGTCGCGGATCCGGGTAAATGCCTCGTCAAAGGCGGGGTCCTTGCGGATAAAATCGCCAACGGGGCCTTCTTTCCCGGTCATCGGGCGCAAGACTTTGTCCCAATGCGGATTGTCCAGAAAGCGCATGTCGAAAACAAAATCGGCCAGTGGCGGCATCCCCTTGGAAAAGCCGAAACTGGTGATGGTCAAGGTTAACGCCGGGCCCGAATCAGGGGCAAATTGTTCGCGCATCGCCTGTTGCAATGCATTGGTCGAAAAGGCCGTCGTGTTGATGACGATATCGGCCCAGCGGCGCAGCGGCTCCATCATGTCGCGTTCGGCCGAAATGCCGGTGGCAACGGGCATTTCGGTTGCCATGGGGTGGCGACGGCGGGTTTCGTTGTAACGCCGCTCCAATTCGCCCACGCTGCAATCCAGATAGAGCGTCGCCAGTTCGATATCTTGCCGCGTGCTCAACCGTTTAACCAGTGCAATCACCGATTGGGGATCAAACCCACGCGTGCGCGAATCGAAACCGATGGCCAAGGGCGTGCCCAGTCCGTGATCTTCCCGGCTGGTATCGAGCAGGCGTTCAAGAAAGCGGATGGGGAAATTGTCGATGGTTTCCCACCCCAAATCCTCCAAAACCCGCAGCGCCGTGGTCTTTCCCGCGCCCAGCACGCCCGTCACCAACAGGATGCGCTGCTTGTCCGGAGTGCCATGCAAGGTAAGGCTGTCCGAAGCGGCGGGATGTATGTCCGAGGCTGTCATTTGCCTTCTGTGCGCCCAGACCGTTAAAAAGTGAAGAGGGCTGTCTTACGCTAATTAAAGCAATCTCAGGGTTAATCAGAGTTTCCGGCGCGTTTCATACCTTCAGCCCATGCACCCGCAACGCCATTTCCGCGCGCAGCGCCAATGCCGATGCACCTGGCCATAAGGTGATGCACGGCAAGGAAATTTCGCCGACAATCGTTGTCGGGGCCTGCTCAATATACCGCGGCGCGCCTTCATCCAGACGCAGCATCAGCGCCACCGGGGCCAAGGGCGCGACCGGCATGGCAACAAGGCCTACGCCGCGCACCTCCATCAACCCATGCGTATTGGGATGGGGCAGGGAATAGAGCGCGCCCTCACGTTCCTCCAGCATAACACTGTCATCGCCGATCAGCACCGCGCCTCGGTCTATCAGCGCCAGTGCGAGCGAGGATTTGCCAACGCCCGGCGCGCCTTCGATCAACATGGCTCGGCCTTCGATGGCCACGCATGTCGATTGTCTGGCCCACTGGCTCATTCTTCCTCGGCCTCGTGGTGATAGGTGGGCAATTCAATCACCAGCCTTGCCCCGCGTTCACCGGGCAGGGGATCGCGGGCGGTCAGCGTGCCGTCATGCGCCTCGACAATGGTGCGCGCGATGGCCAGTCCCAGCCCGGAATGCGACCCGAAATCCTCACCCGCCGGGCGCAGCGAGTGGAAACGTTCGAACACCCTCTCGCGGGCCTGTGGCGGAATGCCGGGGCCTTCGTCCCGGACTTCGACCAGAACATGTTCGACCAAAGCCGTAATCCCGACACGAATTATGCCGCCCGGCGGCGAAAAGGATACCGCGTTGTCGAGCAGGTTTTCCAGCACCCGCTCCAACCTTGCGGCAACGCCTGCGACGATGGCTTCATGATCGCCGGCATATTCCAGCGTCAGGCGGCAATCACGGTTCGCGCCCCGTCGCCCGCGCGCACCAATCATCGCATCGGCCAGCACGATCAGGTCGACCGGTTCAAATTTTGTGCGGGCCAATTCGGCATCGATCCGGCTTGCTTCGGCAATTTCGCTGATCAATCGGTCCATGCGCTGAACATCGTGATTGGCAATGTCCATCAATTGGCGCCGCAAATCGGGATCATCAATTTTATCCAATGACTCCAGCGCGCTGCGCAATGAAGCTAGAGGGTTTTTGATCTCATGCGCAACGTCGGCGGCAAAGCGGTCCACCCCGTCCATCCTTTGCCGCAGGGCCTCGGTCATATCGGACAAGGCGCGTGCCAGCAGCCCGATTTCATCGCCGCGATCCGGCAAACGTGGCACCACCACCGTCCGGTCACGCCCCAATCGCACCCGCACCGATGCACGCACCAAATGGCGCAATGGCTGGACAATCGTGCGCGCCAAAAACAGCGAGAGATAGACCGTCAGCAGCAATGCAATCGCTACCACAATGGCCAATGTCTGCCGTGCATCGCGCACGCTTTGTGTCACATCGCGGGCATTTTGCTGGACCAGCAATACCTGTCCCCGGCGTCCGACGGGGGTGGCGGCGTTGATGATCGGGGTGCGGTCGGGGGCATATCTTTCGCGCACGGCAGTCTGTCCGCTTTTGCGCGCCTCGATCACTTCGGGCCAGTCATTGGCGTGTACGGGTGATTTGGGTTCACGATAGGCCGGCACTTCTGGCGCACCCAGAATGGCGTCCATGCCGCGATCAAGAATGCGCGCGGCCTGCATATACCACGGCTGGATTGCGGGATCGGCCAGATGGAAGGATGGTGGAGCAAGCAGAAAGCTGTCCGCCTCCAACGCGCCATCGGGGCGGAAAAGGCGCAGGCGCAGCGCGTGGCGGCGGCCAATGGTGGTCAAAACCTGCGCGCGTTTGTCATCCGATGCTTGGGCCAGAGCCTCGGCGGCAATCTCGGCCTCGCCGCTGGCCCGCTTGAAACGTTCGCCCAACACTTCGCGGCGATAGGAATCGATGTACAAAAGGCTGAACGCAATCAGCGCCAACACGATCACATTGACTGCCAGAATGCGCGTGGTCAGCGAAACGCCGCGCCACGGGCCGCCGCGCATATAGGTCGGGCGGCGCGGTATATGTCCCTCCGGCCCGCTCATCCGCCCTCGGAAAAGGAATAGCCCGCGCCATAAAGCGTTTCGATGGCCGAAAATGTCGGGTCAACCTGACGGAATTTGCGGCGCAGGCGCTTGATGTGCGAATCGATGGTGCGATCATCGACATAGGTGTCATCATTATAGGCGCAGTCCATCAACTGGTTGCGGCTTTTGATGACTCCGGGGCGCTGGGCCAGTGTTTCGAGGATCAGGAATTCGGTCACGGTCAGTGAAACGGGCTTATCGTCCCAGCGGACTTCATGGCGGGCCGGGTCCATGCTGAGGCGGCCGCGTTGCACCATGTCGGGGGCGGGCGGGGCGTCGGGCGACGAATCGCCTGCGTCGGCGCGGGCGACCTCGACCCGGCGCAGGATGGCCCGGATTCGCGCGACCAGCAGGCGCTGGCTGAAAGGCTTGGTTATGTAATCGTCTGCACCCATGGCAAGGCCGAGCGCCTCGTCCGGCTCCTCGTCCTTGCTGGTCAGGAAAATGACCGGCAGCGCGGATTTTTCACGCAGCCGTTGGAGAAGTTCCAGCCCGTCCATGCGCGGCATCTTGATGTCGAAAATGGCCAGATCGGGCGGATTGTCCAAACAAGCCTTTAACGCGCTGGCCCCGTCGGCATAGACCCGCGTCGTGAATCCTTCGGCCTGTAAGCCAATGGAAACACTGGTCAAAATATTACGATCATCGTCCACCAACGCAATCGTGTGGCGCGGGGGCGTGAAAGAAGCGGGTTTTTCGTTACTGCTCATCCCGAAAACGCCCTGCATGGAACGGCTGAACCAGGCATGAGCGGTAGCCTGTGGCGGGGCGCGGCGCAATGGGAGGGGCGTGGCGCATCGGCATCAAATTCGTGGAAACAGGTGGAAATGCAATCTGCCATTTGACGTAGTGCCAAGTGTCGTCTATTAAAAGCCTCGTCAATTCGTATGCAACTGCGTGAGGGGGGCTCTTCGCAAAGCAATTGTTTCGAATAGCCATTCTTGAATCGACCGTTGTTGTTGTGGCCCATATGTTGCGGGTCATTCTTACGGAGTATTCGGTTTTGACCAAGCTGTTTGATGACACTTCCGATCATGCTGGCCTGTTGCGCCGGTGCGATGGGTTGTTGTCTGTCCGGCTTTAGATTTCAGTTTCGCGCATACACCACGGAAGATTGGTGAGAGGAGGGGCGCCGGTGGCTAATGTCGCTGGCGCCTTTTGCCCTTTATGGCCCACAAATTCTTGGCGGCGGGGTGATGGCGTGTCATGCTGGCCGCTCTTTATGCGGAGGGTGATGAGATGAGCTTGCTTGATTCCTTACTGGGCCAATTGTCCGGAAATGTTGATGTTGCGGCCATCGCGCAAAAGGTCGGGATTGATCCGGCCACCGCGCAAAATGCCATTACCGCATTGGGTCAGGCCTATCCGCAGGAAGGTGATACGGTCGAGGCCGCCGCGCAGCAGACCGGACTTGCTCCCGATACACTCAATCAGGTGGTCAGCGCGATGGGGGGCGTTGAAAGCCTGAGTCAGGTGTCGCAGGTTTTGCAGAACAATCCGCAAATCCTCTCGACCATCAACAGCCTGCTCGACCGGGATGGCGATGGCAGCGCGGTCAATGATGTGATCGGTTTTGCCAAAGGATTTTTCGGCAAGGCCTGATCGATGATGGATGTGGCACTGTCGCTGGCCGTTCTGGCCGTTATCCTGTTGGTGATCGGATCGGGCGCGCTGTGGCGTCGCGGCGTGCGTAAACAGGCGATCCTGATGATCGTTCTGGCGGTCGTCTTGGGGGCCAATGTGGCGATATGGAGTTTGCCCGCCCCCGCTGCGCTATCGGCACCGCGTTGAGGGAAACAAAAACGCCCGACCATTAGATCGGGCGTTTTGCATTTTGTCGGATCAGCAGATCAACGGATCGAGCAATCCGGCGCCCGCCCGATCAACGGATCGGGCAATCCGGGGAAAGCCGCATGTCGAGGTAATTGTCCACGGCACGCATCATTTCGTCGAGTTCATTCTCATAGAAATGGTTGGCGCGCGGGATCTCGTCATGGTGGATCGTGATGTGCTTTTGCGTGCGCAGCTTATCGACTAGCTTCTGCACCGAATTGGGCGTGACGACCGTGTCGGATGCGCCCTGCACGATGATGCCGCTGGCCGGGCAAGGGGCCAGAAAGCTGAAATCATACATGTTGGCGGGCGGCGACACGCTGATGAAGCCGCGGATTTCCGGGCGGCGCATCAAGAGTTGCATCGCGATCAGCGCGCCAAAGCTGTAACCGGCAACCCAGGTCGTGCTCGATTCCGGGTGGATCGACTGGACCCAGTCGAGAGCCGCCGCCGCATCCGACAATTCGCCGATGCCATTGTCAAAGCTGCCCTGCGAACGGCCGACGCCGCGAAAGTTAAAGCGCAGCGTGGCAAAACCGCGCGCGACAAAGGTCTTGTACATAGCCTGCGTCACGCGGTCATTCATCGTGCCGCCAGCCTGCGGGTGCGGGTGGAGGATCATCGCCACGGGCGCGCGCGGGCGGGTGCCGGGTTGAAAGCGGCCTTCGAGGCGGCCCTCGGGGCCGGGAAAGATCACTGCGGGCATCGAACAAATCCCTGATCAAGTGGACAGATCCGGCGGCCATTACGCAAAATTCGCGCAAA
Organism: Novosphingobium sp. Sphag1I; assembly: GCF_056279125.1. Taxonomy (NCBI): domain Bacteria; kingdom Pseudomonadati; phylum Pseudomonadota; class Alphaproteobacteria; order Sphingomonadales; family Sphingomonadaceae; genus Novosphingobium; species Novosphingobium sp. Sphag1I. The sequence goes on along the minus strand of NZ_JBWBQS010000005.1, from coordinate 83,213 downwards.
ACCTGCGGCGGGGACTGTGATTGGAAGCGATGCGCTATATAGAAAGCCGCCTAGCGAAAGCAATGATTTCGCGGTCCCAAGTGTAAAAGAGCGCTAAAATGCCCAAGTCGACGATCTATCTTGACCATGCCGCGACCACGCCGATCCTGCCCGAGGTGCAATCGGCGATCGTCGAAGGCATGCGCGAATGGGCCAATCCGTCGAGCCAGCATGGGGCGGGTCGCGGGGCGCGGGCGCAACTGGAATCGGCGCGGGACCGCGTGAAAAAGGCGCTGAACTGGCCCGGAGAAGTGATCTTTACTGGCGGGGCGACCGAGGCGCTGGCCATTGGCTACACCCGTGCGCAGGCCCTGCGCCGCGCGGCCAGCGGGGTGGAGCATCCCGCCGTTGCGCGTTTGGCGGAACGGGACGCGATCATTCCGGTGGACCGTTTGGGGCGGATTGATCCGGGCGCCTTGCCGTCGGTCGATCTGATCGCGGTGCAGCAGGTGAACAATGAAACCGGCGTTATTCAGCCCGATCTGGGCGAAGCGATCCGTGGCAAGGGCGCAGTATGGTTGGCCGATTGCGCGCAGGGGGCGGGGAAATTGCCTTTGCCCGATGCCGACATGATTGCGATTGCCGGGCACAAGATTGGCGCGCCTCCGGGCATCGGGGCGCTGCTGGTGCGCAATTTCGGCCTGCTTCAGCCCAGCGGCGGACAAGAGCGGGGCTATCGCGGCGGCACGGAAAATTTGCCCTATATTCTGGGCCTTGCGACGGCTCTGGAGGCGGATCGGTCCTGGCTGTTTCAGGCTGCCGTCCTGCGCGGGTGGTTCGAGGATGAATTGCGCGAGATGGGCGGCGAAGTCATCGGCCATGGCGCGGAACGTATCGCCACCATTGGTGCCTATCGCCTGCCCGGAGTGAATGCGACGACGGTGCTGATCCGCGCCGATATGGCCGGCATCGCTATTTCGGCGGGGTCGGCATGCAGCAGCGGCAGCCTGAAGCCCAGTCCGGTCATTCTGGCCATGGGGCGAAGCGAGGAGGAGGCGCGCGAGGTTTTCCGCGTTTCCATCGGACGCGGCACGACGCGCGACGATCTGGCCGCCTTGCTCAAGGTTTTGCGTGGGGTACGGCGTTGATCTATCTCGATTATCAGGCGACAACGCCCCTGGCCCCCGAAGCGCGAGAGGCGATGCTTTACTGGCTGGGCGCCGATGGTTTCGCCAATCCGCACAGCCCGCACAGGCCCGGCCGCGCCGCCGCCGCCGCCGTTTCGGTTGCCCGCGATCAGGTTGCGGGCATTTTGCCGCCCGGTGGCAACGTCACCTTTACCAGCGGTGCGACCGAGGCGATCAATCTGGCCATTCAGGGCCTGCGCCCGCGCCGCATCGCGGTTTCGGCCATTGAACATGCCGCCGTATTGGACACGGCGCGGGCATGCGGGGCGGTGGTGGATGTGTTGCCGGTATCCTCTGACGGTTTGGTGCCGCCCGATGCAGAGATCGCGCCCGATACCGATCTGGTCGCGGTGATGCAGGTGAACAATGAAATCGGCACGGTCCAACCGATTGCCGAACTAGCCGCGCGTGCCCATGCGGCGGGCGCCTTGTTTCTGTGCGATGCGGTGCAGGGGGCGGGCAAGATGGCCGCGCCTGACGGGGCGGATATGATCGCGGTTTCGGCCCACAAATTGTACGGGCCAAAGGGGATTGGCGCGCTCTGGCTGCGTGATGGTGTTTCGCTCTTGCCGTTGATCCATGGCGGGGGGCAGGAAGGCGGGTTGCGTTCGGGGACACTTAGCCCCGCTCTCTGTGCCGGATTCGGTGCGGCGGCCGCCCTGTGTAAAGACCTGTGGATAAAGGATGGGGAACATGTTGAGGCGCTGTGGCAAATCGCCCGCGCGATCCTTCCCGACTGGACTCTCAATGGCAGCGAGGCGCAGCGCTGGCATGGCAATCTCAACATTCGCCGCGACGGGCTGGACGTTGCCCGATTGATGAGCGATTTGCGCGACATCGCCTTTTCCGCAGGCTCGGCCTGTGCCAGCGGGTCGGGGCGGCCCAGCCATGTCCTGACCGCGCTGGGACTTTCGTCGGCACAGGCAAAAAATTCTATCCGGCTTGGTTTCGGGCGCTATACGCAAAGCGGAGAGTTTGCCGAGGCCTTGAAGCGAATCGATGCTGCAGCCAAAGCCCAATAGGGCGGCCGTTTAAGCGGATAGGGGTCTGTTTATAGTGATAAAGGTGCAATTCATCACCGCCGGGGGGCAGCGTATCGAGGCCCAGGCCAATGCGGGCCAACGCCTGCTCGAAGTGGCGCAGGCCGCCGGTATGCCGCTGGAGGGGACTTGCGAGGGCCAGATGGCCTGTTCGACTTGTCATGTGCTGATTTCGCCCGACTGGTTTTCGCGCCTCAAACCGGCCAGCGCCGATGAAGAAGATATGCTTGATCTGGCAGCCGGCGTTGCCGCAACCAGTCGTTTGTCGTGCCAGATCACGCTGGGCGACGATCATGATGGGCTGACAGTGAAAATTCCCGGTGAAAGCCGCGATATGCAGCGCGGGTAACACTTGGGATATGCGTGCCAGCCTGTTAGGAGAGGCGCGATATGCCGAGCGACATCACACAGCCCGATCCGTTTGACGCCATCATTGATGCGCCCTTCGACGCCGCTTTGTCCGAGCGGTATCTGGTCTATGCGCTGTCCACCATCACGGCGCGTTCGCTGCCCGATCTGCGCGATGGGTTGAAGCCTGTTCACCGCCGCCTGCTTTGGGCCATGCGTCAGTTGAAGCTGGACCCGGCGCAGGCGTTCAAGAAGTCGGCCCGCGTGGTGGGCGATGTCATCGGCAAATACCACCCGCATGGCGACGCTAGCGTCTATGACGCGATGGTGCGTTTGGCGCAGGATTTTGCGCTGCGTTACCCCTTGGTCGAGGGGCAGGGCAATTTCGGCAACATCGACGGCGATAATGCGGCGGCCTATCGTTACACCGAAGCGCGCCTGACCAAGACGGCGATGCAATTGATGGCGGGGCTTGAAGAAGGCACGGTCAATTTCATCCCGACCTATAATGGTGAGGAAGAAGAGCCGGAGATTTTCCCCGGCCTTTTCCCCAACCTGTTGGCCAATGGCGCGACGGGCATTGCGGTCGGCATGGCCACCAGCATTCCCAGCCACAATGTCGCGGAAATTCTCGACGCGACGCTGATGCTGATCGACAATCCGCAGGCCGAACATGCCGAATTGATGAAGGTATTTCACGGGCCTGATTTCCCGACCGGCGGCATCGTCGTCGACAGTCCGGCGGCGATCTCGCATGCCTATGCCACGGGCAAGGGTTCAATCCGCGTTCGGGCGCGTTTTTCCACCGGGCGCGATGAAGCGGGCAATTGGGAAGCGACCGGCATTGAAAAACTGGGCAGCGGGCAATGGCAGCTGGTCGTCTCGGAAATTCCGTACATGGTGCAAAAGGGCAAGCTGATCGAACAGCTTGCGGGCCTGATTGCGGACAAGAAACTGCCGATCCTTGAAGATGTGCGCGATGAAAGCGACACGCAGATCCGCATCGTTCTGGTGCCCAAGACGCGCAATGTTGATCCAGATCTGCTCAAGGAAAGCCTGTACAAGCTTTCTGAACTGGAAAGCCGGTTCAGCCTCAACCTCAACGTTCTGGATGCGCAGCGGACCCCCGGCGTGTTGGGGCTCAAGCCCTTGCTGCTGCAATGGGTCGTGGCGCAGATCGACATCCTGCAACGCCGCGCCCGCCACCGTCTGGACAAGATCGCCAACCGGCTTGAACTGGTTGAAGGCTATATCATCGCCTATCTCAACCTTGACCGGGTGATCGAGATCATCCGTACCGAGGATGAGCCAAAGCCGGTGATGATGGCCGAATTCAACCTGACCGACCGTCAGGCCGAAGCCATCCTGAACATGCGCCTGCGGTCCTTGCGCAAGCTGGAAGAAATGGAGCTGCGCGGTGAGCGGGACGATCTTCTCAAGGAACAGGATGAGCTGAACAAGCTGCTGGAAAACCCGGCGCGTCAGCGGACCCGGTTGAAGCGCGACCTGACGACCCTGCGCAAGGATTATGCGGAAACGACACTTCTGGGCCGCCGCCGCACCACGATCGAGGAAGCCGCGCCCACCCGCGAATTCAGCATGGACGCCATGATCGAAAAGGCGCCCCTGACGGTTATCCTCTCGGCTCGCGGATGGATACGTGCGGCCAGCGGGCATGAGCCGCTGGACAAGGAATATAAGTTCAAGGAGGGCGATGGCCCCGCCTTTGTCCTGCATGCCCAGACGACGGACAAGCTGTTGATCGCCTGTGACAATGGGCGTTTCTATACGCTGGGTTGCGACAAATTGCCCGGCGCCCGCGGCTTTGGTGAGCCGGTGCGCAGCATGGTCGATATTGACGCCGACGCCCATATCGTCGCGATGATCGTCTATCACCCCAAGGCGCAATTGCTGCTGGCCGCCAACACCGGACGTGGTTTCGCGGCCGAGGCCGACGAATTGCTGGCCGAAACCCGCAAGGGGCGCGCGGTGATGACAGTCAAGGATGGCGTCAAACTGATGGTGGTGCGCGAGATACCGCCTGAACATGATTACGTCGCGGTGATGGGCGAAAACCGCCGCATCGTCATCTTCGGCCTGGTCGAAGTGCCTGTTCTGGCCAAGGGGCAGGGCGTGACGCTCCAGCGTTACCGCGATGGCGGCCTGTCCGACATTATCACGCTGAAATTCGAGGACGGGCTAAGCTGGCAAATGGGCGGCGAAACGGGCCGGACGCGGGTGGAAAAAGACCTGCGTCAATGGCGTGTGGCGCGCGGGGCCGCGGGCAGCTTTGCCCCGCAAGGCTTCCCTCGCGACAACAAGTTTCAGGTCTGATTTGAGGTTTTGGGGGTAAGGATCATCACCTTGCCCTCTACCCGCCAGCCTTCGAGCGACGACAGGAAATTCATGCCCAGCACATTGGTCGTGCCTATGGCGGGGGCGATGATGGTGGTCATGTCGGCGGCGTGAATGGAACCTACGTCAAGGCTGCTGATCGCGGCCATCTGGGCCGGGGCATCGCCATTGGCGGTGTGCAGATTGACCTGCGTGGATTGCGGGCCGGGTTCGACCATCGCCTCACGCGCCACTTCGGATGAGACGGTGGTATAGGTGGCCCCCGTATCGATCAGAAAACGTTGGGGCGTGCCATTGACGCTGGCATCGACCCAGTAATGCCCATCCTCGGCCAGAGGAACGCGCGTTTCGCCCCCGCGCACGCTTTGCATGGACACTTGCGCCGCCATGGCCGCGCCCGCGATCACCGGCACGCCGATAAAGGCCCCGCCAAGCTGGATCAGCGTAATGCCAAATGCGACGGTCAGGCCCGCGCTGCCCACCATGCGGATCAAGGCTCCCAAGGCGCCATTGGCCTCGGCCCGGATGATGCCGCCCACCAGCACCAGCGCCATAAACGCAAAGGCCGCACCCAAAACCAGATGGTTGGGAAGGTCGAGCAGGGAATCAATCAGCGGCATCAGGCAGGCTTTCGATTGTATCGAAGAATGCCCTATGTATTTCCCGCGAGTGGCCCGATCTCAATTGCGTTAACCACGCCAACCCGTACCAGCGTGGGACGGATCAATTCGCGCTGTCGGTATCCGCGTCTTCATTGGTCGGATGGTGGGGTTCCAGCACCATCACGCGATCCTCCACCCGCCAGCCTTTGAGCTTGGTCAGGAAGTTCATGCCCAGCACATTGGTTTCACCAAGGCCGGGGGCCACCACCGCCTCGATGTTGCGCGCCACCGCATTGCCCACCTTCAATTCGGGGATAACGATGATCCGGCCTGTCGAATTGCCATTGGCGGTGCGCAATTCGATTTTTCGCCCATTGCTGGGTATGGTCAGGTCGGTTTCGCGCGCCGTGTCGGGGGAAATGGTGGTCAGCGTCGCGCCCGTATCGACAAGGAAACGTCGCGATACGCCATTGATCGATACCCGAACCCAAAAATGCCCATCGCCCGACAAGGGCACGCGGGTGACATTGCCCTCGACCACCTGCTCATCCTTTGGGCCGGGCAGATATTGCGTGATCGCCTTGGGCAGCGGCGTGTCGATCCCGAATTGGCGCAGATCGACAAAGCCCAGAAACACCATAATCAGCGCCACGATCAGCCCCAGATTGCCGATAAAGCGCAACAGCCCGCCCAGCAACGGCACGCGATAGCGCAGAAGATTGCCCAGGATCAGAATGCCCGCACAGATCAGCGAATATTTCAGCAAAGGCTGCGTCGCGACCAGATCGCCCACCTGCGCCCAAAGGGCCGAGCCCGCCGCGATCAATCGATCGATGGCATCGCTTCCAGCCGTTTGTGCGCGGGCAGTGGTCATTCCGTCTCCTTATGGCGCTTCTGTATTCAGCGCTTCGTTCAACAGGGCATCGACCCGCGCGGCATCGGGAAAACCTTCGGCAACCCAAAGCCGTTCGACCATGCGCAACAATTGCGCGATACGCGGGCCTGCGGCGATGCCCCGCGCCACGATATCCCCACCTTTTAAGGGGAAAACGGGGATGGTCCAGTCGCGCAAATCACGAATTGTCCCATTGCAAAGCAGTAGCCGGTCCATCGCCCCGTCCATGCCCAATTGATAGGCCAGCGCGCGCGCATCACTCACTTGCCCATCACGCGCGGCCGCAGCAGCCAGCCGCTTTTTCTGCGCGCCCGAAAGGCGGAAACGAGAGGCAACCTGTTCGGCCAAAGACACATTCGCGGGCAATAAGGCCGCAAGCCGGCGCAAGGCATCGGGCGCCACGCCCTCGACCTTTTCCTGCGCCACCAATTGCGCCAAAGTCTCTGGCGACGCTTCGGGCAGGACGACCGCCAGCACGCCCAACTGTGCCATCCGCGCCACCGTCGGGGCCGGATCGGGCAGGCCGAGGAGGTTCATCATCTCCATCCCGATCCTTTCACGCGACAGGCCCTTGAGCGTTGCGGCCAGTGCGGCGCAGGCCTTTTCGGCCTCTACATCGGCACTCTGGCCAAAACGCGCCTGAAACCGGAAATAGCGCAGGATACGCAGGTGATCTTCGCGGATGCGTTGCGCCGCATCGCCGATAAAACGCACCCGCCGCGTCGCCAGATCGTCCAGCCCGCCGAAATAGTCAAAAATCTCGCCGGTGATCGGGTCTGCATACAGGGCGTTGATCGTGAAATCGCGCCGCGCCGCATCATCGCGCCAATCCTGCGCAAAGGCGACCGTTGCGCGCCGCCCATCGGTGGACACATCATGACGCAGCGTCGTGATCTCCACCGGCCCGCCATCCAGCACCGCCGTCACCGTGCCATGTTCGATCCCGGTGGGCACGGTGCGAATGCCCGCCGCCTTGCATCGCGCGATCACCTCATCAGGCAGCAGCGGGGTTGCCGCATCAATATCCTTGACCGACAGGCCCAGCAGCGTGTCGCGCACCGCGCCGCCCACCCAACGCAAGGGGCCAACAGCGGCCACCAATTGCGCCAGATCATCCCGGCCCATCCAGCCGTCACGTTCAAGAAATTGCGTCATACCACTTTCAGATTTTGGGCCAATTCAGCCGTTGGGATAGATTGGCCAGAATGGCCCCGGTAATGCCCCAGATATGATGCCCTTCCCAAGGGATTTCGACCAGATGGCGCAGCTTGCCCTGCCATTCAATGGCGCGGCTTTGATGATTGGCCGGGTCCATGACAAAGTCGAAGGGGGCCTCAAACCATTCCGCCACTTCATCGGGATTTGGCACCAGCGGCAGATCGGGCGGGATCAGCGCCAGAACCGGCGTTACCGCATAGCCAGATCCGGTAAGGAATGTGTCCAGAGGGCCGATGATGTCCACATGGTGCGGATCAATGCCCAATTCCTCATTTGCCTCACGAACGGCGGCGTCGATTTCATTCTCGCCGGGGTCAAGGCGGCCTCCGGGCAGGGCAACCTGTCCCGCATGGGCGCGCATCGTGCCGGGGCGGTGGATCAGTAGAACGCCGGGATTGGCCCTTTCGGTGACGGCAATCAACACGGCGGCGGGTTTGAATTCGACCATGCCTTCGGTGCGCGGATCGGGGAAAAGCGCGGGCGCAGGCCCGGCCATTCCGGCCTGATACAACCGTTCCAGCTTATGCCGCAGATTGCTCATTGCGGGGTAAGGGGGAAGTTTATCCCCAGGCTATCCACAGCCAGTCCACCGTCTGTGCCATCGCCTGTACCGGGGTTTTCCAGCGCCATATCCACCAATTGTCCCCAGGTGGAGCGATTGATCCGCGCCAGACACCCATGGCGTACGCCAAGGTAAATGGCGGGCGTTTCCGCATCGCCCCGCGCGATCAAGGGATGGTCCGGCCCTGCAATCACCGTGTCATCGGTGTTCAACCGAAACGCCAGTGCCCCGTCAATCCGCGCCACATCCACCGCGACAAAGGCGGCATCGGCCACCGCGATCCTCTGTCGATCCTGCGGCGTGACCAGCCAGTGTTGGCCCGCTTCATCGCGCATCAACAGTGTTGAAAAGGCCCTCACCATGGCCGGACGGGTGATCGGCCCGCCCTGATGCCACCATGATCCGTCGGCTCGGATCTCCATCTGGCTGTCGAGTTCTTCGGCCGGATGCCATTGATCGACCGGCGGCAGGCGGCGCTGTGCCACCATGTCGGCGATTTCCTGCAACGAAAGTGCGGCCAGATCGGGGGGCGGCGTATAAGGCATATCGGCAATATGGGGCAGGCGGTGGCTATGCGCCAGTGGTCCGCCTGCCCAAATTCTGTTTAAGCCCAGGGGCCAAGCATGCCCTTTTGCGGAAGAACGGCGGTGTTGTCACAGCGCACAAGCAGGCGGTGCTGTTCAAACGGTCCGGGCAATTCCCATTCGCCGGTGGGCGCATTGGTAAAGCCCCAGAAGCGGCCATAATATTCCGGGTCGCCAATCATCACCATCGGCAGCGGCGCCTGCGGGTTCATGGCCGAAATCGCGGCGGTGACCAGCGCCTTGCCAAAGCCGCGCCCCTGAATTTCGGGCAGGACGGCCACAGGGCCGACCATGACCATCGGATGGCGCCGCCCATCGGGATCGGTCAGCGCGACCGGCCAGCACTGGATCGAGCCGACCAGATGCTGTTCCTCGTCCACCGCGGCAAAGGAAAGCGCGGGCAGCCATTCGGCATCGCCGCGCACCTTATAGGCGGTGCGTCCGCGTCGTTCCGGCTCGAACGCACGATCAAGCAATTCCTCGACGAGCGAGGGGTCGACATTGTCCAGCGGAATGAGCGAGGGTTCGATTGCCATAATGCCCGGCGCGTTAGGGCAGGGGGGCACCATATGCAAGGAAATGCTTGCAGGGCGCAGGCTGTCGCGCCACGGATCGGCGCATGATCTTTGGTGTGGACGAAGCGGGGCGCGGCCCCTTGGCGGGGCCTGTTGTGGCGGGCGCAGTGTGGTTGGCCGACAGCGCCATTGCGGGGCTGAACGACAGCAAGAAATTATCGGCCAAAAAGCGCGGGCCATTAGAGGCGCGGATCATGGCCGAAGCGCATTGGGCCATTGGCGTGGTCGAGGCCGATGAGATCGACCGCATCAACATCTTTGCCGCCACGATGCTGGCCATGACGCGGGCTGTGGCCGGGCTGGTGGCCAAGGTGGGTGAACCGGCGATGGTGCTGATCGACGGCAACAAGACGCCGCAGGGGCGGGTCGCGGACTGGCGCTGGGCCGCGCGGGCGATTGTGGGGGGCGATGCCAGTGAGACGGCGATCTCTGCCGCCAGCATTATCGCCAAGGAGCACCGCGACCGGGTGATGCGGGAATTGGCATTGGCGCATCCGCATTATGGGTGGGACCGCAATGCGGGATATGGCACGGCGGAGCATCTGGCCGCGCTGCGTGAACATGGGGCGACGGTGCATCATCGGCGGTCCTTCGCGCCGGTTGCTCAATTGCCGCTTTTGTAAAAATTTGCGGTGTGAGTCTGCTTTGTCACGCCACTAGATGTTGAGTCTGTCGATTCGCCTGTGACTCTATCCCTTGTGTCAGACTCTTTCTGTTCTCCTGTTCTTGACTCGGTTCATACGCCGCGACTCGTGCTGAATCCACGAGTCGGGCCTTGACGGGAGTCTGTGTTTGAATCATTGAGGGGGTGTTAGAGACACTTATTCACAGGAATTATCATGGGCAACGTCCTTCTCAAGGAGCGCGCACGCTCCACCCCGGCTCCGCGCAAGATCGCCAGCCGCATCAGGAAGGATCTTGTCCTCAAGCCGGTCGAAACGCCCAAGGCCGACCTGCCGCTGGGCCGCATTCTGGACGGTGATTGCATCGAGGCGATGCGCAGCATCCCCACGGCCAGCGTCGATATGGTGTTCGCCGACCCGCCGTATAACCTTCAGCTCGGCGGCGACCTTGCCCGCCCGGATGGCAGCCATGTGGACGCCGTCACCAATGATTGGGACAAGTTCGACAGTTTCGGCACCTATGACCGTTTTACCCGCGCCTGGCTGGCCGAAGCACGCCGCGTGTTGAAGCCTAATGGCTCGCTCTGGGTGATCGGTTCGTATCACAACATCTTCCGCGTCGGCGCGATCCTTCAGGACATGGGCTTTTGGATCCTGAACGATATCGTGTGGCGCAAATCGAACCCGATGCCCAATTTCAAGGGCACGCGCTTTACCAATGCCCATGAAACGCTGATCTGGTGCAGCATGGGCGAGGAGGCGAAATACACGTTCAATTATCGCGCGATGAAGACGTTGAACGATGAGCTTCAGATGCGCAGCGACTGGGTGCTGCCGATCTGCAACGGGGCCGAGCGGTTGAAGAAGGGCGGGTCGAAGGTCCACCCGACGCAAAAGCCCGAAAGCCTGCTCTATCGCGTGATGCTGGCCACGACCAACAAAGGCGATGTGGTGCTTGACCCGTTCTTTGGCACCGGCACGACCGGGGCTGTGGCCAAGCGTTTGGGTCGGGAATGGATTGGTTGTGAGCGTGAGCAGAACTATCGCGATGCCGCGATGGAACGTATCGAAATGGCGCTGCCTCTGGACGAATCCGCCATCAGCACGATGAAGAGCAAGCGCGCCGCGCCCAAGGTTCCCTTCGGCACGTTGATCGAAACCGGCTGGATTAAGCCGGGCACGGTTCTGACCGGCAAGAAGGGGCGCAATCGTCCGGCCTTTACCGCCGTGGTGCGCGCGGATGGCTCGCTGGTTTCGGACAAGATTGAAGGCTCGATCCATTCCTGCGGTGCGCAATTGCAGGGCGCGCCCAGCTGCAACGGCTGGACCTTTTGGAACATCGAGCATGAGGGCAAGATGAAGCCCCTCGACGCCATCCGTCAGCTTTATCTGCTGGCAAACGAGGACTGATCGGGTTTAGACGCGGCGCATGACTGTATATCTGCGCCCGATCGCCCTTGCCGACAGCCCCCAGTCCGAGGATGGTGAAGCCATCCGTCTGGCCGGGGGGCTGACCTATGCCAGCCGTTTTGCGCTGATCCGGCGCGAAGGCGGCAAGATTGTCGAACGCACCCGCTTTGGCGTGGCCGAGGCGGGGCGTGTGATCCGCGGCGATGTTGAGGAACAGTGGGAGGCTTTGCGCAACCCCCGCGCGCCGCTGCACATGGGCGAGCGCATCATCCGCCTTGATCAGCCCCAGATCATGGGCATTTTGAACATCACGCCCGACAGTTTTTCCGACGCCGGGCGCAACATGTCCGGCCCCAATGTCGCCATCGCCCATGCCAGCGCGATGCTGGAGGCAGGCGCGGCCATCATCGACATTGGCGGCGAAAGCACGCGCCCCGGCGCCCCCCCGGTGTGGGAAGGCGACGAGATCGAGCGCATTGTCCCCGTGATTGAAAAGCTGTCGCGTACCGGGGCGGCCATCAGCGTCGATACGCGCCGCGTGGGGGTATTCGAGGCTGCCTTGGCCGCGGGCGGGCATTTGTGGAACGATGTGTCGGGCCTGCGCCATGATCCGCGCAGCCGGGAATTTGCCGCCCATTCCGGCGCCCCGGTCTGCATTATGCATGCGCCGGGTAAGGGGGATGACCTGCACGATGACGGGATCTATCAGGACGTCGTGTTGGATGTTTTCGACTGGCTCAAGGTTCAGCGAGATGCGGCGGAGGCGGCAGGCGTGGCGCGGGACAGGATCCTGCTCGACCCCGGCATCGGCTTTGGCAAGACGTTGCAGGAAAACCTCGCGCTGATGAATGGTTTGCCGCTGTTCCATGCGCTTGGCTGTGCTTTGCTGGTCGGGGCCAGCCGCAAGCGGATGATCGGCGCGCTGTCCAATGAAGCGCCTGCGGATAAGCGTCTGGGCGGCTCGCTGATGCTGGCGACGAAGATGATGGACGCCGGGGTTCAGGTCATCCGCGTGCACGATGTGGCGCAGACGGTGCAGGCCTTGCACGTGTGGCGCGGGGTGCGGGACGCGGCGCTGACGGATTTTGGGCAGTTGGTTTAGGGTTAAGGGTGCCTCCGGCGGGCAAAGGGTCTTGCCCCTTTGCAATCCCTTTAAGGGGTGGCGCTCCTAATCGTCCTTGCGCGAAGTTGCCGCGCCGCAGGCTATGAAACCACTTCGCGGATCGGCGTTATTTGGCAGGCCAAACGCCAAATTCATGGGATTGCAAAGGGTCGGGACCCTTTGCCCGCCGGAGGCTCAAATTAAAACCTAAGCCGCATCCCCAATCCCAAGCTCGCTCAATTTGCGATAGAGAGTCGAGCGCCCGATCCCCAACCGCCGCGCGACCTCGGTCATACGGCCGCGATAATGGCCGATGGCCAGCCGGATGACGTCAGCCTCGATGTCTTCGAGCGGGCGCAGATTGCCGTCGGCGGTGAACAGCATCACGCCTGCGCTTTCATGGGTAACGCCGCTATTTGCGCCAATGGGCTCGGCGGAAATCATGCTGGACAGCTGCGGGAAGTCGTCGGCGGTCAGCGCATCGCCATCGCAGAACACCGCGGCGCGGAAGAGCACCGCCTGCAATTGTCGAACATTGCCGGGCCAGTCATAGGCAGAGAGCAGCGCCAGCGCCCCATCGGTAATGCCCAGTTGGCGCAAGCCGGGTTGCTCGCCAATCCGGGCCAGAAAATGCCGCGCCAGCGCCGGAATATCCCCCAGCCGCGCACGCAGCGGAGGCAGCGCCACTGTGGTTGCACAAATTGCCGCGTGCAATTCGGGCAGGAAATCGCCGTGGAGGATCAATTCCTTGAGAGGATAATTCGACGCCGCGATCAGGCGCACATCCACACGAAATGCATGGCGCGCGCCAATCGGTCGGCATGACCCCGTGGTCAGATATTCGGCCAGCCGCGCCTGAACCCCGATGGGCAGGCGGTCGATCTCATCAATGACCAGCGTTGCACCATCGCAATATTGGATCGCGCCCATTTGCCGGTCAAACGCGCCCGGAAATGCACCCTTTTCGTGGCCGAACAGGGCCGATTCAATTGAATTGCCCGGCGTTGACCCGGCATTGACGATACGCAGCGGCATTTTTGCGCGTTGCGAAGCGGCGTGAATGGCGCGCACCAGCATTTCCTTGCCGGTCCCGCTTTCGCCTTCGATCAGCAAATGGCTCTGACCCCGCGCCGCCTTTGCCGCAATGGCCAAAGCGGTGCGGAAGGAGGGCGCGGCCCCGATCATCGATTCAAAATCGGCCGGACCGTTCATCTTTTCGGTCAGCGGCTGCAATTCATCGCGCGGCGTTTCCCGCGTTGTGGCGTTGCGCAGCGCGCTCATCAACCGGTCGGGCGCGATGGGTTTGATCAGGTAATCGGTTGCCCCCGCACGCATGGCCTCGACCGCCAACAAAGGCGACGCCGACGTGGTCAGCATCAGGATCGGCAGCGCCGGACGGCGCCCGCGCAAATCGGCAATCAGCGAGCAGGCCTCGTCACCGGGCACCCATTGGTCAAGGATGACCGCGCCCAATTGCATGCCCTGACGCGTGCCCAGCATGGCCACCGCCGTTTCGGCATCATTGACCACCAGCGTCCGCCACCCTTCACGCGCGGCCAGAGCCGTGATCAGGCGGCTCTGCGCCGGTTCATCATCGATCAGCATCAACAGGCGCTGTTCGGATTCTGCCATATTTGCCCGGTCTGTCGTCATGGCTTTGGCATTTAGCCAATATGGGTAAAGACCTGCTTAAACCTGTCTTGTTTCGGGACCGGAATTCTTCTGAGGCCAATCCTACCTTTGGGCCATTTATCGCGGCGACATTCGAATGGGGCAGTTTTGCCTTGTGCCTCATGGGCGTGGTGATAAGAATTGCACAAGAACTAATGGGACAGGGGAAAAATCAATGGCGCAAAGTCAGGATATTACCGCGGCCAAGCAAACCTATGAAGGTTTCATTCGGCTGATCAAAATCAGTACCCCCATTATTGCTATTTTGGCTGCCTTCATCGTCTACCTTATCTCCCGCTGAAAGGTCTGGAATGGCTGAAAAATTGCGTATCGCTGCTCTTTGTGAAAGGGCGGCGGGGGAAACGCGCGTCTGTGTGACGCCGGAAACGGTCAAGAAATTCACGGCCTTGGGCGCTTTGGTCGCGGTGGAAAGCGGGGCGGGGCATGCCGCCTCGATTGCTGACGCTGATTATGCGGCTGTGGGCGCCATTGTCGGTGATGCGGCCTCGGTTGTGGCGGGCGCGGATATCGTGATGGGGGTTCAAGGGCCGGATGTGGCGATGCTGTCCGGTGCAAAACCGGGCGTATGGGTCGCGGCGGGGCTGGATCCTTTTGGCCAGCGTGCGCGGGTTGATGCCTATGCGGCGGCCGGTGTTGAGGCGCTGGCGATGGAATTCATGCCGCGCATCACCCGTGCGCAGTCGATGGACATCCTTTCGTCGCAATCCAACCTTGCCGGTTACAAAGCAGTGATTGATGCAGCGGCCACCTATGGTCGCGCCTTTCCGATGATGATGACGGCGGCGGGCACGATTTCGGCGGCCAAGGCCTTTATCATGGGCGTGGGCGTGGCCGGCTTGCAGGCCATCGCCACCGCGCGCCGTCTTGGCGCGCAGGTGTCGGCCACCGACGTGCGCAGCGCGACCAAGGAGCAGATCCAGAGCCTTGGTGCCAAGCCGATCTTTGTTGAAAAGGTCGCCGGCATCGAGGGCGAGGGCGCGGGTGGTTACGCCACCGAAATGAGCGCGGAATATCAGGCGGCGCAGGCCGAACTGGTGTCCAGCCATATTGCCAAGCAGGACATTGTCATCACCACGGCGCTGATCCCCGGACGGGCCGCGCCGCGTTTGATCACCGATGCCCAGATTGCCACGATGAAACCCGGCAGCGTCATTTTCGACCTTGCCGTGGCGCAGGGCGGCAATGTCGAGGGCAGCTTGCCAGATCAGATTGTCGAGCGCCATGGCGTCAAGATCATGGGCTATTCCAATACGCCCGCGCATCTGGCCGCCGATGCTTCGGCGCTGTTTGCGCGCAATCTCTACAACTTCCTCTCGGCCTTTTGGGACAAGGAGGCGGGGCGACCCGTTCTGGACGAGGAAATCGGCAATGCGATCCGGCTGACGCAAGGCGGCCAGGTCGTCAATCCACGACTGCTCTGAGGGGAGGGCATTATGGACTTTATCTCGATCCTGTCGATTTTCGTGCTGGCGTGTTTCGTCGGCTATTATGTGGTGTGGTCGGTCACGCCTGCGCTGCACACGCCCTTGATGGCGGTGACGAATGCGATCTCCTCGGTGATCGTGGTGGGCGCGTTGATTGCGGCGGCGGCCAGCGGGATTGGCGCTGCGGGCGGCGTGTCGAAATGGCTGGGGCTGGGCGCGGTGGTGCTGGCCAGCGTCAATATTTTCGGCGGTTTTGCGGTCACGGCGCGCATGTTGGCCATGTATAAGAAGAAGGAGAAGAAGTGATGGAACATGTCACAACTCCTTCATGGGCGATGTTTGCCTATCTTGTTTCCGGCGTGTTGTTCATTCTGGCCTTGCGCGGGCTGTCGTCTCCGGCAACCAGCCGGGCGGGCAATCGCTATGGCATGATCGGCATGCTGATTGCTGTGGCCACGACGTTGGTGACGCATGTGCCACGTATTTCTCTTAGTCTCGATGGCGATTCAAGTGCTCCGACTGCGTTTGATAGCAGTAGCTTCGGCCTGATCATGGCCGCCATCGCCATCGGCGGTGGCATCGGTTTTGTCATTGCCCGCCGCATTGCCATGACGGCGATGCCGCAACTGGTGGCGGCGTTTCACTCGCTGGTCGGTATGGCGGCGGTGTTGGTGGGCTGGGCGGCCTATCTCAATCCGGGGGCTTTCGGCATTGCCGAAGCAGGCCAGATCCACGCCCAATCCTGCATCGAAATGGGCCTTGGCATCGCCATTGGCGCAATCACCTTTTCCGGTTCGATCATCGCCTTCCTCAAACTGGCGGGCAAGATGTCGGGTTCGCCGATCATGCTGCCGGGGCGGCATGTCATCAACCTTGGCACGATTGTCGCGATCCTTGGCCTTGTCGGCTATTTCACGATGGATCAGTCGCTCTGGGTGATCGGCCTGATCACGCTGCTGGCCTTCATCATCGGCTTCTTGCTGATTATCCCGATTGGCGGGGCGGATATGCCGGTGGTCGTCTCGATGCTCAATTCCTATTCCGGCTGGGCGGCGGCGGCGATGGGCTTCACGCTGCATAATAGCGCGATGATCATCACGGGCGCGCTGGTGGGTTCGTCGGGCGCGATCCTGTCCTATATCATGTGCAAGGCGATGAATCGCAGCTTCATCAGCGTGATCGCTGGCGGCTTTGGCGCGGCGCCGGAAGCGGCCAGCGGCGCGGCCAAGGAGCAGCGCCCGTGGAAGCGCGGCAGCGCGGAGGACGCGGCCTTCCTGATGAAGGAGGCCGAGAGCGTCATCATCATCCCCGGCTATGGCATGGCGGTGTCGCAGGCTCAACATGCGCTGCGCGAAATGGCCGATGTGCTGAAAAAGGAAGGCGTCAGCGTCAAATATGCCATCCACCCGGTTGCCGGGCGAATGCCGGGCCATATGAACGTCTTGCTGGCCGAAGCAAATGTGCCCTATGATGAAGTCTTCGAACTGGAGGACATCAATTCCGAGTTCGGCCAGTGCGACGTTGCCTTCATCATCGGCGCCAATGACGTGGTCAACCCCGCCGCCAAGACCGACAAGTCCAGCCCGATCTATGGCATGCCCGTCTTCGACGTGGACAAGGCCAAGACGGTCATGTTCGTCAAACGGTCGATGGGCGGCGTGGGTTATTCAGGTGTTGATAATGATGTCTTCTACATGGACCAGACCATGATGCTGCTGGCCGACGCCAAGAAGATGGTGGAAGACATCGTCAAGGCGCTGGCCCACTAAAGGGTCCATTGAATGCGTAAAGTTCTGACAGTCCTTGCCCTTACCCTTGCCCTGTCGGGCTGTGTTCAGGGGGTCGCCAGAGGCCGGGTTAAATCGGCCCTTGTCGGGGCGGGGCTGTCCGAACCGGTGTCGGCCTGCATGGCCGAGCATATGGTGGACAAGCTGACTATCAGCCAATTGCGCCAGTTGGAGGCGTTGCAGGGGCCAAAGCGGTCGCTGTTTGATTACGTGATGGCGGTGCGCCGAATTCAGGATCCGGAAGTCATTCGCGTGACGGCTGCGGCGGCTGGGTTGTGCATGAGCGGGTGGGAAAGATAAGGTTTGCCTCCTGCGGGCAAAGGGCGGTGGCCCTTTGCAATCCCATTAATGGGTGGCGTGAAATTGCCCGGTTGTGTGATGATTTTTAAAGCCTGCGGCGCTGGTTATGGGCGCCGCAGGCTTTATCATTTCAACGCCGCGTCCGACACCTGAGGCAGAACCCGTGGCGCAACAAAGACAGTAATGGGAGCGCGAGGGACAAGTCCCTCGCATTTTCCCCTTTTTCTTCAACTGAAATCCGCCTACCCCTACCCGATGCCTCTATCCCCCCTGGCCTGTGACCCATCGCAAACCCTTGGCCGTGAATTCGCGCTGGAAGGCTCGATCGCCCGCGGTCCGCGCAGCCCGTATCAGCGCGACCGCGACCGGATCATCCACTCGATTGCGTTCCGACGTTTGCGCCATAAAACGCAGGTTTTCGTTGCCCCCGACGGAGATCACTACCGCGTCCGCCTGACGCACAGCCTTGAGGTGGCCCAGATCGGCCGCGTCATTGCCCGCGTGCTGGGGCTGGACGAGGATTTGACCGAGGCGCTCTGCCTTGCCCATGACATCGGCCACCCGCCCTTTGGCCACAGCGGCGAGGACGCGTTGGACGAAGCGCTCAAAGAGCAGGGTGGATGGGACCACAATGCCAATACGCTCCGCACGCTGATGCGCCTTGAAAGCCCCTATTGCGAGCATGAGGGGCTGAACCTGACGTGGGAGACGCTGGAGGGGCTGGCAAAGCATAACGGGCCGGTGCGCAATCCCAACTGGGCGTTGGCCGAACTGGATGCGGCCTATCCGCTGCATCTGGGTGAATGGTCATGTCTTGAGGCGCAGGTGGCCGCGATTGCCGACGACATCGCCTATGACAATCATGACATTGACGATGGGCTGCGCGCCGGATTCCTGCATCTCGACGATCTGCTGACCCAACCCTTCGTGGCCGAACAATGGCGCGCGGTGGAGGCAAAGCACCCCAACGCCCCTCATGACCGCAAATTGCGCGAACTGGTGCGCAGCCAGATTGGCATCATGGTCAATGACGTCATCGCGCAAACGCAGGCCCGCACGGCGGGCATGGCCAGCATCGCCGATGTGCGCGCCGCCACGCGTGCCAGCGTCGCCTTCTCGCCCGCGATGGGTGAGGCCGAGCGTACGCTGAAGCGCTTTATGTACGCCAAGCTCTATTATCACCCCGAACAACTGGCCACGGCGGAAAAGGCGCATCAGGTCGTGTCGGGTCTGTTTGCCGCTTATCGCGAAAATCCGTGGCACATGGGGGCGGATTGGGCCGGGCGCCTGCCTGCGGCTGAACCTCAACGCAGCCGCCACATCGCCGATTTCATCGCCGGCATGACGGATCGCTTCGCCATTGCACAATATAGGACCATTTTCGGCACCGCGCCGGAGGGTTTGAGCAACGTCTGAGCCACATCGTGCCGGATTTGGTGACCAGATTGCGTATTGGGGTAGAATTTCTGACACTCTGTTTGACTTTTGCGCCGCAAAAAGAGAAGGCGGACACCAGTCGCTGAACGATGCGGGAGAGTTCGGGTGATTCGTCAAGGATCGCTCGACGCCGAAGGAGCAACCGCCCCGGAATCTCTCAGGCAATAAGGACCGTGTCGGTCAATAGCGACGCTCTGGAAAGTGCAATCGGACCAATCGGTTCGAGGGCCGCCGAAGGGGTAAATCTGCGCATTTCCATGTGCGGGCTAAGCTCTCAGGTTTCCGTGACAGAGGGGGCACCGAGATTGGTGCAACGCTGTGCGGAAGGCTGATTAGTGAGCGACACATACGATTCTGACTCGGTCGAAGAGATCGAAACCCCCGAAACCCTCACGCTTCCCCTTGATGCATGGCACCGCGCACGCGGCGGCCGCATGGTCGAATTCGCCGGTTACTGGATGCCCGTGCAATACGAAGGCATCATGGGCGAACACCTGTGGACCCGTGAAAACGCCGGCCTGTTCGACGTCAGCCACATGGGCCAGTTGGTCGTGTCGAGCGAAGACGAAGCGCAGGAAGACGCGATCACCGCACTGGAAGCGCTGATGCCCGCCGACCTTTCGATCCTCAAGGTTGGTCGTCAACGTTACTCGCTGCTGCTCAACGAAACCGGCGGCATTATCGATGATCTGATGATCACACGTTGGGCCAATGGTTTCTTCCTGATCGTCAATGGCGCGACCAAGTGGGACGACATCGGCCATTTGCGCGAATTCCTGCCCGACGACATCACGCTGACGCATCGCGACGATTTCGCGCTGCTCGCGCTGCAAGGCCCCTGCGCGGCGGAGGCTCTGGCCTCTTTTGGTATCGAACCGGCCCAGCCGGAGGTTGCCGCGGTGGACCAGCTCTCCTTTATGCAGGCCGGACATTATGTCTGGAACGGCGTCGAACTGCATATCAGCCGTAGCGGTTATACCGGCGAAGATGGCTATGAAATCGCGGTCCCGGCCGAGAGCGCCGAAGCCTTGGCCGAAATGCTCTGCACCCATCCGGCGGTCAAGCCCATCGGCCTTGGCGCGCGTGACAGCCTTCGTATGGAAGCTGGCCTGCCGCTCTACGGTCATGACCTGAACGAAGAAATCGACCCCATCAGCGCGGGCCTGTCCTTCGCTATTTCCAAGCGCCGCCGCGCCGAAGGCGGTTTCCCCGGCGCCGACCGCATCCTGACCGGCCTGTCACAGGGCACGGAAACGGTCCGTGTCGGCCTGAAACTGTCGGGCCGTCAGGCCGCGCGTGAAGGCGCTGAGGTTTACAGCGGCGAGGAAAAGGTCGGCGTGCTGACCTCGGGCGGTTTCGCGCCCAGCCTTGGTTGCCCCATCGCCATGGCCGATGTGCCCGCCGCTCTGGGCGAGCCCGGCACCGAACTCTTCATCGACGTGCGCGGCAAGAAATTGCCCGCCACAGTCGCTGCCATGCCTTTTGTTCCCCATCGCTATTTCCGCAAAGGAGCCGCAAAATGACCCGTTATTTCACCAAGGACCACGAGTGGATTTCCGTTGACGGCGACGTTGCGACCGTTGGGATCACCGATTTCGCGCAGAACGCTCTGGGTGACATCACCTTTGTCGAAGTTCCCGAAGCGGGCAAGACCCTGGCCAAGGGCGACACCGCCAGCGTGGTGGACAGCGTCAAGGCCGCCAGCGACGTTTACGCCCCCGTTGCGGGCGAAGTGACCGAAGGCAATCCGGCGTTGGAAGAAGCGCCCGAACTGGTCAATACCTCGCCCGAAAGCGAAGGCTGGCTGTGGCGCATGAGCGTGGCCGATGCCGGTGATCTGGCCGATCTGATGGATGAGGCCGCCTACGCCGCCTATATTGCGGAGCTCTAATCCCTTATGCGCTATTTGCCTCTCACCCCGGCCGATCGCGCCGCCATGTTGGCGCGGATCGGCGTGGACAATATTGACGCGCTGTTTTCCGATGTGCCCGCCGATGCTTTGCAAAGCGGGCCGATCGCGGGCCTTCCGGCCCATGCCAGCGAAATGGCTGTGGAACGCCACATGGGCCGCCTTTCGGCGGAAAACCTGTCGGCGGGCGCGGCGCCCTTCTTTCTGGGCGCGGGCGCGTACAAGCACCATATTCCGGCCAGCGTCGATCACCTGATCCAGCGCGGCGAATTCCTGACGGCCTATACGCCCTATCAGCCGGAAATCGCCCAAGGCACGCTTCAGGTGCTGTTCGAGTTCCAGACGCAGGTAGCGCGTTTGCTGGGCACCGACATCGCCAATGCCAGCCTCTATGACGGTTCGACCGCATGCTGGGAAGCGATCGCCATGGCGCATCGCGTGACCAAGCGGAAGAAGTCGATCCTGACGGGCGGTTTGCACCCGCATTATGTAGCTACCGCGCAGACTATGGCGCGTTTCACCGATGACGTGCTGGTGGCGCAGGCCCCGGTGCTGTCGGCGGACGCCGAGGATGCCGCGATCATTGCGGCCATCGACGGTGAAACCAGCGCGGTTGTGGTCCAGTACCCTGACATTCTGGGCCGCATTCCCGATCTGGCCGCGATTTCTTCGGCGGCGCAGGCCAACGGCGCGCTGCTGATCGTGGTCGTGACCGAGCCTGTGGCGCTGGGTCTGCTCGAAGCGCCGGGTGCGCTGGGCGCCGACATCGTCGTGGGTGAGGGGCAGTCGCTGGGCGTAGGCCTGCAATTTGGCGGGCCGTATCTGGGCCTGTTCGGTTGCCGTGAAAAGTTCCTGCGCCAGATCCCCGGCCGCCTTTGCGGCGAAACGGTGGATGCCGAAGGTCGCCGCAGCTTCGTGCTGACGCTTTCCACCCGCGAACAGCACATCCGCCGCGAAAAGGCGACCAGCAATATCTGCACCAATTCCGGCCTGTGCGCGCTGGCTTTCAGCATTCACATGAGCCTGCTGGGCGGCGCTGGTCTGGAACGTCTGGCCCGCATCAACCATGGCAAGGCGCAGGCTCTGGCGGCCGCTTTGGCGGCGGTTCCGGGCGTGTCGGTCCTGAATGATGCCTATTTCAACGAATTCACGGTGATCCTGCCCAAGGATGCACGTGAAGTGGTTGATGCTCTGGCGGCGCGGGACATTCTGGGCGGTGTGCCTTTGGGCCGCCTCTATGCCGAGGTTCCAGCGCTGGCCAATGGCCTGCTGCTGACGGCGACCGAATGCACGAGTGATGAAGATATTGCGGCGCTGGTTGCGGCGCTCAAGGAGGTGCTGTGATGAACGCTCCCAACGCTTCGGGCTGGCGTCCGGAAATGGGTGAGGCGGGCGCCGTCCTGCCCCCCACCAACAGCGGCGATCATGGTCTCAACCTTGAAGAAAAGCTGATCTTTGAACTGGCCGCGCCGGGCACCTATGGCGTCGATTTCGATGACGCCGATGTCGCCCCCGCGCCCGCGCTGGGCAAGTTCCTGCGCAAGGCTGCGCCCGCTCTGCCGGGACTGACCGAGCCGGAAGTGGTGCGCCACTATACCCGCCTCTCGCGTCAGAATTATGCCATTGATCTGGGGCCGTTCCCGCTCGGCTCCTGCACGATGAAGCACAATCCGCGCCTCAATGAAAAGGTCGCGCGGATGGCCGGTTTTTCCGATGTTCACCCGTTGCAGCCGACCCAGACGGTGCAGGGCGCTTTGAAGGTCATCACGCAGCTGGCCGACTGGCTGATGGCGCTGACGGGCATGCCCGCCGTGGCCATGACGCCCAAGGCGGGCGCGCATGGTGAGCTTTGCGGCTTGCTCTGCATCCGTGCCGCTCTGACCGCTCGCGGTGAGGAACGCCCGGTCGTTCTGGTCCCCGAAAGCGCGCATGGCACCAATCCCGCCACCGCCGCCTTTGCCGGGTTCCGCGTGGAAAATATCCCTGCGACTGCTGATGGCCGCGTGGATGTTGACGCTCTGACCGCTCGCCTTGGGCCGGATATTGCGGGCGTGATGATCACCAATCCGAACACCTGCGGGCTGTTTGAACGTGATCTCAAGACGATCTCGGATGCGGTTCACGCCATTGGCGGCTATGTTTACTGCGACGGCGCGAATTTCAACGCCATCGTGGGCAAGGTGCGCCCCGGTGACCTTGGCATCGACGCCATGCACATCAACCTGCACAAGACCTTTTCGACGCCCCATGGCGGCGGTGGTCCGGGTTCGGGTCCGGTGGTGCTGTCGGCGGCGCTGGCGCCGTTTGCGCCTCTGCCCTTTGCCACGCTGGACGCCGATGGCGTTGCGCATCTGGTCGAAGAGGGCGATGCCGAAACCCACGGCCACCCCAGCAGCTTTGGCCGCATGACCGCATTCCATGGCCAGATGGGCATGTTCACCCGCGCGCTGACCTATATCCTCAGCCACGGGGCCGATGGTCTGCGTCAGGTGTCGGAAGATGCGGTGCTGAACGCCAATTACATCCTGCGCTCGCTTGAAGACGTGCTGGATGCGCCCTTCGCCGCCTCTGGCCCGTGCATGCACGAAGCCCTCTTCAGCGACGATGGCATGGCCGATGGCTTCTCGACGCTGGATATTGCCAAGGGTCTGATCGACGAGGGTTTCCACCCGATGACGGTCTATTTCCCGCTGGTGGTCCATGGTGCGATGCTGGTCGAACCCACCGAAACCGAAAGCAAGGCAGGCACCGACCGCCTGATCTCCTCGCTCCGTTCACTGGCCGAGCGTGGGCGTGCCGGGGACGTCACGCTGAAAAGCGCGCCGCATTATACACCGCGTCGCCGTGTTGATGAAACATTGGCAGCGCGCAAGCCCAAGCTGGTCTGGAAGGACTAAGCTATAGGGTCGCAGGAGGGGGCCGTTGCGTTCGCGCAGCGGCCCTTTTCTATGCGGTTTCGCGGGCCGCCTTGATGCGGCGATGTTCGCGCAGGGCAATCATCATCCCCGCCGCCACGATCAGCGGCGCCCCGGCCCATGTATGCGCGGGCGGCAATTGCTCAAAGATCGCCCAGCCATAGAATGTGGTCCAGATCAGCGTCGCGTAATCCATGACCAGAACGCTGGCCGCCGAACCAAAGCGCAAGGCGGCGGTCATCAGGACCTGTGCCAAGGTACCCACCACGCCCATGGCGATGATCCCGGCCCAGACCATGGCGGGATGGGGCGTGCGATAGAGCAGCATCGGGATCAGTGTCAGCAATGTGCCAAAGAGCGCGAAATAGAACACCACGGAAATCGGCGTTTCGGTGCTGGTCAGATCGCGGATCTGAAGGCTGATGACGGCCACCAGAAAGCCCGAACACAGACCTGCGGCAAGGCCGAGCGGCGAGATGGAACCGGCCATGGATGCGCCGCCGCCCGCCGGGGCGGTGATGATCAACACGCCGGCAAAGCCCAGCGCGACCGCCAGCCAGCGCAACATACCCGGCGCTGATCTATAGACAATCGCCGTCAACAGCACCGCAAAGAGCGGCGTGGTGAAACCCAGGATAGTGGCCACCGGCAAGGGTAGCAAAACCTGTGCACCAAACAGGCAGACCATGCCGATTGTCCCCGTGACGGTGCGCATCGCATGGTTCTTTAACCGCTTGGTATAAAGCGAATAAAGTTTGCCCCGCATCAACAGCCAGCCGCCCAGCAAGGGCAAGGTGATCGCCTGGCGCCAGAACATGATTTCGGGCAATGGAACGCCGCGCTGATGGAGCAATTTGACCATCATATAAAGCGTTGCAAGCGCGACCGTTGCCGTCAGCCGAAGGCCCAGCGCAAGAAAGGGGCGTTGATTTTGAAGCACAGGCGGGCCTTAGTGCAAAGCGGCGGTTTGTGGCACCGCTTTTTTACGCAAGGCCCGCCTGCGTGTTAAAGACAGGCTTCGAGGAAAGTCTGATCAAAGCCGAATTGGCGCGCTTTTTCCAGCGTATAGGGGCGCAGGCCCGATGAACGCCATTCGCCGATGATCTTGCCGTCGTCGGTTTCGTCCAGATATTCGAATTTGAACAATTCCTGCGTCACGATCACGTCGCCCTCCATCCCGATCACTTCGGTGATGTTGGTGGTGCGGCGGCTGCCATCGCGCAGGCGCTTGACCTGAACGATCAGGTCCACCGATTCGGCGATCTGACGGCTGATGGCTTCCTTGGGGATCTTGATGTCGCCCATCAGGATCATGTTTTCCATACGGCCAAGACATTCGCGTGGGCTATTGGCGTGGAGCGTACACATCGAACCATCGTGGCCCGTGTTCATCGCGGCCAGCAGGTCGAAACACTCCGCGCCGCGAATTTCGCCCAGGATGATGCGGTCGGGGCGCATACGCAGAGCGTTCTTCACAAGGTCGCCGATGGTGATCGCGCCCTGGCCTTCAAGATTGGGCGGGCGGGTTTCCAGCGGCAGCCAGTGCGGTTGTTGCAGACGAAGTTCGGCCGCGTCTTCGATGGTCAGCACACGCTCGCCCGGATCGATCATTTTCGACAGGGCGTTGAGCATCGTGGTTTTACCCGAACCCGTACCGCCCGAAATCACGATGTTCATCCGGCAGGCGCCCGCGATTTTCAGCGCCGTGGCCATCTTGTCATTCATCGACCCGAAATCGCGCAGCATGTCGATCGTGATCGGCTTTTCGGAAAATTTACGGATCGAGATCGCCGTGCCGCGCAAGGAGAGCGGTGGGACGATCACGTTCACACGGCTGCCGTCCTTTAAACGGGCGTCGGCCAGAGGCGTGGTCTGGTCAACGCGGCGGCCGACCTGATTGACGATGCGCTGGGCGATCTGGAACAGGTGCTGTTCATCGCGGAAACGGATCGTTGAAAGGGTCAGTTTGCCCTTCTTTTCAATATAGGTCTGGTCCGGCCCGTTGACCATGATGTCGGACACGTCAGGATCGTTGAGCAATTCCTCAAGCGGACCAAAGCCGAGCAATTCGTCGATCAGCACCTTTTCCAGCGCGAATTGTTCGCGACGGTTAAGCGTGATTTTCAGCTCGGCCAGCACCTCCATGATGATAGGGCGGAATTCCTCGGCCAGTTCATCCTTGGTCAGCGTCGCGGCCGCTTCCGGGTCCACACGTTCCAGCAGGCGGGGAAGCACCTGCTCCTTGATCTTGTGGACGCTGGCTTCGAAACCTTCGGCCTGACGGGTGCCCTCGACGGTGGAATTCATCCGCTCGGCAAGGCGGGCCATGGCATCGCCGCCTTTGGACATTTCCATCGGCATGTCGGGTTCGGCGGGCAGGGGAGGGAACTGTTCCCCGCCCGATGGCGGCGGGGGCGCACCGGCGGGCAGGCCATCGGCCCGCATCGGACGCGCCACGCCAAATTGCGGTCTTGCGCCAGCGCCGAAGCTGCCGGGGCCAGTGCGTCGACCGAATGCGCTCATCGTTCGTCCATTCCTTCACAAACCACACAATTTTCGCGCAGGCCCGCTTTGGAACGCGAACAGCCTGTGCCAATTTGACAAGGTGATTAGAGTGCAAACTTTGAGGATTTGCTAATGGCCAAGCGGCGCTATCGGGCAAATACCGATTATGATGAGGCAGATGAGCCCAATTCGGTAACCCCACCTGCAACATGCTGGCTGTGCGAACGGATGTTGGGCGATCTTGTCGAATGGCACCATCCCGTACCAAAATCGCGAGGGGGCCGCGCCGTGGTGGGCGTTCACCCGATTTGCCATCGCATTTTGCATACCACTTTCACCAACGCCGAATTGGCGCGGGTGGGCATGGATGTCGACCTGCTGCGCGGCCATGAGGCTATCGGGAAATTCATGAAATGGGTGGCCGGAAAGGACCCGAATTTTCATGCGCCAACGGCCAGAAAGGGAAAGCGGTAGGGTTTTGATAGAGGGTTTGAGCCTCCGTTTGATGCCTCCGGCGGGTAAAGAGTAGGGGCCCTTTGCAATCTCGCTGTTGTAGGTATGGCGTTTCGGAAGACTTTGTTGCCTGAATGACAGCAATCGCCCCACTTGCCGACATTCGCGAAGCCTGAGCTTCAGTGGTCGGCTATCTTCTCTAGCGCGATTTTTGCTGGACGATTTAGGTAATCCCATGGCTCCGCAGCGATCTCGCGAAGCTGATTTACGTGTTTCTTCAGCAGTTTAGCGGGATACTCTGCAATCACGTTCGCGGCGGCCCATGGCGCATCTCCCATGTCTTCCCCTTCAAGCGCAATTTGAACTAGCTCGTTGAGGGTTTCCGCATCCATTTGGGAGCGCAGATAAGCCATTGCCTCAGGTTCAGTGGCCGTTGAAGTGGTCATTACTAGCCAGTCGCTGAGGGTTGGCATGCTTGGTCCGATTTGTTCACTGTAACATAGCTCTACCACACAATGACCGTTTCCCACCAAATTTCGACGATAAGCGCCTTTCCGGACACGGTGCTGTTGCGGACGACCATACCCCGAGCTATCAATCGGCGATGACCTTATTGGCCCATGCCATGCTTATTCTATTCATCATCGCATGGTTGGTGGCGTTAGGCGCGTGGTTCTATGGTACCTGCTTCTTTTTGCCGATGTGGGTCAGTCGCTTCCAGAAGTCTGAAAGTCGCAAAGGTTACGGGCGGAAGGCCCTTAAAGGCTATGGCATCTTTGTTGGCGCGGTGATTTTTGGATTTACAGTGGGCGGAATAGCCCAGCTTGCGGGCGGCTGGGCACAATGACTGCTTCCCAGCATTTCCGGTCTTTCCCCGCTGCGAAGCAGCTTTCAAATCCATTGGCTCTGCGATCCCACGACGCTGGTCCTGTAACTTCACATTGACGGTATCGGGATTGCAAAGGGCCACCGCCCTTTGCCCGCCGGAGGCAAAATTCCCGCATCAAACAGAAAAGGGGCCGGAAAAAGGCGCAACCCCCTTTCCAGCCCCTCAATCTGATTTCCGTCAATCGTGACGTTTACCCGGCAAGCTTTTCCGCCAGAACGGTCAGGCCCTTGGGCGTCACTTCGGCAAAGCCGCCGACGATGACGATTTCTTCCGGCGTGCCGTTTTCGGTCTTGTAAACCTTCACGGTGCCGTCGGTGATGGTCGAAAGGAAGGGCGCATGCCCTTCCAGCACGCCGAACTCACCTTCCGAACCGGGGACGACCACCATGTGGACTTCCTCGGAGCGGACCAGCTTCGCAGGCGTGACGAGTTCGAAGTGCAGGGCCATGACTTAGGCCTCCGCAGCCAGCTTCTTGGCCTTTTCGACCGCTTCGTCGATGCCGCCAACCATGTAGAAGGCTGCTTCGGGCAGGTGGTCGTATTCGCCGTCCACAACTGCCTTGAACGAACGGACCGTGTCTTCGACCTGAACGAACTTGCCGCTGATGCCGGTGAACACTTCGGCCACGTGGAAGGGCTGCGACAGGAAGCGCTGGATCTTACGAGCGCGGGCAACGGTGAGCTTATCTTCTTCCGAAAGCTCGTCCATGCCCAGGATCGCGATGATGTCCTGCAGCGACTTGTACTTCTGCAGCGTTTCCTGAACGCGGCGGGCGGTTTCGTAGTGTTCCTGACCGACAACGGCGGGCGTCAGCACGCGCGAGGTCGAGTCGAGCGGGTCAACCGCCGGATAGATGCCGAGTTCCGAAATCGCACGGTTCAGCGTGGTCGTTGCGTCCAAGTGGGCGAACGAGGTAGCCGGCGCCGGGTCGGTAAGGTCGTCCGCGGGAACGTAAATGGCCTGAACCGAGGTAATCGAACCCTTGGTGGTCGAGGTGATGCGTTCCTGCAGCGCGCCCATGTCGGTCGACAGGGTGGGCTGATAACCCACGGCCGAAGGAATACGGCCCAGCAGAGCCGACACTTCCGAACCGGCCTGCGTGAAGCGGAAGATGTTGTCCACGAAGAACAGCACGTCCTGACCTTCCTGGTCGCGGAAGTATTCAGCCATGGTCAGACCCGACAGAGCCACGCGCGCGCGCGCGCCCGGCGGTTCGTTCATCTGGCCGAACACCAAAGCAACCTTCGAACCATCGGGGGTCGGGTTGCCATCGGCGTCCTTGGCGATAACGCCGGCGTCGAGGAATTCGTGGTAAAGGTCGTTACCTTCGCGGGTACGTTCACCCACGCCAGCGAACACCGACACGCCGCCGTGACCCTTGGCGATGTTGTTGATCAGTTCCTGAATGAGGACCGTCTTGCCAACGCCCGCGCCGCCGAACAGACCGATCTTACCACCCTTGGCATAGGGAGCCAGAAGGTCGATGACCTTGATGCCGGTCACGAGGATCGCGGCTTCAGTCGACTGGTCGATGAATTCCGGGGCCTTGGCGTGGATCGGGGCAACCTGAGCAGCGCCAACCGGACCGCGTTCGTCGATGGGATCGCCCACGACGTTCATGATGCGGCCCAGCGTCATCGGGCCAACCGGCACCGAAATCTGCGCGCCGGTGCTGGTCACGATCTGACCACGGGTCAGGCCGTCGGTCGCGTCCATGGCGATGGTGCGGACGGTGTTTTCGCCAAGGTGCTGAGCAACTTCGAGAACCAGACGGTTGCCGTTGTTGTCGGTTTCCAGAGCGGTCAGAATCGCCGGGAGTTCCCCGTCGAAGGCAACGTCGACGACGGCGCCGATAACCTGGGCAATTTTGCCAGTGCTGGTGGACATGGGTTTCTTCCTTGCCTGCTGTGTCGTCGTCAGAGCGCTTCGGCGCCCGCGATGATTTCGATGAGTTCAGTGGTGATCGCGGCCTGACGGCTGCGGTTATACTGGATGGTCAGCTTGCTGATCAGTTCGCCGGCGTTGCGGGTGGCGTTATCCATGGCGGTCATGGATGCACCCTGCTCGCTGGCCGAATTTTCCAGCAGCGCGCCAAAGATCTGGGTCTTGAGATAGCGCGGCAGCAGAGCGGCGAGGATTTCTTCTTCCTCGGGCTCATACTCGACCACCGAATCCGCGGCCACTTCCGACTTGGGAGCGGGCACGGGGATGATCTGCTGTTCGGTCGGTTCCTGCAGCAGGGCGCTGCGGAAACGGCTGAAGAACAGGTGCGCTACGTCAAACTTGCCAGCTTCGTACAGCGCCATCAGTTCGGCAACGATCGCGTCCGCTTCGGCATATCCTGCTTCGCGAACGGTCGTGGTGTCAAAGCCACCGATGATTGCGTTGGGATATTCGCGACGGATAACCGCGCGGCCCTTGCGACCGATCAGATAGAACGCCACCTTCTTGCCTTCGGCTTCCAGAGCCTTGGCCTTCAGGCGAGCGGCCTTGACGATGTTCGAGTTGAACGCGCCGCACAGACCACGGTCCGAATTGGCCACCACCAGCAGATGCACCGCATCCTTGCCGGTGCCCGCCAGCAGCTTCGGGCTGTTTTCGCTGACCACAATGCGCGAGGCGAGGCTGGCGACAACGCCAGCCAGCCGCGATGCATAGGGGCGCGCGGCCTCGGCAGCGGATTGCGCTTTACGCAATTTCGCTGCCGCGACCATCTGCTTGGCCTTGGTGATCTTCTGGGTCGATTTGACCGAGTTGATCCGGCCTTTGAGTTCCTTAAGGCTGGCCATTGCCAACTACCTTTCGTAGCTAGAACGGACTTAAGCGAACTGCTTGGCGAAGGCGTCCAGAGCGGCCTTGAGCTTGCCCTTGGCTTCGTCGCCCAGATCCTTGGTGTTGCGGATCAGGTCGAGCAGGTCGCCATGCTGCGAACGCAGGAAGCTGAGCAGTTCGGCTTCATATTCGGTGACGCGGTTGACCGGAACGGTGTCCAGATAGCCGTTGGTGCCAGCGAAAATGACACAGGTCTGTTCTTCAAAACCGAGCGGCGAGAACTGAGCCTGCTTGAGCAGCTCCGTCAGACGCGCACCGCGGTTCAGCAGCTTCTGGGTCGAAGCGTCGAGGTCCGAACCGAACTGGGCAAACGCGGCCATTTCGCGATACTGGGCCAGTTCCAGCTTGATTGAGCCGGCAACCTTCTTCATCGCCTTGGTCTGAGCCGACGAACCCACGCGCGACACCGACAGACCAACGTTAATGGCCGGACGGATGCCCTGATAGAACAGGCCGGTTTCAAGGAAGATCTGGCCGTCGGTGATCGAGATCACGTTGGTCGGAATGTAGGCCGACACGTCGCCCGCCTGCGTTTCGATGATCGGCAGGGCGGTCAGCGAACCGGCGCCCATGTCATCGTTCAGCTTGGCAGCGCGTTCCAGAAGGCGCGAGTGCAGATAGAACACGTCGCCCGGATAAGCTTCACGGCCCGGAGGACGACGCAGCAGCAGCGACATCTGACGATAGGCCACGGCCTGCTTGGAAAGGTCGTCATACACGATCACGGCGTGCATGCCGTTGTCGCGGAAGAATTCACCGATCGCAGCGCCGGTGTAGGGCGCCAGGTACTGAAGCGGAGCGGGTTCCGAAGCGGTCGCGGCGATCACGACCGAATATTCCATCGCGCCGTTTTCTTCGAGCTGACGCACGATCTGGGCGACGGTCGAACGCTTCTGACCCACGGCGACGTAGATGCAGTACAGCTTCTTCGATTCGTCATCACCGGCGTTGGCGGCCTTCTGGTTGATGAACGTGTCGATCGCCACGGCAGTCTTGCCGGTCTGACGGTCGCCGATGATCAGTTCGCGCTGGCCGCGGCCAACCGGAACCAGAGCGTCAATGGCCTTGAGGCCGGTCTGCACGGGTTCATGCACCGACTTGCGAGGGATGATGCCCGGAGCCTTGACTTCGACGCGGCGGCGCTCGGTGTACATGATCGGGCCCTTCCCGTCGATCGGGTTGCCCAAAGCGTCCACCACGCGGCCCAGCAGACCCTTGCCGGTCGGCACGTCCACGATGGTGCCGGTGCGCTTGACGGTGTCGCCTTCCTTGATCTCGCTGTCCGAGCCAAAGATCACGACGCCGACGTTGTCGGCTTCCAGGTTCAGAGCCATGCCCTGAACGCCGTTGGCGAATTCCACCATTTCACCGGCCTGAACCTTGTCCAGACCATGGATGCGGGCAATACCGTCACCCACCGAGAGAACGGAGCCGACTTCCGAAACCTGGGCTTCGGTGCCGAAGTTGGCAATCTGGTCCTTGATGACCTTCGAGATTTCTGCGGCGCGAATTGTCATGTTCAGCCTTTCATCGAACCTTGTTGGGGGCCAAGGCCCCGCAATCGACCCTTTAGGAGGGGCCTGTTAGCCCCTCATCTTTTGGGCGAGAGAATTGAGACGGGTGCGGATCGAGCTATCGATCTGCTGGCTGCCGATGCGTACAACCAGACCGCCAAGCAGTTCCGGATCCACGCTGGTCTTCAGCTTGATGGCCTTGCCTTCGCGGGCCGCCAGCTTGGCCGAAAGGGCCGAAAGCTGATCGTCGCTGAGCGGGTGGGCGCTGGTGACCTGTGCCGTCACTTCGCCGCGCGCAGCAGCCGCGATGGCTGCAAATGCACGAAGAATGTCGGGCAGGGCCGAAAGACGGCGGCCAGCAGCCAACACGCCAAGGAACTTGCGGGTCACATCACCAAGGCCCAACACCCCGGCGACACCCTCTACCGCACGGCCAGCCGCATCGCGGCTGATCTGCGGGTTGCGAATCAGGGCACCCAGATCGTCGGATTCGGCAATGGCCGCACCCAAAGTCTCAAGGTCCGCTTCTACGGCGCTGACCGCGCCCAAATCCTGCGCCAGTTCAAACAGGGCGGACGCGTAGCGCCCCTGAAGACTGGCAGTAATGCCGGCGGAATTGTCCACGCTTTTACGTCCCCTCTTGCCGGAAGGCTCTATGCCGGTTCGCAAAGGTAAGGATGCGCAGCGTCAAACTGCGTATCTGTCCCCCTTGGGCGGCGCGCATAGCGACGATTACCGCGCGATGCAAGCGGCCCGATGCGACCTGATTCCAAAGTCCATGGTCCAGCGCCGAATTGGTCAGATTGTCTGAGAAATGCGCAATGCATTCCTATGCGTCACTTTGCCCGAAAAATCATTGATCGCAAGGGGACCATTGGATGCCATGGACGGCGTTACGCGTATTTCTATCGGTGATGCGCTGAATTGAATTTTTTTGGGGCATAATCGGCCCGTTCGGCGCATGGTTTAGTCGATGGTCGCCTGTGAAGGCCGCCTTTAGACAAAGGAATAAGGGTCGATATCGATGCTGACTCGCACGCCTTGCGGGAATTTCAGCGCGCCCAGCCATTCGCGCAGCACCTTTTGCAATTCAGCGCTGCGCTTGGCATTGACCAGCAGGCGATAGCGATAGCGCCCGCGCAAGAGGGACAAAGGCGCCGGCGCCGGCCCCAGAATCGCGACATCGGGCAGGTTGGGGCGCGTGCCGCCAATGGCCCTTGCGGCCTCCTTGGCCTCTGATTCTTCCTCGCTGGAAACGATAATGGCCGCCCAGCGACCAAAAGGCGGCGCACCGGCATGGCGGCGCCCCTCCGCCTCGGCCTCATAAAAGGCGTCGCGGTCGCCTGCGGCCAGAGCGGCGATGACGGGCGCGGTGGGGTGGCGGGTTTGAATCAGCACTTCGCCCGGCTTTTCACCGCGTCCCGCGCGCCCGGCCACCTGCGCGATCTGTTGATAAGAGCGCTCGCCCGCGCGCAGATCGCCGCCTTCCAGCCCCAGATCGGCATCAATCACGCCAACCAAAGTCAGGTCAGGGAAATGGTAACCTTTGGTAACCAGCTGCGTGCCGACAATCACATCGACCATTTTGGCTTCGGCCGTCGCCACGAATTCGGCCACCTTGTCGGGCGTGTTCAATGTGTCCGACGTGACCACCGCGACGCGGGCCGATGGCAAAATCTCGGCCACTTCGTCGGCGATGCGTTCCACCCCCGGCCCGCAGGCGACCAGACAATCAGCCTCTCCGCATTCGGGGCAGGCGGTGGGCATGGGCTGTTCCTGTCCGCAATGGTGACAGGCGAGGCGGCGCGAGAGGCGGTGCTCGACCAGCCACGCGCTGCACGTATCACATTGAAACCGATGGCCGCATGATCGGCACAGCGTCAAAGGCGCATAACCGCGCCGGTTGAGGAACAGCAGCGATTGCTCACCTTTCTCCAACCGTTCCTCCAGCTTTTTGACCAATGGCGGCGAAATCCAGTGGTTCCGCTCTGGCGGATGCTGGATCAGATTGATGATCTGAATATCGGGCAATTGCGCCCCGCCGAAACGATCGGGCAGGATGATTCGTTTGTATACGCCCGCCTCGGCCAAGGTCAGGCTTTCCAGCGCGGGAGTGGCCGAAGCCAGCACGACGGGGATCTTTTCAAACCTTGCGCGAATCACCGCTACGTCGCGGGCATTATAGCGCACGCCATCGTCCTGCTTGAACGACACCTCATGCGCTTCGTCCACCACGATAAGGCCGAGGCGCGGGAAGGGCAGGAACAGTGCCGATCGCGCGCCCACCACCACTTGAGCTTGGCCCGCGGCGATGGCCCGCCAGGCCCGACGGCGTTCGGCTGACTTCAGGCTGGAGTGCCACAAGACCGGCTCCACCCCGAAGCGCGCCTCGAACCGGCGCAGGAAGTTCTGCGTCAGCGCAATTTCGGGCAGCATCACCAAAACCTGTCGGCCAAGGCGGATTGCCTCGGCGACGGCTTCGAAATAGGTTTCGGTCTTGCCGCTGCCTGTTACGCCGTCGAGGAGGAAGGGCGCAAAGGCGCCCTTCTGCGATATTCCGGCGCGCACCGCATCGACCATCTGATCGGCGGCGGCCTGTTGCCCTTCGGACAGGTCGGGTTGATCAAAGGCCGGGTCGGCCAATGGATAGGGGCGGTCCAGATCGACCCGCACCGTTTCCATCATCCCGCCATTGACCATGCCGCGCAAGACGCCCTCGGTCACGCTGGCGGCCTCGGCCAATTCGCGTAGGGTGCCCTGCATGCCCTGTAAGGTTTCCAATGCCGCGGCGCGTTGCGGGGTCAGGCGTTTGGGCGGTTCGGCATTGGGCGCCAGCCGATATTCGGTCATCATCCGCCCGCCCTGCAATGCGGCGGTGGAAGACAAGGCCATGCGCGCGACGCTGGCCAGCGAGGCGCAATAATAATCCGCCGTCCATTCGATCAACCGGCGCAAAGGCGCGGGCAAGGGCGGCACCGGCAACACAGCAAGCAGCGGACGCAGGCGATTGTCGCCCACTTCTTCACCGGGCAGGCGTTCAGGTTCCCACACGATGCCCATAACCTGACGAGGCCCGAGCGGCGCGATCACCACGCTGCCGTGTTCGACCTCCATGCCATGGGGCACCCGGTAATCCAGCACCGGCAGGGCAGAGTTCATCACAAGCAGGCGCGCGCGGGTCATGGGCAAGGCCATGCGACCAAACGCCCCGGTGGGTCAAGTCGCCTTCGCGCAGGCATAATTTGGCCGACGAGCGATGTGGCGATAAAACTCGTGCAAGTGGGGGCTTGGGTTGCGCGGCGCTCATGCCTATAGGCGGCGGGGTAGAGCGTTTCAAGAATCGCGCCCACCGCCGGGCGCGCGCCAATCAGGGGACACCCCATGAAGTTTTTCGTCGATACCGCCGAGATCAACGACATCAAGGAACTGGCCGCAACGGGCCTGCTTGATGGCGTCACCACCAACCCTTCGCTGATCGCCAAGTCGGGCCGTGATTTTCTGGAAGTGACCAAGGAAATCTGCGGCATCGTCGATGGCCCGGTTTCGGCCGAAGTCATTGCCCTGGACCACGAAGGCATGATGCGTGAGGCCGAAATCCTGCGCAAGATCGCCGACAATGTCTGCATCAAGGTTCCGCTGACCATCGATGGCCTGAAAACCTGCAAGGCGTTGACCGGCGACGGCACCAAGGTCAACGTGACGCTGTGCTTCTCGGCCAATCAGGCTCTGCTGGCCGCAAAGGCGGGCGCGACCTTCATCTCGCCCTTCATCGGTCGTCACGATGACAATGGCTTTGATGGTCTGGACCTGATCCGTGACATCCGCCTGATCTACGACAACTATAACTATGCGACCGAAATTCTGGCCGCTTCGATCCGTCATGGCGTGCATGTTCTGGAATGCGCCCGCATCGGCGCCGACGTGATGACCGCGCCGCCCGCCGTCATCAAGGGGCTGGTCAAGCATGTCTTGACGGACAAGGGCATTGAAGGTTTCATGGCTGACTGGGCCAAGACCGGCCAGAGCTTGTAATAATTTCCGAAGGATAGACATTGGCCGAGGAAACTCCTCTCGACCGTTTCAAGGCTGCGCTGACCGGGGCCTCACGCGCGATCGCTGAACGCGCGGATATTGAGGTGAACTGGAGCGCGGATAACCCCAGCCAGACGGGTGCGACTTTCCGCATCCCGATGCCGGGGCGTGGCATCCCGCGCGAAGCCGCCATGGAGGCGCGCGGGTTTGCCGATTCCTATGCGCTGCGTTTGAAGCACCATAATGAGGCGCTTCACCGCAAGAACGCGCCGCAGGATGCGGTGGCTCGTGCGGCCTTTGATGCGGTGGAAACCGTGCGCTTTGAGGCGCTCGGGGCCAATGACTATGCCGGAATGCGTGAAAATCTGGGTGCGGCGCTGGATATGCGGATGGCAACAGACGCCATTTCCCGCGCCGAACGCGCAGAGCAGGTGCCGATGCACACGGCGCTTGCTCTCATCCTGCGCGAAAAGCTGACTGGCCAGCCGATCCCGGAAATGGCCAGAGGCGGCGTTGAAATGCGCCGCGCCTTTATCGAGGAAAAGGCGGGCGGGGATATTGCCGCGCTGGCCGAAAAGCTGAACGATCAGCGCGCCTTTCAAAGCCTTGCTTTGGACATGCTGCGCCATTTGGAATTGACCAAGCCCGAAGCCGTGGATGAACCCGGCGAGGATGAGGACAATGAGGACGCCGAGCAGGACAAGGAAGAGCAGCAGGACGAGGATCAGCCCGGACAGGAGCAGCAGCCCGTCGAAATGGCCGCTGACCGCAGCCAGGGCGACGAACAGGGCGACAGCGAACAGCAGACCGAAATCGAAGATGACGGTCAGATGGACGACGAAGGCGACGACAGCGACGAAGGCATGTTGCCCACGCGCCCCAATCGCCCGTGGACCGATCTGCCCAATGATTTTGATTACAAGGTCTTTTCGGAAAAATTTGACGAGGTCGTGGCTGCGCAGGATCTGTGTGACGACGATGAACTGACCCGTCTGCGCGCCTATCTGGATGCACAGTTGAAGGGGTTGCAGGGCATTGTCACGCGCCTTGCCAACCGGCTCCAGCGGCGTCTGATGGCGCAGCAGAACCGCAGTTGGGACTTTGATCAGGAAGAGGGCATTTTGGACGCGGCGCGTCTCTCGCGTATCGTCGTCGCGCCCGGTTCCTCGCTCAGTTATAAGGTCGAGCGTGATGTCGAGTTCAAGGATACGATCGTCACGCTGCTGATCGACAATTCCGGCTCGATGCGCGGGCGCCCGATTTCCATCGCGGCCATTTCCGCCGACGTTCTGGCGCGCACGCTGGAACGTTGCGGGGTCAAGACCGAGATCCTTGGCTTTACCACCCGCGCGTGGAAGGGCGGACAGAGCCGTGAGGCGTGGCTGGCCGCGGGCAAGCCGGCGCATCCGGGGCGTTTGAACGACCTGCGCCATATCGTGTATAAAAAGGCCGATGAACCTTGGCGCCGGGCGCGCAAGAACCTTGGCCTGATGATGCGCGAAGGTTTGCTGAAAGAAAACATCGACGGCGAGGCGCTGAAATGGGCGCATGACCGTCTGCTCTCGCGACCGGAAGATCGCCGCATCCTGATGGTAATTTCCGACGGCGCGCCGGTTGATGACAGCACTTTGTCGGTCAATGCTGCGGGCTATCTTGAGGGCCACCTGCGCCGCGTGATCGGCTGGATCGAAAGCAAGTCGCCGGTGCAGTTGGTGGCGATCGGCATCGGGCATGATGTGACGCGCTATTACCGCCGCGCCGTGACGATCATGGATGTCGAACAATTGGGCGGCACGATGATCGAACAATTGGCTGGTTTGTTCGAAGATGGATGAATCACGTTATTGGTGATTGCCACTAAGGAATTTGAACGATAGCTTCCACAGGGTCTGGGGGGGCTATCACTTTATGATTAGGCTTTTTTTGCGCTCGGCGGCATGTGGCCTTGCGCTGTTCTCTTGTCATTTGTTTGCCCAGGAAGTGCCTAATGGGGCTGTGCCCGTAACCAATGCGAAGGTTATTGCGGCATTGACCCCTGTCCGCATCGAGATTCTTGAAGCGCAAGGAAGTGCGATTTCCAAGCCGGATGCGCATTTCCCCATCCGACTGGCCGACCCCATTGTCATGGATGGTAAAACCATCATCGCCGCTGGCGCCTTGGGCGAAGGTGAAGTCGTGCACGCCAAAAAATCCAGTATGAGTGGCGGGCCGGGTGAGCTTATTCTGGCCGCCCGCTGGATTGACGTGAATGGACAGCATTTGCGTTTGCGTTCGATGCATATGGCGGAAAACGGGAAAAGCGGCATCAAAGACGTCAATCGCATCATGATAGCTTCGGCGGCAACCGTTCCAATCGCGGCCATGGCGGGCTGGTTCATGAAGGGCAAGGAAGTGGTTGTTCCTTCAGGTACGATCGCGGAAGCCAAGGTGGCCGCAGATTTTTCGGTCGCTCCCTGACGGTTGAGCGCTGAAACTCGATCCAAACGAAAGCAGTTTTACAACGGGAGTGGGTTTCAATGCGTTTCAAACAAATGGCGGTGTTGGCATCGGTGTTGGCATGTGGGATTTCGATGCCGGCGATGGCTTATGACACGCCGCCCGAATTGATGATGGTTGTGCCCCCCGCGCCCAAGGGCAAGGGTTTGGTGGTTTTCTATCGCAGCGCGTCGATCTTTGGCGCGGCCATCAGCTGTGCTGTTTCGGAAAATGACAAGAAGATCAGCTCAATGGGGGTCGGGCGCTATTTCGTCTATGCCGCTGAACCGGGCAAGCACAGCTTTTCGGTGTCCAGCGAAGCCAAGGATAAGGTGACGCTCGAGCTTGAAGCCGATGAAGTGCAATATGTCGGTTGCCGGATCAAGATGGGCATCATGACGGGCCGCCCTGACCTTTTCCCTGCCAAGGAAGCCGATTTCCGGGGTAACAAGAAGCTCTCGCTTTCCGATCCGAAAAATTATGGCGAAGGCGTGCTCAAGCCTGACGAGATCGCTACGCTGGCCGGGGTGACGGTTTCGGCGCCGGTCGCTGCACATTGATGAATTTCGTGCGGGCCGCTTTATGCGCGCCCGCGCCCTCTTGACCTTTTGCCGGGCGGGCGTTTACGCCGCGCGCCATGACCGAGCAAACGCCTCTTCGGCTGTTCAACAGCCTGACCCGCCAGACCGAGACCTTTACGCCTGTCCATCCCGGTGAGGCGCGGGTCTATTCCTGCGGGCCGACGGTCTATAATTACCCCCATATCGGCAATATGCGCGCCTATGTATTCGCCGATATTCTGGGCCGTACGCTCTCGTTTAAGGGGTTGAAGCTGACCCATGTGATCAACATCACCGATGTTGGCCATTTGACCGATGACGCCGATGCGGGCGAGGACAAGATGGAGAAGATGGCCCGGACGCAGGCCCAATCCATCTGGGACATCGCCGAACATTACAAGCAGGCCTATTGGGCCGATGTGCGCGCGCTGAATATTCGTCAGCCCGCCAAGTGGACCATCGCCACCGATTACGTGCCCCAGATGATCGAGTTTGCCAAGAAGATCGCGCCCGCTCATTGCTATGAACTGGACAGTGGCCTTTATTTCGACGTTTCCACGGTGGTCGACTATGGGCGGTTGGCC
Organism: Novosphingobium sp. Sphag1I; assembly: GCF_056279125.1. NCBI lineage: Bacteria > Pseudomonadati > Pseudomonadota > Alphaproteobacteria > Sphingomonadales > Sphingomonadaceae > Novosphingobium > Novosphingobium sp. Sphag1I. Next base: position 43,424 of record NZ_JBWBQS010000005.1, on the reverse strand, counting down.
CGCGCCAATACCGAGGAGGGTGAGGGGCGCATCGAAAAGGTCGATGGCAAACGCAATGCCGCCGACTTCGCCATCTGGCGCAAAACGCCGCCGGGTGAGAAGCGGCAGATGGAGTGGGACAGCCCGTGGGGTCGCGGTGCGCCGGGCTGGCATCTGGAATGTTCGGTCATGTCGGGTGAGGTGCTGGGCTTTCCCTTTGACATCCACACCGGCGGGATCGACCATCGCGAAATCCACCACCCCAATGAAATTGCCCAGAATCAGGCCGCTTGTGGTTGTGGCGGGCTGGATCACGCCGCCAATTCGGGCGCGCAATTCTGGATGCACAACAATTTCCTGGTTGAACGCAGCGGCAAGATGTCGAAGTCTTCGGGCGAATTTCTTCGGCTGCAATTGCTGATCGACCGTGGTTATCACCCGCTGGCCTATCGCCTGATGTGCCTTCAGGCGCATTATCGCAGCGAACTGGAGTTCAGTTGGGAAGGTCTGGGCGCGGCATTGGTACGCCTGAAACGTCTGCTGATGGCCGTGGCGCAGGTGAAGGCGCAATGCGCCGACGCCGGCTATGCGGCCATCGGCGGTTGGGGCCAGAAGATCGCGCCGGTGATGGAGCGTTTCGAAGCGGCCATCAGCGATGATCTCAACACGCCGGTCGCTTTGACGCTGCTGGAGGAAGTCGCCTCGATGAAGAAGGTGCCGGCCACCGAAAAGCTGGGCGCGATCACGGCGATGGACAATGTGCTGGGCCTGAACCTGTTGGCCATGGAACGCGGTGATCTGCGGATCCGTCCCAAGGCCGCCTCGATCACCGAGGGAGAGATCGAGGCCGTTCTGGTTCAGCGCAAGGAAGCGCGGGCGGAAAAGGATTTTGCGCGATCCGACGCGCTTCGTGATGAATTGGCGGCCAAGGGTGTCGAGGCCATGGATGGCGACCCGCTTGGCTGGGAATGGAAGTTGGGTTGAGGATTTAGGCAAGGGGCCGGATGCCCCTTGCCATCCAGCAAGGCTTATCCGTCGGCCAAAAGCAGCAGTTCGGTTTCCACAACGACGCGCTCCACGGGCAATTGAACGTGGGTGACTTCGCTGACCACCGCATCGGCGACCAGTTGGCCGCGGATGGTGAATTCATGTTCGGGAATGCTGGCGATAAATTCCTCGGCGGCGGCGGCGCCGTCCTTGCCATTGAACAGCAGCGTGATCGTATGGCGCGAGCCGTTAAAAGTCGCGCTGGCCCAAGGCCGTTCGGCGTGAGAGATCAATTCGCCACGTTCCCCCGCAAGGCGCATAACCGCATCGAGCAGAAGGACCGAAGGGGGGCGTAAACGGGCGCGCGGGGCGCCGACGCCCTTGGTTTCATTCATGCGGGCGGCGGGGCTGAACAGGGCTACGCGCTGGGCGTCGATGTCGTTGCTGGTGCGAAAGTCAAAGCGCATTGGGCATCTCCGAATAGGTGGTGATATAGTTTTCGATGCGGGCGGCCAGATCGGGCCGGGGGCTGCGCCCATTGCGCATATCGCCGACAAGACGCGGATCATGGGCCACGATGCGCCCGAACTTTGTCCACGGCATGCCGGTACGGCACAGGAAATCCTCTATCATTCGCAACAGCATGAAGCCCCCTTCATTGGTTTGAAGTTTGGTCCGATTCGCCGGATCTGTTGCTCATTTGTTCTCATAAGAAATCCTACTTGTCTAGGAAATTTCCTATGGTATAAATTTGGACATGGAACAGGAAAATGCGCAATCCACTCTGATGGCTCTTTCGGCAGAGCGAGGCGTGAGCCTGGCGGCACTTTCCGGGTTAATAGGTCGTAATTCCAGTTACTTGCAGCAATTTGTCAAAAAGGGCAGCCCGCGCAAGCTGGAGGAAGGTGACCGGCGGAAACTGGCCAATTTCTTTGGAATCGACGAGTCGCGATTGGGCGGATCAGAGGAAAAATCCTTTTCTCCGCTGGAAAAATCCCCACGCGAACATTGGGTCGATGTGCCGCGTCTGGCGGTTGACGCCTCGGCGGGGCCGGGCGCCTTTGCGGGCGGAGAAGTGCCGTTTGGCGCCCTGCGTTTCTCGCGCGATTGGTTGCGCAGCATGGGGCTGACCCCGTCGCAATTGACGACGATCGCGGTGGCGGGGGATTCGATGCATCCCGTGCTCAATGATGGCGATGAAATTCTGGTCGATCAGTCGCGCCGCGCCTTGGCCGATGGCATCCATGTGGTGCGCGTGGGGGACCATGTTCTGGTCAAGAGGATCGACATGGGGCGCCCCGGAAAGGTGCGCCTGAAAAGTGAAAATCCGGCCTATGATCCCATCGATCTGTCGCCGGAGGAGGTGGCCGTGATCGGCCGCGTCGTGTGGAAGGGCGGGCGGCTTTAAGCCGCCCGCATCCCGATTACTTGGTCCACTGTGCCAGCCAGTCGGCCAGCGATTGCGGCGTCATCGAACGCGCATCGGCCAGAGCCGTAACGGAAGTGGTTGGGTTGAGCAGTTTGTTCGTCTTGGGATCCACTACGAACAGCGCCGGAACACCCTTGGGACGCGTCACGCCATAGGTCGCGCCGATGTCCAGATTTTTGGTGTAGCGGCCCACGTCCACGGTCACCAGTTCAAAGTGCTTTTTGACCCAGGGGTTCAGGCTGGGCAGAGCCATGGTTCCGGCCAGAATGCGGCAATCGGGGCACCAGTTGCCGCCCAGATCGATCAGCACCAGTTTCTTGGCCTTTTTGGCGCGGGCGATGGCGGCGGCCACGTCCTTATGCGCGTCGGCGGCCTCATCATAGGGCAGCGGCAACGGCTGGGGCAGGGCGGCAAAGCTGGTTTCGGGCAGGCGCGGGGCGGGGGCGGCCATGGCGGGCGCGCTCATCATGGGAGCAGCGGCAAGGGCGAGGCCGACGAGGAGGTGACGCATCTCGTAATCCTTAGTAAGACGATAGAGTATATATAGCGATCCTTTCGCTCTTCTCTACTGGCCTTCGCGCCGCGGTGGCACTAGGATTTCCGTCATGGCTGAAAGCAAACCTACTGACACCGGTGCAAGCGGTGAACCGCCGCTGCGCATCCATCTCATCCCTGTCACCGCGTTCCAGCAGAATTGCTCGCTGGTGTGGTGTACGAAAACCATGCGCGGGGCGTTGATCGATCCGGGCGGCGATCTGGATAAATTAAAGGCCGAGGTGGCACGGCGCGGCGTGACGCTGGAAAAGCTGCTCGTCACGCATGGGCATATGGATCATTGCGGTCTGGCGGGCGTTCTGGCGCAGGATCTGGGGTTGACGATCGAGGGGCCGCATGAAGGCGACCGCTTCTGGATCGAGGGCCTCGACAACCCCAATATGCGCATGGGCCTTGCGGGCAAAAGCTTTGAGCCTGACCGCTGGCTGGTCGATGGTGATACGGTGACGGTGGGCGAATTGGAGTTTCAGGTCCTGCATTGCCCCGGCCATACGCCGGGGCATGTGGTGTTTTTCCACGAACCCTCGCGTCTGGCCATTGTCGGCGATGTTTTGTTTCAGGGCAGCATCGGGCGCACCGACTTTCCCAAGGGCGACCATCAGCAATTGATCGATTCGATCACGGGCAAGCTCTGGCCGCTGGGCAAGGACATTACTTTCGTCCCCGGCCATGGTCCGTGCAGCACATTCGGCCATGAGATGCTGACCAATCCTTTCGTGGGCAGCATCTATGGCTAAGTAAGTGTACGGCGGTTCAGATAACGCGGACCGCCGTCAACACGGCCACTACGGCAAGGCCCAGTTGCACCAGATAGGCGCTGGCCGTGCCAAAGGGGCGGCCGGGTTTGAAATTACCGTCCATGCCAAAGGCGTGCATGATCCGCCCGGCCATAAATACCGCGCCCACAAGCGCGAGCCACCAGCTGCCCTTGCCCGCCAATTCGACAGCGGCAAAGAGAATCAGGGTGATGGGCGTATTTTCGATGAAATTGGATTGGGCGCGCATCCGGGCATAGATCAGAGGGTCATTGCCATCGCCCATCTCCACCTTTCGTGCGATGCGAAGGCGTCCAATGCGCAGGCCAAGCCAGAAATTGATGACAGCCGCCGCCGCGCAAAGGCATAGAGTTGTGGGCAAAAGCACGGCGTTGAGGTTCAGTAAGTTCATATTTGCAGCTCCCTCTCGATCTTTCGTGGTCGCCATAGCCATCAGCGACTTGCAACGCACGAGAAATCCGGTATAGGCGCCGCTTCGCATCCGCCTGTGCGGCAACGCATATCGGGCGGCTTTTGTCGTCTAATTCGTATATTTCAGGAATAGGTGCCGAAATGGCTGTCCCTAAGAGAAAAACTTCCCCCAGCCGTCGCGGCATGCGTCGCAGCCATGATGCGCTGAAGGTCGAAGCTTTCCACGAGTGCTCGAACTGCGGCGAACTGAAGCGCCCGCACAACCTCTGCCCGTCCTGCGGCCATTACAATGGTCGTGAGATCATCGCAGTCGGTCTTTAATGTCCGGCTCCCGATTGGGGGCCTGTGAAGGGGTAGTTGCACCATGAATTTTCCGCGTATCGCAATCGACGCGATGGGCGGGGATGAAGGTGTGCAGGTCATGGTCGCTGGTGCGGCCCTGGCGGCGGACCGTTATCCGCAGGTGCGCTTCCTCCTCGTAGGTGACCAATCCGGGATTGAGCGGGCGCTGGACCGTCATTCGGCCCTTCGTCCGCTGGTAGAGATCCTCCATGCTGATGATGTCATCAGTGGCGAGGACAAGCCAAGTCAGGCTCTGCGCCGCGCGCGGACCACTTCGATGGGCATGGCTATCCATGCGGTCAAGGATGGTTCGGCGGGCGCAGCCCTGAGCGCGGGCAATACAGGCGCGCTGATGGCGATTGCCAAGCTGGCCCTGCGTACAATTCCCGGTATTGATCGTCCGGCTCTGGCCGCAATCATGCCCACATTGCAACCCAGCGATGTCGTGATGCTCGACCTTGGTGCCAATACCGAGTGCGACGCACGCAATCTGGTGCAATTTGCTATCATGGGCGCCGCTTATGCGCGCATCGTGAACAGCCAGCCTGAGCCGCGCGTGCGCCTGCTCAACATTGGCACCGAAGATATCAAGGGCACCGAAGAATTGCGCGAAGCCGCGGCTCTGTTGAAAGAGCGTGCGGGTGATCTGTCGATGGCCTTTGACGGCTTTACCGAGGCGGACAAGATCTGTCGCGGCGAGGTGGACGTTGTCGTCACCGACGGTTTTTCGGGCAATATCGCGCTCAAGGCGATTGAAGGCACCGCGCGTTTTGTCGGTGACCTGCTGCGCCGTTCGTTTTCATCCTCGCTGCGTTCGAAGGTCGGTTTTCTGATCTCACGTCCTGCGACGGATCTTCTCAAACATCATCTTGACCCCAACAATCATAATGGCGCGGTTTTTCTGGGCCTGAACGGGGTTGTCGTCAAAAGCCACGGCAGCGCCAATGCGGTTGGCGTGGCCAATGCGGTTGGGGTGACTCAACGGCTGCTGGAGGAAAATCTGACCGAACGGATCAAGGCCGACCTGGCAAGGCTTGGCACCGAGACGCTGCGCGCACCCCACAAGATCGCGGCCGAGGCCGGTCGATAAATATGGGGCAGGTCATGCGGCGTTCGGTTTTGATCGGTACGGGCAGCGCTCTGCCTTCGCGTGTGGTTCCCAATGTGGAACTGGCGGAAAAGGTGGACACCAGCGACGAATGGATTGTCGAACGCACCGGCATCCGTCAACGCTATCTGGCGGGTGAGGGGGAAACCACCAGTTCGCTGGCCACGGCTGCGGCGCGTCAGGCGCTGGAAGCGGCCGGGGTTGAGGGCAAGGACATTGACCTGATCATTCTGGCGACCGCCACGCCTGATCAGACCTTTCCCGCCTCCGCAACGATCGTTCAGAATGCGATTGGCGCCAATGGCGGGATCGCCTTTGACGTGGCGGCGGTATGCTCGGGCTTTCTTTATGCCATGGGCGTGGCCGATTCGATGTTGCGCTGTGGTCAGGCGCGCCGCGCGCTGGTTATTGGCGCAGAAACTTTCAGTCGAATCCTCGATTGGGACGATCGCGCGACTTGTGTTCTGTTCGGCGATGGCGCCGGCGCGGTGGTTCTCGAGGCGCGCGAAAGCGAAGATGCTGATGCGCCGGGCATTCTTGCCACCAAGCTGCATGCCGATGGCGCGCATAACCAGTTGTTGTTCGTCGATGGTGGCGTTTCGACCACCGGCGATGTTGGCAAACTGCGGATGAAGGGGCGCGAAGTGTTCCGTCATGCCGTGGTCAATCTGGCCTCTGTTCTTGGCGAAGTGCTTGAAGAAGCAGGATTTACGCCGCAGGATATCGATTGGCTGGTCCCGCATCAGGCCAATGCGCGCATCCTTGAGGCGACCGCCAAGAAGCTGAACATGCCTTCGGCAAAGGTCGTGATGACGGTGCAGGATCATGCCAATACCTCGGCCGCATCGGTGCCCTTGGCGCTGGATTGCGCGGTGCGTGATGGCCGGATTCAACCGGGGCAGCTGGTCATGCTCGAGGCGATGGGTGGCGGATTTACATGGGGCGCAAGCCTGATCCGCATCTAAACTCTTTATTGCGAATTTGCTTATATTGCGTCGAATCCGACGCGGGATGGCATTGTATTACCCGCGATATTTGCTATCTTGTGTGGTGAGGGGTGCCCACAAGAGGCCTTTGGAGGGGGTAGTAGTGCGATCTATGTCTACACTGACAAGAGCTGATCTGGCTGAAGCCATCAACCGCAAGCTGGGCCTTTCACGGGCCGATTCCCTGAACATGGTGGAATCGATCCTTGATCTGGTCTCCGACTCTTTGGCCGAGGGCGAGAACGTGAAGATCTCGGGCTTTGGCACCTTTCTTTTGCGCGACAAGACCGAGCGCATCGGGCGCAATCCCAAAACCGGGGTTGAAGTGCCGATTACGCCGCGCCGCGTGCTGACGTTCCGCGCCAGCCAGATGTTGAAAGACCGGGTTGCCGGTTGATCGGGTCTGGACAGTGGGAAGTTTCGGGCATGGCTGAAGAAGTGAGCGCATCAACGTCCACCGACGACGGCAAGGCGCCCGAAGCATTCCGCACGATTGGTGAAGTTTCCAAGGCGCTGTCGATCCAGCCGCATGTCCTGCGTTATTGGGAAGAGCAATTCCCGATGTTGCGTCCGGTCAAGCGTGCTGGTGGACGGCGCCTTTACCGTCCCGAAGACGTGGAACTGATCAGCACGATCGACCGACTGGTCCATCGTGAAGGGTTCACGTTGCGCGGCGCCAAGAAATGGCTCCAATCGCAAAAGAAGGTCGAATTGGCGCCGGAACTGGAAACTGTGCCGGAAACTGCGCCAGTGGTGGCAGCGTCCGTCAATGACTCTCAATTGCTCGCCGACCTGATCGCCCTGCGCGCGCAACTGGCCGCGGCGCTGGCCTGAATTAGAGCCTTTCCGGCCCCAAGGCGGGGTCCAGATCACGGGGGCGCATCAGGTGGACCAGGCGCGCCTGACCTTCCTCAATGTCCTTCCAGCTATCAACATCCACCTCCATCACCGCAAAGGCGGAGGTGGGGAATTTCTGTTCGACCACATCGCGCAAGGGCGATGAACCGTCGTCGGGCACGAGATCAAAGATCAGATCTTCCAACCCCGGATTATGGCCGACCAGCAAGACGGATTCGATATCATCGGCCTGATCACGCAGCACATCGAGCAGCGATGCCGAGGATGCCAGATAGATCCGGCGGTCCCAATTGACCGGCAGGGCGTGGCCATAGCCGGCCCCCTGCGCGCCCAATTCGATGGTTTCGGCCGCCCGCACCGCAGGCGATGCCAGAATGCGGCCCCAGCGCAGACCACGATCTGCGCAATATCGGTCGATATGCTTACCCATCAACGGCGCGCCCTTTCGCCCGCGTTCGTTCAACGGGCGGTCGAAATCGCGCGCGCGGGCATCGCCCCAATCGGATTTGGCGTGACGCAACAGGCCCAGCGTTTTCATCGGCGTTCAACCATTCTGGCAATCATTTCGACTTTGGGCCGAAGACTCGGCCCGCGAAAAAGGAGTAGCATCGCCTGAAGCATGGGCGCGCAGCCTTTGTAAAGCCTCTGCAAGCGTGCAGCGCACAACAGGCGTGCCGGCGGGAAAGGCCGTCAACAATCGCGACGGGAATGCGGCGGACAAAACAACGAAATGGCCCCGGTCGCCGCGACCCCGGATCAACCGGCCAAAAGCCTGTGCCAGTCGTGCGCGGATGATGCGGTCATCATGCGCCTGGCCGCCTTGCGGATGCGCCAATCGGCGCGCGCGGTGCAGGATCGACGGTTTGGGCCAAGGCACCTGTTCCATGATGACCAGACGCAGGGAATCGCCCGGCACGTCCACGCCGTCGCGCAAAGCATCGGTGCCCAGCAAAGACGCATGGGGATCATCGCGAAAAATATCGACCAGCGTTCCGGTATCAATCGGATCGACATGCTGGGCATAGAGCGGCAGGCCGTTTCGCGCCATGCGGTCGGCAATGCGCCCATGCACGGCGCGTAACCGCCGGATCGCGGTGAACAGGCCCAGCGCGCCGCCACCGCTCGCCTCGATCAATTGGCCATAGGCCCCGGCCAGCGCCGGAATGTCGCCGCGCGGAATGTCGGTGACGATCAAAACTTCGGCCTGACTGGCGTAATCGAAAGGACTGTCGAAAGCCGCGACTTCGGGCGCGACCTCGATATGCGACGCACCGGAACGGGCCACCGCGCCCTCCCAGCTTTGGTCCCAATCCGCGTCCCCGGCCCGGTCGCGCAGGGTGGCGCTGGTCATCATTACCCCATGCGCTCCGTTCAGAACTGTGGCGGCAAAGGGCTGCATCGGATCGACCCAGCGGCGGTGCAGGCCCATGTCATATTCGCGCCCATCGGCCCGGTCCACCGCCAGCCAGTCGACAAAGGCGGGATCGGCTGGCCCCGACAGGCGCGCCAGCAAAACCTCCCACGCGGCGATCAGATCGACACGCCAGCTCAGCGATGCGCGCGCCCCCTCGATGCGCGCTCGGCCCTGGCCATCGAGCCAGTCTGGCGGCTCATCCATAATGGCTTCCAGCCGCAAGCCCAGTTGGATCAACGGTTTTCGCAAGGCCGCCAATGCCTCACCTGCGGCCAGTGCGGCCTCGATAAAGGGGCCATCGAGCGAGGCGGCCTCGGTTTCCAATCCATAGCCCGCTTCCTGTCCGCCACTTTCATCGCGGGCAAAGGTTGTGGCCCGGACGGCGGCCAGCAAACATTCAATCTCGCCGCTAGGCTCACCCTCGACCACGCGCTGCAACCAGCCATCGCCGGGTAATGCCTCGGCGGCCTCGCGCGCGGCGGCGATGGCGCGGGCGCCTGCTTCGTCATAGCTGGCCACATCGGCAAGGCGGGCGGACAGGCCCCGGCGGCGGCCCTTTGATCCCTTTTCCGGCCCGATGACCCAGCGGCGCAACTCGATCGCCTCGGCCCCGGTCAGGTCGGCGGAAAAGGTGCTGTCTGCCGCCTCGAACACATGGTGGCCTTCGTCAAAGACGATGCGCGTGGGGCGCTGGGCGACATCCTTGCCGCGCGCCGCATTGACCATGACGAGCGCGTGGTTGGCGATCACCAGATCGGCGTCGGCGCTGGCCCGGGCGGAGCGTTCGATGAAGCATTTGCGGTAATGCGGACAACCGGCATAGACGCATTCACCCCGCCGGTCGGTCAGGGATGTAATTCCCCGCTGGCGAAACAAAGTGCCCAGCCAGCCCGGAAGATCGCCCCCGATCATATCCCCGTCCTGCGTATAGGCGGCCCAGCGGGCGACCAGTTGCGCAAGGATGGCGGCACGCCCGCCAAATCCGCCTTGCAGCGCGTCCTCAAGGTTCAGGAGGCACAGATAGTTCTCGCGCCCCTTACGCACCACAACCCGGTCGGAATCTCCCCAGACGCGCCGGGCCTCGCGCCGCAATTGACGTTGCAACGCCTTGGTATAGGTCGAAACCCAAACCGTCCCGCCGCTGGCATGCGCCCAGAGCGAGGCGGGGGCAAGATAGCCCAGCGTTTTGCCCGTACCCGTGCCCGCCTCGGCCAGCAGCATGTGCGGGGCGCCACGCGACGTGCGCGGGGCAAAGATATGCGCGGCGCGAGCGGCATATTCCTGTTGGCCCTGCCTGCTCTCGCTGCCATGGCCGGTGATATGGTCCAATTGACCCAGCACATCGGCCTGAAGCAAATCAACCTGCGCGGGTTGGGGGCGTTCGGCGGTCTCCTCCCATTCGGGCAGGCGTGAGAACAGCCAGCGTTCCGCCCGCGCCGGTTTATCAATGGCCGTGGCCAGCACCGGCGCCCAAGACCAGCGCAATTTGGCCAGCCCCTGAAGCGCGGTCCACGCACCTTCGCGTTCGACCCAATCGGGCGCGGAGCAATGGGCCAAGAGCGCCGCCGCCGCCTGTTGCAGCAAGAGCGGCACATCATCATCCCCCCCCGGCACCGGCAGTCCCAAGGCTTGCGCCAGCCCCTTGGGCGTTGGCACAACGAAACGCGCGGGATGAACGAAGGCGTAAAGTTCCAGAAGATCCAGCCCCGACAGGTCGGGATAGCCCAACCGGCTGGCCACCAGCGGCGCGTTCAGGATCAGCAGCGGCGTATCAGCCGCCGTGACAATCGCCTCACCCTTGCCCACGGCATTGGTGACGCCGCCCCGCAATCGCAGCCAGCAACCGCTTTGATTGGCATGAAGGGCGGGCAATTCCAGCGTGGGCAGGGCGGGGGCGTCATCCATTGGCTCGACTGATGCCGGGGCGCAGGCCGATTGGCAATGGAGCAGCGGGCGGTTTTACCCCGTCAGGAGAACAAAATGCGCTCAATCAGGCTGGGGCGGTTTTGCATCGGGCGGATTGGGCCATATCGGCGCAGGCGATCGCACGGGTCCATCGGTCGGGATGTGCAATATGTGGGGCTATGGCCTTCAGGATTATGAACATTCCGGGGTGTTTGCACCATGTTCGGACACCTCTGTTGGACGGTTCTGGGCGACTGTGATGGTAAATGATGGCGCAGGGTGGGCTGCGATAATGTAAAGCGGGGATGCGTGTTCGCGCGGGCCGGGTGTTTCCCTATGCGCCATTCCCTGCTTGCCATTTCGGGCCCCTTGGGCAAAAGGCGTGGCATTATGACAGACGAAGCACTTCTTGCCGCCGCACAGGTTTCCAAAGCATGGCCTTTCGAGGAGGCCCGCAAGATCGTGAAACGCTATCCAAACGGGAAACCGAACGGAGAGCCGGTGCTGTTCGAGACGGGCTATGGCCCATCGGGCCTGCCGCATATCGGCACGTTTCAGGAAGTGTTGCGCACGACGCTGGTCCGCCGCGCCTATGAGACGTTGACGGGTCTGCCCACGCGTCTGGTGGCGTTTTCGGACGATATGGACGGTTTGCGCAAGGTGCCCGACAATGTCCCCAATGGGCAGGTGTTGGCCGACAATCTGGGCAAGCCGTTGAGCCGGATTCCCGATCCGTTCGGCACGCATGAATCTTTTGCGCATCATAACAACGCCATGCTGCGTGAATTCCTGGATCAGTTCGGTTTTGATTACGAGTTCGTTTCGGCCAGCGACCGCTATAATTCGGGCGCCTTTGACGATGCGCTGCGCGGCGTGCTGCGCGCCTATGACAAGATCATGGGTATTATGCTGCCCACGCTGCGCGAAGAGCGCCGCAAGACCTATTCGCCGATCCTGCCTGTCAGCCCCAAGAGCGGGGTGGTGTTGCAGGTTCCCATCGAAGTGGTCGACGCCGAAACCGGCATGATCCGTTTCGAGGACGACGGCGAAGTGATTGAGCAGACCGTGTTCGGTGGCTGGTCCAAGCTGCAATGGAAGGTCGATTGGGCCATGCGCTGGGTAGCGCTGGGCGTCGATTATGAAATGTGTGGCAAGGATCTGACCGACTCGGTGACGCAATCGGGCAAGATTGCCCGCGTTCTGGGCGGGCAGAAGCCGGAAGGGCTGATCTACGAACTTTTCCTCGACGAAAAGGGCGAGAAGATCAGCAAGTCCAAGGGCAACGGCCTGACCATAGAGCAATGGCTGACCTATGGCAGCGAGGAATCGCTGGGCTTCTATCTGTTCCGTGACCCCAAGAGCGCCAAGAGCCTGCACCCTGGCATCATCGGCCGCGCGGTGGACGAATATTGGCAGTTCCGCGAAAAGCTGGCGACCCAGCCGGTCGAGCAGCAGCTGGGCAATCCGGTGTGGCACCTGCTGCGCACCAATGGCTATCAGGGCGGTGAGGGCGACAAGCTGCCGGTCAGCTTTGGCCTGCTGCTCAACCTTGTCGGTGTGCTGGGCGCCCATGCAACGCGCGATCAGGTCTGGTCCTACCTTGCCAATTATGTCGAGGATGCCCGTCCCGAAGCACATCCCGCGCTCGATGCTCTGGTGACGCGGGCGTTGGCTTATAACCGCGACTTTATCGCACCCACGCTGCATCGCCGCAAGCCGGAGGAAGGTGAGGCCGCCGCTCTGGCCGCGCTGGACGAAGAACTGGCCGCAACGAGCGACGATGCCACGGCGGAATTGCTGCAAAACATCGTCTATGAAATCGGCAAGGACCCGCATTTCGGCTTCGAAAGCCTGCGCGACTGGTTCAAGGCACTGTATGAAACGCTGCTTGGTTCTAGCCAAGGGCCGCGCATGGGGTCGTTCATTGCGCTCTATGGCGTTGAGAATACACGCAAGCTGATTGCGGAGGCGTTGGAGGGGTAAGGGTTTAATGCGAGGGTCTGGACCCTCGCGCTCCCATTACTGTCTTCGTTGAGCCATGTGTTCGGCCAATTGTGTCGGACGCGATGTTTGGAATTTTAAAGCCTGCGGCGCATCATCCTCGCGCCGCAGGCTTTAATCTATCCACGCAAGGGCCAGCGTTTTAGCCACCACCCCATTAACGGGATTGCAAAGGGACCGAGTCCCTTTGCCCGCCGGAGGCAAAACTCTAAACATCCGCCACCCGCGCCGCCCATTCCCGCGTGCGATACCATTTGGTGATGACATATTTCTGCCCCTTCAGGACAGGCTTGGCCGCGTGTTGGGTGTATGTGTTCACCACGCCCTCGCGATTGGCATTGTTCCATGCCAGCAACATGCCCTGACGCGGCGCGACGCAGACGCCGACATGCATGAAATCGGTCTCGCCGCCCTCGTCCGGTTCGTTGAGATAGATCATCGCGGTCCAGCTACGCTGCCCGCCGCATGGAATCTCTTTGCGGAAATAGGAGGAGAGGGGGGGAAACCAGTCGCAATGCCCGCGATATTCCTGACCTACGGCATAGCGTTGGCCCTGAATGGCCTCACCGAAATGCGGGTCGATTCCCATCAGGTCGTCGATCCGCCGCTCGATCATCGCGACAAAGGGATTGGCCCGGTCCACGTCGCCCGAAAAGCTGGTGCGATAGTCCTGCTGATCGCCCGGTTCAAAGGTTGCCGAAGGTCGTGCCACCTCGTCCACCAGCGTCATGAACCGATGGCATTCGGCCGGCGACAGGAAATCGGTGATCGCATACATGTCCATCGTGTCCAGCGGGACGCGATAGGCATAGGGATCGCCGTCGAGGCGCGCACGAACCGCATCACCCTGCGCAACAAGGGCATCGCGGTCTGGCGCTGGATCAGGTTTCTTCATGATGGCCGATTATGAAACAGAACAGGGCGGGGGATCAACCCCGCCCTGTTCCTTGCGACCCATTCGGGCTTTTTTACCAGAAGAAATCGTAGAGAACGTCCACCACTTCGCCGGTGTATGTATCCACCAGCATGGCGTCATCGTAATAACGCACCCATTGATAGGGGCCGTAAACCGCCGGCAGGCGATAGGTATAGGGATCGTAGATCACATAGCTCTGGCTGTAGAACAGCGGTTGCAGGAACAGACCTACGCTGAGCCGACGATAGGCATAGCCGCGATAGGGCGGGTTATAGCGTCCGACGTGAAACGCCATCCGGTTGCTGGACCGAAAACGCTGCCAGTCATACCGGTTGTCGCGCCGCCAATCCTGTGTCCAGCGGCGATAGTCACCGCGCGGCGCATTGAAGCCGCCCGGACCACGGTTGCCGTTCCAACCTTGATTATACCCGCCCGGACCGCGATTCACGCCGCCCTGCGGCCAACCCGGCGTGCCGCGCCAGCTTTCATTGCCGCCGCGCATTCCATCGCCGCGGAAACCGTCGTTACGCCCACGATCACCACGAAATTCGTCATTACGGCCCGGCTGAACATTGCGCTGGGGTTGCCCATCGCCGCGACCGTTGTTCCAGCCGCCGCCTATCGCCCCCCGATCATACCCGCGATCAGGGCCGCGCTGGCCTCCATTCCACCCACCCGGCGCGGCCGGGGCCGAAGGTGCCGCCGGAGCAGGGCGCGCCGCAGGTGCCGACGGGGCAGCATTGCCGCCGCCCCATGAGGGGCGACCACCCTGTTGCCATCCACCCGGCTGGCCACCGCCAAAACCGCCGCCCGAAGGCTGTGCCTGAGCCGGAGCGCCGCGAGGGGCCCCCATATCGCCGCCACCGCGTGCCATCGGGGCGCCGCCGCCCATGCGTTCGCCGCCCGACATTTCCGCACCGCGACCGCCGCCGCGATTGCCGCGTTCACCGCCACCATGGCCTTCCTGCGCCATCGCCTGCATCGGCATCGAAACCAGAGCCAGACCCATCGCCAGATTGGCCAGAGGGCGCATACGCCCATAAATTGTCTTCATAAGCCACCTCCCAGTCAAAGCGTTGGCCGGTCGGCATGCTTCCCATCGCATGGCCGGTGCACTTCCTGTGATCATGCGTATATCTGCTGGCCTCTGTCGGCAGTCTGAACCGCCTTGTTGGCGATCATTCATCTATAAGCAAGGCCTAATACAAAAAAGGGCGGCAAGCGCGATGCCTGCCGCCCTTTTTGTTATCGCTAAGCTACTATTAGCGCGTCAGCTTTTTGTACGAGCCGGAGCTTGCCCGGTCGGCCGCATCACCAAGGCGGCGGCGCTTGTCTTCTTCATAGGATTCAAAGTTGCCTTCGAACCATTCGACATGGCCATTGCCCTCAAAGGCGAGGATGTGGGTGGCCAGACGGTCAAGGAAGAAGCGGTCGTGGCTGATGACCACGGCGCAACCGGCAAAGTTTTCGATGGCTTCTTCCAAAGCGGCCAGCGTTTCCACGTCAAGGTCGTTGGTCGGTTCGTCGAGCAGCAGCACGTTGCCGCCACGCTTCAGCATCTTGGCGATGTTGACGCGGTTGCGTTCACCGCCCGACAGCTTGCCGACGTTCTTCTGCTGATCCTGACCTTTGAAGTTGAAGGCCCCGACATAGGCGCGCGTCGACATCTCGTGCTTGTTGACGGTCATGTAATCCAGACCATCGGAGATTTCTTCCCAGACGTTCTTGGAATCATCAAGGTGGTCACGGCTCTGGTCAACGTAGCCGAGGCGGACGGTCGAACCGATTTCGATGGTGCCGCTGTCGGGGGTTTCCTGACCGGTGATCATCTTGAACAGCGTCGATTTACCCGCGCCGTTCGGACCGATCACGCCCACGATGCCGCCCGGCGGCAACAGGAACGAAAGGTCGTTGAACAGCACCTTGTCGCCAAAGGCCTTCGAGATGTTCTTGGCCTCGATAACCTTGCCGCCAAGGCGTTCGGGCACCTGAATGACGATCTGGGCCTTGCCGGGGGTGCGGTTTTCCTGACTGGCGACCAGTTCGTCGAACTTCTTGATACGGGCCTTGGACTTGGTCTGGCGGCCCTTGGTGCCGGCGCGGATCCATTCCAATTCGTCGTTGATCGCCTTCTGGCGGCCGGTGGCCTCGCGGTCTTCCTGCGCCAGACGCTGCGACTTCTTTTCCAGATAGGTCGAGTAATTTCCCTCATAGGGGAAGTACTTTCCGCGGTCGAGTTCGAGGATCCAGCCCACCACATTGTCAAGGAAGTAGCGGTCGTGGGTGATCATCAACACCGCGCCGTGATATTCCTTAAGGTGGTTTTCCAGCCATTCCACGCTTTCCGCGTCCAAGTGGTTGGTCGGTTCGTCGAGCAGCAGAATGTCAGGCTTCTGGATCAGCAGGCGGGTCAGCGCGATACGGCGCTTTTCACCGCCCGACAGGCTTTCCACCGACCAGTCGCTGGGCGGGCAGCGCAGCGCTTCCATCGCGATTTCAAGCTGGTTGTCGAGCGTCCAGCCATCGACCGCGTCGATCTTGCCCTGAAGATCGCCCATTTCCTCCATCAGCGCGTCGAAATCGCAATCTTCTGGCGGGTCGGCCATGATGTTGCTGATTTCGTTAAAGCGGTCCACCAGATCGGCGGTCGCGCGCGCGCCATCCTTGACGTTTTCCAGAACCGTCTTGGAATTGTCGAGCTGGGGCTCCTGCTCCAGATAGCCGACGGTGATGTTTTCACCCGGCCATGCTTCGCCCGTGAAATCAGTGTCGATCCCGGCCATGACCTTGATCAGCGTCGATTTACCCGCACCGTTGGGGCCAACGATACCGATCTTGGCGCCCTGATAGAATTGCAGGCTGATGTTGTTCAGCACCGGCTTTTGCGCGCCGGGGAAAGTTTTCGTCATGTTCTTCATGACGAAGGCATATTGGGCGGCCACGTGGCGGTCTCCGGATAAAGGATGATGAATTTGCGCGCCGCTCTACAACCTGGGCGCGCAGTTGCCAAGCGCGCGCTTGGGCGATAGCCTGGGCCCCATGCGAAAATTCTGTAGCCTGTTGGCCTTATCCGTTGGATTGATTGCTTCTCCTGCCATGGCGGCGGGGGGCGATGCTCTCTCGATTATCACCGATTTGACCACGGATGTGGGGCAACGCCTTGGCGGCACCGACCGCGAGGCGGCGGCGCGCGATTGGGCCGTGGCGCGGTTAAAGGCTTTGGGCTTTGCCAATGTCCATGCCGAACCTTTCCCGATCAAGGGTTGGGTGCGTGGCGAGGAACGTGCCGCAATCACCGCGCCGGTTCCGCAGAAACTGGCCGTGACGGCGCTTGGCTATTCCGGGGCCACCCCGGCGCAGGGTGTGAGCGGCGAACTGGTCTATTTCCCGACACTGGACGCTTTGAAACTCGCGCCCGAAGGTTCGCTTCGGGGCAAGATCGCCTTTGTCGATCACGCGATGAAGGCGGCGCAGGATGGCGGCGGATACGGCCCGTTTGGCGCGGCCCGTCGTCAGGGGCCGACCATTGCCGCGGCCAAGGGCGCGTCGGCGCTGTTGATCCGTTCCATCGGCACCGATCATGCGCGTGATCCGCATACCGGCGTCACCCGTTTGCCGCCGCAGGGCGAGCCTTTGCCCTCGGGCGCGGTGTCCAACCCCGATGCGGACCTGATCGCGCGAATGGCCGCCAAGGGGAAGCCTTTGACCGCCAGCGTCACCTTGACCCCTCGTTTCACCGGGCAAGTGATGTCGGGCAATGTGATTGCCGAATTGCCGGGGCGTGATCCCAAACTGGCGCCGATCCTTGTTGCTTGCCATCTCGACAGCTGGGACCTGGGGCAGGGGGCGATTGATGACGCATCGGGTTGCGGCATCATCACCGCCGCTGCGCTGGAGGCCAGCAAGTCGGGCCAGCTTGCCCGCACGATCCGCGTGCTTTGGGCCGGGACCGAGGAAATGGGCGGCTTTGGCGGGCAGGCCTATGCGGCGGCCCATGGCAATGAACCCCATGCCATTGTGATGGAATCGGACACGGGCGCGGACAAGGTTTTCCGCGCGCTGTTCAAATTGTCGGCGCAGGACAAGCCCTTGGCCGAGCGCATCGGTGCCGAATTGGCCAAGATGGGCATCTATACCGGCGAGGGTACGCCCGAAGGCGGCGAGGACGTGGGCTATATCGCCCAGAAGCAGAAGTTGGCGGTCATCGACCTCAATCAGGACATGACGCGCTATTTCGACTGGCACCACACGCCCGACGATACGCTGGACAAGGTCGACCCGGTGCAATTGCAGCAGAATGTCGATGCGTGGAGCACCGTGCTGAAAATTCTGGGTTCCTATACCGGCACAATCAATCCGGCCGGATAATCACGCCCCGGCGGGCAGCGGGGGCACTTGCGCCTTTCGCTGTCCCCGGACGGCCCAATAGAGTTGCACCGATGCGCGGGGCAGCAGCGCATAGCCGACCAGATACCAAGGGTTCATGATGGCCCCCCAGTAAAATGTATCGGCCCGCGAAAACATCGCGATCATAATCGCATAGCCCCAGACCAGCAGATTGGCGAAAACGCCTTCTCGCCCGCCCAGCGAGAGCCAACCCATCAACGGCAAACTCGCCCCGAACAGCGCCCAGTGCAAAGGCAGACGTTGCAGCGGGGTGGTGTAAATCACCGCCTTCAGAAAGCCTGAAAAGCCCTGCATCGCGTGCCAGCCCTGGCTTTGAATATCATTGGGCAACCATTGCGCCATGGCCAGTTGCGCATGAATGGCCATGAACACGCCCCATGCCGCGATCAACAGCGCCCATGCGCCGACCTCGACCCAGCGCCTGTTCCATCCGGCAAACACCATGGCCAGCAAGGCAAAAGGCAGCGCCAGTTCGCGGATAAACAGGCCCGCGCCCAGCACCGGCACGACATACCACCACTGACGCGGCCAACCGATCACCCCGGCAAAGGCGACCGTTATACACAGGCCCGCCGGATATTCCTGCAACGCCATCAACCAGTCCGAGGACACCGCCGTCCCCCCCGCGGCCACCGCCGCCCCGGCCAAAAAGCGCTCGATGCCGGTCAATCGCCCTTCATGCGCGATGGCCCAGGTGAAGATCGCGGCCACCAGCATCAGGATGCACAGCTTTTGAAAACCCTTCCACCCGATGAAGGCGGCGATTTCCATTTCCGTGGGCGGGCGCATCGTTACAAAGGGTTTAAGCGGATAGTGATGCGCGCGATGCAATTCGGCGGCGGCCTGATGATAGGGCTTTCCCTTGGCCACTTCGGCGGCAATGTCGTGATATAGCCGCGCGTCGGTATATCCGCCCTTTTTCGCGGTCTTGATCGGCGGGGGCGTGACCGAAAAACACCATGCGGTCGTTGCAAGGACAAGCAAAGCGAACAGGATCGCGGCGGGGCGGGGAAGGAGAGCTATCACGCGCTCTCCTTTGGACAATCCGATTACGGATGCAAGAGCCAAGCGAATAAGTGGAGTTACCTAAACGCCGATAAGGGGTGATTTGGCGAGGGCCATATTATCAGCGCATCACACGAAACATCGGAATCAATAAGGGGACGCTTGCGTGCTTTCCGGCGATGGTTTTTCCGGCACGGCCAATTCCGGCAGGGCTTTTTTCGGTGGTAATTCAACTGCAAACAGCCTCCGGCAAAAGCTGGTCTTCTGCCTTGGCGCTCTGGCATTGGTCAGTGTGGTGCAGGTGTCGGCGGCGACTTTCCTGCATTATCGGCTCTATGCCGCCAATCAGGCGTTGAGCGCGGCGGCCGGGTCGGCTGGCGGTGTGGATTGGTTGATCATGGCGGCGGTGATCACAACATTGATCACCATTGCGGTGGGTGCCGCGACGCTGTGGTGGGCATGGACTTTTGTGTCGAGCGCGATTGTTGATCCTGTCTCGCATCTGGCCGAAAGGTTGAACGCGATGGCGGCGGGCGACTATGGCGTGGCGCTGGAAGGCGACAATCAGGGCGATGAAGTGGCGCAAATGTACGCCGCCGCCGCCGTCTTTCGCGAAACCGCCTTGGCCAAAGTTGATGCCGATGATCAGCAGAAAATGGTTGTACGCGCCCTGACCGAAGGTTTGGACAAGCTGGCCGGACAGGATCTGGAGTTTCGTATCGAAACGCCTTTCCCGCCTGAATATGAACAATTGCGCGTCAATTTCAATCTGGCGCTGGTGTCTTTGGCCAAGGCCATCGGGTCGGTGCGCGTGGGCGCGGCCAGCGTCATGGAATCCATTCAGGACATCCGCAGCGCCAGCGACGATATGGCCCATCGCAACACGCAGCAGGCCGCCACGTTGGAAGAAACCGCCGCCGCAATGAGCCAGGTTACCGATGGCGTACAGGAAACCGCGACCCGCGCGACCGAGGTGCAGCGATCCATTGCCGAAACCTGCGCCCAGGGTGATGAAGGGGCCGGCGTCATCACCCGCGCCATCGACGCCATGGCCGCGCTGGAAAGTTCGGCCACCGAAATCGGCAAGATCGTGGGCGTAATCGACGGCATCGCGTTCCAGACCAACCTGCTCGCTTTGAATGCAGGCGTAGAGGCCGCGCGTGCGGGCGAGGCGGGCAAAGGCTTTGCCGTGGTTGCCGCCGAAGTGCGCGCTCTGGCCCAGCGCAGCGCGGATGCGGCCAAGAATATCGGCCACCTGATCCATGATTCGACCGATCAGGTTGCCGGCGGTGTCGTGCTGGTGCGCGAAACGGGCGATCTCTTGCGCCTTATTCTGGGGCGAGTGGGTCAGATCAACGAAGTCATCACCGAAATTGCCACCAGCGCCGAATTACAGGCCCAAAACATCCATCAGGTTAACAATGCCGTGGGCGAATTGGACCGCGTGACCCAAAAGAATGCCGCCATGGTCGAACAGACCACCGCCGCGACGCGCGATCTGGCCAATGAGGCTGAACAACTGTCCACGCTGGTGCGCGCATTTCGCACGCGCGAGATTGAAACACGCCAGAATTCAAAAGCCAAATCCACCGCAAGGCGGATCAGCAACGCGGCGGAACGTCCCTTTATGCCCATGACCGGCAATCTGGCATTGAACCCTACGCCAACGCCGACCAATGATGATTGGAGCGAATTCTAAATCGCGCAGGGCCGGACCGGTCATCGGCCCTAATTCCCGCAATCACTGTAAAATTTACCGACATTTTACGTCTCATCCCTAATCCATGCTCAAAGCCCGCCTGATGGCTGGCGCATAATTGAGCAGGCCGATGATTCGTCTTTTCAAACATTACATCCCCCATTCGGTCATTCTGTTGGGTTTGATTGATCTGGTGCTGCTGATGATTTCGGCGGATTTTGCCTGGCGTTTGCGGGCGGACCAATTGGGCATGCCGCCGGAAAGTTTTGAAACGCGGCTTCAACCACTGATCGCTTTTGCATTGGTGATGTTGATGGCGATGATCGCGGTGGGCGTTTACGGCGCCGATGCGCTGCGTTCGGTGCGCTTTGCCTCGGCGCGGTTGCTGGTGGCGGTGTCGCTGGGCGTGATCGGTCTGGCGCTGTTCAATTCGATGTTCACCAGTCAGATTTTTTGGCGTTCGACCCTGTTCTACGCGATGCTGGGTTCGATCGCGATGCTGGTGATGAACCGGCTGATTGTGGGCGGAATTTTGGGCACTTCGGCGTTCCGTCGACGGGTGCTGGTGCTAGGGGCGGGTCTGCGTGCCCAACGCCTGCGTGAATTGGGTGATCGCCCCGAAAGCGGCTTTGCCATCGTCGGCTATGTCGCGATGAGCGAAGCAACCCCCGTGGTCGAAGAAGCGATCCCGCGCACCGCGATCCACAATCTGAAGCGCCATGTCGAAAACCTTGGCGTGTCCGAGGTCGTGCTGGCGCTGGAAGAACGCCGCAATGCGCTCCCGCTCAAGGATCTGTTGCGGATCAAGACGGCGGGTGTCCACGTCAATGACTTCTCCAGCTTTATGGAGCGCGAGACGGGCCGCGTCGATCTGGACACGGTTAACCCCAGTTGGTTCATCTTCTCGGACGGCTTTTCCTCGGGCCGCGCCTTTTCCAGCGCAGCCAAGCGGATCTTTGACGTGATCGTCAGCCTTGTACTCCTGCTGCTGACCGCGCCCATTATCCTGATTTTCGCCGCGCTGGTAAAACTGGACAGCAAAGGCCCCGCCTTCTTCCGCCAACGCCGCGTCGGCCTTTATGGCCAGAATTTCGATGTGATCAAATTGCGTTCCATGCGTTTGGACGCAGAGGTCAATGGCGCGCAATTTGCCGCCAAGAATGACCCTCGCGTCACCCGCATCGGCAATTTCATCCGCAAGGTCCGCATCGACGAATTGCCCCAGACGTGGAGCGTTCTCAAAGGCGAGATGAGCTTTGTCGGCCCGCGCCCGGAACGCCCCGAATTCGTCTCCGATCTGGAAGACAAGCTGTCCTATTATGCCGAGCGGCACATGGTCAAACCGGGCATAACCGGATGGGCACAGGTCAACTATCCCTATGGTGCCAGCCTTGAGGATTCGCGTAACAAGCTGGAATATGACCTTTATTACGTCAAGAATTACACGCCTTTCCTCGACATCCTGATCATCCTTCAAACGCTGCGCGTGGTCCTCTGGCACGAAGGGGCGCGGTAAGATGGCGGCTGGCCCCAGCCTGTGGGACTGGGTGTCCAACGCCAGCCATGTGGCCGGCGCATGCGCCGCGATTACCGTGGCCGTCAGCCTTTGGGGACAGCGCGAACGCTACAGCGGCGCGGGAAAGGCCATTGTCGCCGCCCTGGTGATGACCGCGCTGTGGTGCCTTGCCGTGGCGGCCGAGGGCGAACTCAGCCTTGTCGCGCAGGGGCTGATGGGCCTGCGCAATCTGACCTATCTGTGGGCCACCTATGCCATGTTCGCCAGCGATGGACGGCACACCAGCCTGGCCGAGGTCGGGCCGGTGGTGGCGGCGCTGTGCCTGGTCGATATTCTGGTGCCGACGGTGCAATTCATCGAGCATCGGATCAACCCGGCGCTGCTTAATGAAGTGGCGCTGTATCAATTGAACATCATGCTGGCGATGCTGGGCGTGGTGGGGTCGCTGGTGCTGGTCCACAACCTCTATGCCAGCGCGTCGAGCAGTTCGCGCCAGATGTTGCGTTGGCCCGCTTTGGCGCTGGCGGCGGTGTGGGTGTTTGAACTCAACCTGTTTACGGTCGCCTATCTGGCCAAACATTGGCCGGTCGAACTGGCCTCGCTTCATGGGCTGCTCGATGTGGGCTTTGCGGGCATTCTGGCGCTGGGCGCGATGAAGGGGCGGGAACCGCTGCGCCTGAAACCTTCGCGGACGGTGACGTTTCAATCGATGTCGCTGATTGTGATCGGCGGCTATTTCATCGCCATGATCGCGATTGCCCGTTGGCTGGCCAATGCGGGCGGCGAATTGGGGCGTTGGTGGCAATTCAGCTTCCTGATCGCTTCGATTTCGGCGGCGGCGCTGCTGCTGCCTTCGCGGCGCCTGCGCGGTTGGATGCGGGTGATGTTCACCAAGCATTTCTTTCAGCACCGCTATGACTATCGCGAGGAATGGCTCCGCTTTGCCCGCACCATCGGGGGGCAGGGCAAGGATGCCGCCCCATTGCACCAGCGCGCGGTACAGGCGATGGCCGATATTACCGACAGCCCGGCGGGCCTGCTGTTGACGCCCGATGAAACGGGCGAACTGGTGCTGGCCGCGCGTTGGCAATGGTCGACCGCCGATGTTCCGGCCCAAGCCATGGGGTTGGCCGCCGCCCACTTCCTTTCCGCCAGCGACCATATCGTTGATCTGGATACCGTGCGCGCGGGCGCGCCGGGAACCGAGATCATGGGCATCCCCGATTGGCTGCGTGAGGAAATCCGCGCATGGGCCATCGTCCCGCTTCAGCATAATGGGCGTTTGGTGGGCGTGGTCATCCTGGCCCGTCCGCCACAGGATCGCCAACTGGATTGGGAAGATTTCGACGTTTTGCGCGTTGTGGCCCAACAGATCGGCACCTATCTGGCCGAGCATCTGGGGCAACAGGCCTTGGCCGAGGCGGCGCGTTTCGATGAATTCCATCGCCGCATCGCCTTTGTCATGCATGACATCAAGAACCTGTCGAGCCAGCTTGCCCTGTTGGCCCGCAACGCCGAGCGTCATGCGGAAAATCCGGCCTTTCGCGCTGATATGCTGGTTACTTTGCGTAACTCATCCGACAAGCTTAACCATCTGGTCGCCCGCCTGTCGCGTTATGGTTCCAGCACGGTGGACAAGGTCGAGCCGGTTGAGGTGGGCGAATTGGCCCAGCAATTGGCCGAGACTTTCCGCGTGAGGCACAATGTTCAGGTGATCGAGCGCGACGAATGCACCATCGCGGGCCAGCGTCACAGTATCGAACAGATCTTGACCCATCTGATCCAGAACGCCGTGGATGCCAGCGCGCCCGAAATGCCGGTGTTTGTTTCGATCACCGGCGACGGGCTGTTTTGTCGGATCGAGATTGTCGATTCCGGACATGGCATGGCGCCGGAATTTGTCCGCAACCGCCTGTTCAAACCCTTTGATTCCTCGAAACCCGGCGGTTTTGGCATTGGCGCCTATGAAGCGCGCGAATTGGTCCGAGCGATGCACGGGCGGTTGGACGTGGAGAGCCGCGAAGGGATCGGCACACGCTTCATCATCCGTCTGCCTTTGGCCAGCGCGGCCGAAATCTTGAAAACTCTGGATAATGAAACAAAGGTTGCCTGAAATGAGTGAGACGCGCCCCAAATTGCTGGTCGTCGAGGACGATCCGGGTCTGCAGGCGCAGCTCAAATGGGCCTATGAGGATTTCGACGTGATCGTCGCCGGGGACAGGGCCAGCGCAATGGCAGCTCTGCGTTCCGAGGAGCCGGCGGTGGTGACGCTCGACCTTGGCCTGCCGCCCGACCCGGATGGCACCAGCGAGGGCTTTGCGGTGCTGGACGAAATCATGGCGTTGAAACCCGACACCAAGATCATCGTGGCCAGCGGCCATGGCGCGCGGGAAAGTGCGTTGCAGGCGATCGAGCGCGGGGCTTATGATTTCTATCAAAAGCCGATGGATTTTGACGAAATGGCGCTGATCGTGCGCCGGGCCTATCGGCTGCATCGGTTGGAGGCCGAAAACCGCCAGCTTGCCTCACGCGCGGGCAAGGATAATCGCGTGCTGGGCACGATGATTACCGCGGCGCCGGAAATGCTGCGGGTTGCGCGCACGATTGAACGCGTGGCGGGCACGAATGTGTCGGTCATGCTGCTGGGCGCCAGCGGCACGGGCAAGGAATTGCTGGCCCGCGGCCTGCATGAGGCCAGCGGGCGGGCAGGGGCCTTTGTCGCGATCAATTGCGCGGCCATCCCGGAAAACCTTCTCGAATCCGAATTGTTCGGCCATGAGAAGGGCGCCTTTACCGGGGCCATCAAGACCACCGAGGGCAAGATCGAGCAGGCCCATGGCGGGACGCTGTTCCTGGACGAAGTGGGCGATATTCCCTTTGCGCTTCAGGTCAAATTGCTGCGGTTTTTGCAGGAACGGGTGATCGAGCGGATCGGTGGACGGCGCTCAATCGCGGTCGACACTCGTATTGTTTGCGCGACTCATCAGAACCTTGAGGCCATGATCATCGATGGCCGGTTTCGCGAAGATCTGTGGTACCGGCTGGCCGAAATCGTGGTGAAGATCCCGTCGCTGTCAGAACGTCCCGGCGATGCGGGACTGTTGGCCAAGGCCTTCCTTGTGCGTTTTGCCAAAGAAATGAACCCGCAGGTCAAAGGCTTTGCGCCTGATGCTCTGGCGGCGATGGACGCATGGAATTGGCCCGGCAATGTGCGCGAACTGGAAAACCGGATAAAGCGCGCCGTCATTATGGCCGATGGCAAACTGGTCCATGCCGGTGATCTTGATCTGGCCGCGCCGGGGGCCGAGGAGGATTTTCCGCTCAACCTGAAATCGGCGCGGGAAATGACCGATCGGCGCGTGATCCGCCATGCTCTGGCGCGTAGCGAGGGGAATATATCGTCGACCGCCAAGCTGCTCGGTATCAGCCGTCCGACGCTTTATGATTTGCTGAAACAGTATGACATGCAGAATTGATGAAAAGATGTACCATATCGTACAATTTTCCGTCTGCGATTTCGATTGTCCGAAATGAAAAAGGGCGGCCCGAAAGCCGCCCTTCCTCTCCCATTTTTTCTTCCGCCGCCCGATTTACACAGAAAGTGCGGGGCTTCAATGGCGGCGCAGCACTCACCGGGTAATTTGCCGCCTATTGTGGCAAACGAACCACACTGGCACCCTTAGTTCGAGATTAACCTTCTTCCCGCCGGTTCAACCGAACCGAGGCCCAAAGCGCCGCGCCGATAAGAACGGCACCGATCAGACCCGTCACGGTTTCAGGAATTTCGACCAGCGCCGAACCCAACATGATCGCCGCCAGCGCAATGATCGCCCAAAACGCGCCATGTTCGAGGAAGGCATATTCCGACAGCGTGCCTTGTTCGACCAGCATTACCGTTAACGAACGCACAAAGATCGCGCCGATCGACAGGCCCAGCGCGATGATCACCATATTGTTCGACAAGGCAAAAGCACCGATCACGCCATCAAGGCTGAACGAGGAATCGAGCACGTTGAGATAGAGGAAGCCGCCAAGCCCCGACCGTACAGCGGTCCCAGCCAGCGCGCGCGCCGCCTCACGGCTTTCCAGATAATGGCCCAGCCCCTCCACCGCGATGAAGGTGATGATGCCAAAGATGCCCGACACCAGCAAAGTATAGGCCTCGTCCGCGGGCAGCCAGCGTCCGATCACGACAAGGGCCAGCAGCAAAAGCGCCACTTCGCCCGCCTTGATCGACCCGACCAGTTTCAATCGCACCTCGACCCAGCGCAGCCAATGGGTTTCCTTGTCCGGATCGATGAAAAAGCCGAGGCCCACCATCGCCAGAAACGCCCCGCCAAAGCCCGCAATCGGAATATGGGCATGGCGCATGATCGCCTCATATTGCGCAGGTTGGTTGAGCGAGAGATGGATCGCCTCAATCGGCCCAAGCCCGGCAGTCAGCCCCACGATCAGCAGCGGAAAAGCCACGCGCGTCCCAAACACCGCAAATAACATACCCCATGTCAAAAAGCGCTTGCGCCAGATGAGGTCCATGTCTTTTAGAACGGCGGCATTGACCACGGCATTGTCGAAAGACAGCGACACTTCCAGTACGGCCAGCACCAGCACGACCCAGAGCATACCGCCCACCGCCGAAACCGATGCGGTGTCATTCCACCCATAGGCCGCGGCCAGCGCCAGACAGACCGCGGAAAAGATCAGCGATCCGCTGAAATGGCGAAAAAATTGAGCCACTTGAGAATTACTCCGAAGGATCAGGTTTTGGGCTGATAGGTTTGTTCGATGCCGGGAAAGCTGCGTTCGCGCACTTCCTGGGCGTAATGGGCGGCGGCGTCGGCAATCAATGTTGCGACATCGGCATAGCGTTTGACGAAGCGGGGAACACGCTCGAACATCCCCAGCATGTCCTCGGTCACAAGGACTTGCCCGTCACATTGCGCCGATCCGCCAATGCCGATGACCGGGCATGCGACCGCCTGTGTGACGGCGATGGCCAAAGGTTCCACCACGCCCTCCACCACAATGGCAAAGGCGCCCGCATCGGCCAGAGCGCGTGCGTCGCCAACGATCTTTTCGGCTTCCGCCTCGCTGCGTCCGCGCGCGCCATAGCCGCCGAGCTGGTTCACCGCCTGCGGCGTCAGGCCGATATGGCCCATCACCGGAATGCCGCGTTGCGAAAGGAACGCGACCGTTTCGGCCATGGCGACGCCGCCTTCCAGCTTGACGCCCGCGCATCCGGTTTCGCGCAGGACGCGTGATGCGGTTTCAAACGCCTGAACAGGTGACGCTTCATACGTGCCAAAGGGCAGGTCAACGATCACCGCCGCATGCCAGCTGCCCCGGACGACCGCCGCCCCATGGGCCACCATCATGTCCAGCGTAACGGGCAGGGACGAGGGCAGGCCATAAATGACCTGGCCCAGCGAATCGCCCACCAGCAAAAGGTCGCAATGCGCGTCCAGCAATTGGGCCTGGCGCGCCGTATAGGCCGTCAGCATCACCACAGGATCGGCGGTGACGCCGTCCACTTTACGTTGGCGTATGGCCGGAATGGTCAGGCGGCGCATCGGCGCGGGCGTGGGATGGGCCCGGCTGGTGGCGGTATCGATCTGAAAGGTCGTAGACATGGGCGGCTTCTAGCCCGGCAGAGCGCATCGGGAAAGTGCGATGAATGACCTGTTCATAAAGCGCGAAGCGGGTGACAGGCGATCCGCTTTGAGGCAAGGTGGTTCATCAGACGGGGGACTACGCATAATCCGCCCTTGCGAATGTTGCGCGATCCGTTAATTTTCTTTCCCATTGCTTATTGCGTTCAGGGGAACTGCATGTTCGGTCGCGTCAAGCCGTTGGATGCCATATTGGCCACGGCTGAGAAAAAATCACTTCATCGCTCGCTGGGCGCCTTTCAATTGACCATGCTGGGTGTTGGCGCGGTGATCGGGACGGGTATCTTCGTTCTGACCGCCGAAGCCGCACAAAAGGCTGGCCCCGGCATGATGATCAGCTTCATCATCGCTGGTCTTGTCTGCGCCGTGGCCGCGCTGTGCTATGCCGAAATGGCCAGCATGGTGCCGGTTTCCGGCTCTGCTTATACTTATTCCTATGCCGTGATGGGCGAACTGGTCGCCTGGATGGTGGGCTGGGCGCTTATTCTGGAATATGCCGTGGCCGCTGGTGCGGTTTCGGTCGGGTGGTCTGGCTATGTCGTGGGCCTGATCGAGCATGCTTTCCATATCGATATTCCCGATATGCTGGTGCGCGGCCCCTATGACGGCGGCGTGGTAAACCTGCCGGCAATGTTGATTGCATCGCTGGTGACATGGCTGCTGGTGATCGGGACAAAGGAAAGCGCGTCGGTCAATGCCGTGCTGGTGGCTATCAAAATCACCGCGCTGACGCTGTTTGTGGCGCTGTCGGTTCCGGTCATCAAGATGCAGAATTTCGATCCTTTTGCTCCGCTCGGCTTTGCCGGCATCGGGGCGGCTGCGGCGTCGATCTTCTTTGCCTATGTGGGTTTTGACGCGGTTTCCACCGCCGCCGAAGAAACCAAGAACCCCCAGCGCAACATGCCGATCGGCCTGATCGGCAGCCTTGCGATCTGCACGATCTTCTATCTGCTGGTGGCCTCTGGCGTGATCGGTTCGGTCGGCGCACAGCCCGTGTTCGGGCCCGGTGGCGTTGAACTGGAACCCGGCAGCCGTGAATTGAGCGCCGCCTGTTCGGCCATTGGCGATCAGGCCGTTGTCTGTTCCAAGGAAGCACTGGCATGGACGCTGCGCACGATCGGCTGGCCCCAGATCGGTAATCTGGTTGGCCTTGCCGCCGGCCTTGCTTTGCCCTCGGTTATCCTGATGATGATGTTCGGCCAGACCCGCATCTTCTTCGTGATGAGCCGTGACGGCCTGCTGCCTGAAGTCTTTTCGCGCATCCACCCCAAGTTCAACACGCCCCACGTGATCACGATCATCACCGGCGTGTTTGTGGCTCTTTTCTCGGCCTTTTTCCCGGTCGGTCTGCTGGCCAATATTTCTAACTCGGGCACGCTGTTTGCCTTTGCGGCGGTTTCGATTGCCGTGATGGTCATTCGCAAGAAAGACCCGCATCGTCATCGCCCGTTCCGCACTCCGGCGCTGTTTGTCACGGCGCCGTTGTCGTTTTTGGGCTGCCTCTATCTGTTCTACAAGCTGGACGTGAAGAGCCAGATGCTGTTCGGGATTTGGGGCCTGATCGGTCTGTTTGTCTATTTCACCTACAGCCGCAGCCGTTCCTATGTCGGTCGCGGGATCATCGATGTTCATGAAGATGACGCCGATGCGCCGGATCTTCCGGTGCCGCCGCTTCCGGGCGTTGATTAAAAGAAAGGGCGGCCTGATCGGGCCGCCCTTTTTGATTCCGGGTTGCGGGTTTGGTTTACACCGCTTCCAACGCATAGCCTGCCGAGCGGACGGTGCGGACAGGGTCAACCGCGCCTTCCAATTCGATCCCCTTGCGCAACCGGCGGATATGGACGTCCACGGTGCGCAATTCGATATCGCTGTCCGTGCCCCATACCGCATCCAGCAATTGCCCGCGTGAGAATACGCGGCCCGGGTGCTCCATGAAAAACTTGAGCAGGCGGAATTCGGTCGGCCCCAGCGCCAGGATCGTCCCCTTGCGCGTCACCTTATGCGCGGTGGCGTCCAGCGTCAGGTCGCCCACCGTGATCTGTTCACCCGCCAGCGCAGGGCGAATACGGCGCATGATGGCCGATACGCGCGCGATCAGTTCGCGGGGGCTGAATGGTTTGGTGATATAATCATCGGCCCCGGTTTCAAGGCCGCGGATCATGTCATCCTCGGCCCCGCGCGCCGTCAGCATGATGATCGGCACATGGGCCGTCGCCTTGTCGCGGCGCAACCGGCGGCAGACTTCGATCCCGCTGGTGCCCTCGATCATCCAGTCGAGCAGGACCAGATCGGGCGCTTCTTCGGCGGCCAGCAACAGCGCTTCATCGCCATCGGGCGTTGAAAGGACCGTATAGCCCTCCGCCTGAAAGCGGAATTCCAGCAGTTCCGCCAGCGCCGGATCATCTTCTACCAGCAAGAGCCGGGGTTGTTTCATGGTTGCCCCCTGATACCTTCTAAAAAGAGGTTAGTTTTCCGGACGTTCCAGCCGGTCGACCACATATTCAGCGGTGGCCGCGAAATAGACCTGTTCGGCAATATTGGTGGCGTGATCGCCGATCCGTTCGATATTGCGCGCAATGAATAACAAGTGCGCCGCAGAGGTGATGGTGGAGGGATTTTCCATCATGAAAGACACCATGTTGCGGAAAATGCTGTCATAAAAAGCATCCACCCGGGCGTCGCGTTCGATCACATCCACCGCCAGCGAGGGATCGCGCGCCGCAAAAGCGGTCAACACGTCATGCACCATTTCGCCCGCGATTTCGGCCATGGCCGGGATCAGTGTCTGCGTCTCGGAATTGAGCCTGCCTTCGATCCGTGACACCCGCTTGGCGATGTTTTTGGCATAGTCGCCAATGCGTTCCAGAATGCCCGCGATTTTGAGAGCCGCCAGCACTTCGCGCAAATCATCCGCGACCGGCGCGCGCAAGGCGATGATCTTGACGGCAAGGCGGTCCACCTCGGCCTCAAGCCGGTCGATCCGCTTGTCCCGCTCGATCACCTGTGCGGCCAGTTCCAGTGACCGTTTGGTAAGCGCTTCGACCGATTCCCCAATGGCCAGTTCGGCCAGACCGCCCATTTCGGCGATCAGACCACGCAGCGTGGTGATTTCTTCGTCAAAGGCTTTGACCGTATGTTCTGCCACTGGACGCTATTCCCTGTTCAAGCTGTGATGGATGCCTTGTCACATATGTGTAACAAGGTTGGAAGCTTTCGCTCGATCCATCGTGCCTTGAAAGCGCCATGCAGCGTTTTGGTGACAGGACTATGACAGGCTTGTGACTTTTTCCTGCGCTGGTGTCATCAAGGGCAAACGCACGGAAACCTTGGTGCCGACGCCCACCTTGCTGGTGATGTCCAGTTTGCCGCGATGGCGTTCGACGACATGTTTTACAATCGCAAGACCAAGGCCGGTGCCGCCCGCCGCGCGGCTGCGGCCCGGATCGGTGCGATAGAAACGGCGAGTGAGGTGGGGAAGGTGATCGGCCGAAATACCCGCCCCGCGATCGGTCACCAAAAGTTCGGCCATGCCGCGCGGCGCATGGGTCAGCGTAACGGTCACGGGTTGATCCGCGTCGCCATATTTCAACGCATTGTCGATCAGGTTGCGCAGCACTTGCTCGATCTGCTTGACGTCGCCGGCGACCTCGAACGGTTCATCGGGTTTGGCAAATTCAACACGAACCGGATTGCCCGGCGGCGGCGCAAATTCGCCTACGACACGCGCGGCAAGCGGCGCCAGATCGATCAAGGCCGTCGGCGCATCATGCTTTTCGGCCTCCAATTGCGACAGCGACATCAGATCGTTGAGCAATGCCTGCATCCGCTTGGCCTCGCGCAGGACGGTGCCGAGGAAACGCTGCATGACCGAACTGTCCATCGACCCGGCACTCTCGCTGATCGTTTCGACATAGCCGATGACCGAGGAGAGGGGCGTGCGCAATTCATGGCTGGCATTGGCGACGAAATCGGTGTGGGCGCGGCTGATGTCGGCCTCTGCGGTGCGGTCGCGCGCCTCGATCACCCACAGGCCAGGATAGACCGGGCGGCGCGTCAATTGCCACAGGCTGCCGCTGCGGGTCAGGCCGCGGATGCTGGCCGTTGCGCTTTCATCATCGGGGCTGTCCAAAAGGCGGATAGCATCGGGGTGACGAAGGGCGATGCGCGGGTCCTGTTCCAGAATATGATCGCCAAGGGCCGCACGGGCCGCGCTGTTGGCGTCGATGATCCGCGCCCGGTCGATCAGCAGCATGGGCGATCCGGTGCCCTCCAGCGCCGATGACAGCGCGCGGCGCACCATATGCCCCTGTTCCAGTTGCAATTGGCGGGCCGTCCCCTCGATTTCACGCGGGGCGTCGGGTTCGGCCTGATCGCTGCACCACCACCATACGGCCAGCAGCGAGAAGGTCCAGAATGCCCCCGTCAGGCACACCATCAACAGCCCCACCCCATCAAGGTAGAGCAACAAAAGCGTCAGCAATTCAAGAATTATGGCAGGCCAGGGAAGCTTGCTGTCGCGCATTGCTTGGATCGTCCATTCCTTGGCGCCTGCATCAGGCGAGGCGCTTTGTTCTGCGCATGGGGAAGACGTATGACAGTTTTATGAAACAGCCAAGCATTGACCACAAGAATGCATGTTAATTGGCGCCCCTCGGCATAGGCCTATTTCAACGACATAGGCCACGGGCGCTGGGCGGGGCGGGCCTTTTCATACCAGCGTGACGCGCGCATGACGCCCATGTCATCAAACCGCCGCCCGACAATCTGTAACCCGATGGGCAGACCATCCGACGTATAGCCGCAATTGATCGAGCTGGCGGGTTGTTCGGTCATGTTGAACGGCACGGTAAAGCCGATATGTTCAAACGGGCGCGCCGGATCATTGGTGGGCGAGGGCAATTCCGCCGCAAAGGCGGGCATGGGGGAAACGGGCGAGAGGATCAGGTCATAGTCATTATAGGCCCGTCCGCGTTCGCGCATTTTGATGATCTGATCAAATCCGGTATAGACCGACGCGCCATCATAGCCCGCCGCCGGTTCAACCCATTGGCGAATATATTCAAGGATCAGGCCATAGCGATCGGGCGGCAAATACCTTGTTTCCTCCCAAAAGCGCGTGCGCCAGAAACGGTCCAGACCGTCCAGCATGGCCGGGGTCATAAAGGGTTCGACGGGCTCGACAATTGCGCCGCCTTCTTCAAACAGATGCGCCGCCGCCTCAACGGCCTCGACAATCTCTGGCTCGGGGGCGGAACCGCAACCGGCATCCATCATCAAACCGATGCGCAGGCCCGCCACATCGGCGTTCAGATCAAGCCACGGCAAGTCCTGATAGGGAAGATCCATGTAATCACGCGGATCGGGGCGCGACAGCATGGTCATCATTAGCGCCGCGTCCGTCACTGTCCGGGTCATCGGCCCGGCAACCCGGCCAATATAGGGCGGGTCAATCGGAATGCGCCCGTTGCTGGGCTTTAACGCAAAAACCCCGCACCACCCCGCGGGCAGGCGCACCGACCCGCCAATGTCGGTTCCGACATGAAACGGACCGTAACCGGCCGCCGCCGCCGCGCCGGCGCCTGCGCTGGACCCGCCGGGGTTTTTAGAAATGTCCCATGGGTTGCGGGCCAGTTTGTGAAAGCTCGACAGGCCCGATGACAGCATGCCGTAATCGGGAACGGTGGTTTTGGAAAAAATCGCGCAACCGGCTTCTCGCAGGCGCGCGGCGGGTGGGGCGTCAACGCTTTGCGGGGTCATGTCACCGGCGGCGGTGCCCACCGGCTTTGGCGTGCCCCGCGTGGCGATCAATTCCTTGATCGTCGCCGGTATGCCGTCGAGAGGGCTGAACGCCACCCCATCCGTCCAACGTTGTTCGGACGCGCGGGCCGATTCCAGCGCCGCGACGGGATCAAAAGCATAGGTGGCGCATAGATGAGGTTCCAGCCTTTCGACACGGGCAATGACGTGGCGCATGACCTCCACCGGCGACAGGCTGCGCGCTGCAAAAGCCTTGGCCATTTGGGCGCCGGTCAGATCGGCCAGTGTCTCGTCCATGCACATGTCCTCGTTGGGCGGCGATGGGGCCGCATGTCATACTTGGCATTGGGGTTGGGGCCGCGCTTTACTTCATGACGGGCATCACAAAGGCATTGCCCGCGCTTTCACCCGCCGCTGGCCAGCGCTGCGTCACGGTCTTGACCCGCGTGAAGAAGCGGAAGCTTTCGGTGCCATATTGATTGTGGTCGCCAAAGGCCGAACGCTTCCACCCGCCAAAGCTGTGATAGGCCACCGGCACCGGGATCGGCACATTGATGCCCACCATGCCCACCTCGACCGCGCCGGCATAGGCGCGCGCCGCGCCGCCATCGCGGGTGAACAGCGCGACGCCATTGCCATAGGCATGGCGGCTGGCCAGTGCGGTGGCTTCCTCCAGCGTGTCGGCGCGCACGATCTGGAGGACGGGGCCGAAGATTTCGTCCTGATAACTGCGCATGGTGGGCGTAACATGGTCAAACAGGGTCGGCCCGACGAAATAGCCGCCTTCATAGCCCTGAAGCACGAAACCGCGCCCATCGACGACCAGTTCGGCGCCTTCCTCAACGCCCATGGTGATATAATCTTCTATGCGCTTTTTATGCTGGGCGGTGATGACGGGGCCGTAATTGGCCTGTGGGTCGGTGGAGATGCCCACCTGCAAACCGGCAATCGCATCGACCAGCTTGCCACGCAGGCGATCTGCGGTTTGCGCGCCCACCGGCACCACCACGGGCAAGGCCATGCAGCGTTCGCCCGCCGAACCAAAAGCCGCGCCAACGATGTCGGCCACGGCCTGATCCATATCGGCGTCGGGCATGACGATGCCATGGTTCTTGGCCCCGCCCATCGCCTGAACACGCTTTCCATTGGCGGTTCCGCGCGCATATATCGCCTGTGCCACATCGGATGAGCCGACAAAGCTGACCGCCTTGATCGCGCGGTGGTCCATGATCGCTTCGACGATGGTGCGGTCGCCATGGATGACGTTGAAAATACCGTCGGGCAATCCGGCTTCCCGCGCCAGTTCGGCAAGGCGGACGGGCACCGAGGGCGCGCGTTCGGAAGGTTTGAGGATAAAGGCATTGCCCGAAACAATCGCGGGCGCCGCCATCCACAGCGGGATCATCGCGGGAAAGTTGAAGGGCGTGATCCCGGCCACGATGCCCAAAGGCTGGCGCATGGAATAGACATCGATGCCGGGGCCTGCGCCTTGGGTATATTCGCCTTTCAGCAGATGGGGCGCGCCGCAGGCAAATTCGACCACGTCCAGCCCGCGCTGAATATCGCCCTTGGCGTCCTCAATCACTTTGCCATGTTCGCTCGACAGCAGGATGGCGAGTTCATCCATCTGTTCCTCGATCAAGGCCTTGAAGCGGAACATGACGCGGGCGCGGCGCTGCGGGTTGGCGGCGGCCCATGCGGGCTGTGCCGCCTGCGCCACGGCAATGGCCAGATCGAGTTCGACCTGCGTGGCCAATTGAACCTGCGCCTGCACCTCGCCGACATTGGGGTTGTACACGGGCGAGAGCGCATTGTCGGCGCCGCTAAGGGCCGAACCGTTGATGAAATGCAGGATCAGAGACATGGATTTCTTTGTGCCTTATGTCTGGATTGCATGATTGGCGGGCGAGGCAAATTGCTGCATGACCGATTGATGGCCGATCCTTGGCCAAAGGGTGGCGATGGTCGACATTATCGCCGCGTTGACACCCAGACCGATAAGGCCCGGATTGATCCCGCCCAGATCCACCTGTGCCAAACGGGCATAGAGGACAAAGGCATCGCCCGACAGAATGCCGATAATCACCGCCTTGGCCGGAACGCGGGGCAGCAGCATCGCCGCGACAAATCCTGGCAATGGCTGGACTATGCCGAAATAGAAAATGTTGTTGAGCGTGGCGATCAGCGGCACCGACATTTCCGCCGCGATCAGCGAGAACAGGATGAACAGCGCAATGATGATCCGCGACCAGCGCTGTTGCGCCTGACCATTCAAACCCGGCACGATGTTGCGCGCAAACAGGGGGCCAATGGCAAGGCACACGCTGCTGAGCACGACCAGACCGGACAGAACCACCGCCGCCATGACCACCCCCACCATCCAGCCCGGCAGCAGAGCCGTGGCCGTTGCCAGAAAGACATAATCGGGCACATGCGGCACGATCCCGCCCGCCTTGGCATAATAGGCCACGATCATCAGCAGCGGGAACATCAGCATATAGATGGGCGCGACAACCTGTGCCCGCTGGATGGCGCGCGGGGCGCGAGCGGAAAAGATGAAGGCCCAGTTCTGCGGGATCATCAAAAAGCCTGCCGCCTGCAACACGATGGTTGAAACGGCGAAAGTCATGTTGGCCGGGCTGGCCGGTTTCGGCGCGGGCAGGGGGGAGGATGGATGCACCGTTTCCCACATCATGATGGCCACGCCGCCTACCAGCACGATCGAGCCCATCATCAGCACGTCTTTCAAAACCGCGACAAAGGCCGATGCCCGCAAGCCCGCCAAGGCGACATAAGTAAAGGTCAAAAGCCCCGCCATGGCGGTCAACATCACCGTCGGCACGCCCGGCGCCAATCCGCCAAAGACCAGCCGCAGCCCCAGAAACTGGGTCGTGCCGATAGGGATCAGCAGGATGATGGCGCTGGCCGCAATCAGAACTTCGAGTGTCCGGCTGTCGAAATGAGAGCGGAAGAAGTCCGGTATCGTCGCGCTGGAATAAAGCGCGCCCGCCCGCCAGATCCATGGGCCTACGAAATAGATCGCCGGTCCCGCCATCAGGATATAGCCGAAGAACCACAGGACAAAGCTTTCCCCCCCGGCATAAACTCCGCCCGGAAAGCCCAGCATCGTGGCGATGGAATAAGTTTCGCCTACCGAGAGGAAGAAGAACAGGATGGGGCCGAACTGTCCCGATGCGGTGAAGAATTCGCGCGCATCGGGCCGGTCATGCCCGCGCCGAGACCATATGGCCAGAGCGAGGGAAAGCAGCATGATGGCGATAAACGCCGCGATCATGAACCGTCCCCAGAGCCATAGCGCCAGCACAGGGTCAGACACAGGCTGACCACCGGCGCGCATGCAAACAGGCACCATGTGGCCAAGGATATGCCCAGAAACCGCCCCGCATCCGCCGGAATGGCCAATCCGCAGGTGATGACCAGAACCAGCGGCAGGATCAGCCCGACCAACACCGTCCAACGCGGTTGCGGCGTGTCGGGCAGGTCGGTCGGTCTGTCTTCAGGAATTTCATGCATGGGTCTATTCCTGTTGATGGCAAATCCGGCTGGCGATGGTTACTTGGGTTTGAGCGAGGACCAGGTTTTCACATTCGATCCGGGCGGGGCAACGGCCTCATGCACGCCGCGTGCGATGGCGCGGGCCAATGTGTCGGCGGCAATGGTGCCGACCTTCAGCACGGCGATCTGGCGAGGCCCCTTGGGTTCGATGCGGCCAGTGGAAATGCCGAAAACCACATCCCCATCAAAGGGCGTATGCACCGGACGAATGGCGCGCGACATCCCATCCTGCGCCATGATGACCACGCGCTTCATTTCATCGGGCGTCAGCGCCAGATCGGTGGCGATACAGGCGATGGTCGTGTTCTCGCGCGCGGCTGGCGTCTTGGTATAGCCCCATTCTTCCGGCCCCACGCGCATGGGGGTGGGGGTCAGGCCGCCGAATTCATCGCCGATTTCAAAGGCGCCCGCCCAGAATTGTTGCGTGCCGGGGATGACGGTTGAACCCATCGAATTGACCGCGACAATCGCGCCCACCATGACGCCGTCGCTGGTAAGAGTAGAGGCCGAACCAAGCCCGCCTTTCAGCCCCCCCGACATCGCGCCATAACCGGCGCCCGATGTGCCAAGTTTGAATTGCGATCCCGCCGCCGCCAGTGCCTTTATGCCAAGGTTGCGATAGGGCGGCTCTGTGCCCCAATTCTTGTTCCCGCCATTGGCAAGGTCATAAAGGATGGCCGCAGGCACAATGGGGGAAACCGGAACGCCGGGACGCGCCATGCCGCCATAGCCAACACCCTTTGCGCCCAAATGCGCCGCCACCCCATCAGCCGCCGCTAGGCCCCATGACGACCCGCCCGACAGGACGATGGCATTGACCGCCGCAACCAGATTATGCGCATCCAGAGCATCCGTTTCCCGCGTTCCGGGGCCTCCGCCGCGCACATCCACCGCCGCCGTCGCCAATTTGTCGGGCAGGATGACCGTCGTGCCGGTCCGCACCGCCGGATCTTCGGCACAGCCCACCAGAATGCCCGGCACGTCGGTGATCAGATTGAACGGCCCCGTCTGGCTGCCGACATAGGGCACCCCGGCAGCGCGCGCGAAACCCCAAGGGGTCATCGAAAGACCGGCGAGATATCCCGCACCCGTTAACAGATGGCGACGATGCATGACGATCCTTTTGCTATTGGGATGCTAACTGAATCAATTGGGCCTTGGCGGTCAAACCCTGTTTGCGACCTCGCGCTCTTTGTGGTGGGGCAAGTAGAGAGCCAAGGGCGTTCACCGGCAAGCCTGTTTTTTGCAGTGCAACCAATATGAAATATTGAACACCACAAACGTCTGATGCACCATCTTATTCCGTAAGGCGACACGCAAAGCTCGGCCTTTAGGTGACGGAGATCGTGATGGACAATGAGGTTGGCATGCGCCTGCGTCTGGTGCGGGAGAAAAAAGGCTTGAGCCAGCGGATGCTGGCCAAAATGGCCGGGGTGCCCAGCAGCACGATCTCGCTGATTGAAAGCGGGGCCACCAATCCGTCGGTGGGGTCGCTCAAGCGGATATTGGGGGCGATCAACATGCCCTTGGGCGAGTTCTTCAACCTGGAGGCGGCGCAGCAGGAGCGCTTCTATTTCCGCAGCAGCGAATTGATCGAAATCGGCAAGGATGGTGTCAGCTATCGCCAGTTGGGCAGCATGGCCTCATCCTCGATCCAGATGTTGTATGAGGTTTATCAGAGCGGGGCGGAAAGCGGCCGCGTGATGTTGAGCCATGAGGGCGAAGAAGTGGGCATTGTCATTTCCGGCAAGCTGGAAGTGACGGTCGCAGGCGAAAAACAGGTGTTGGAGGCGGGGGACGGCTATCTCTTTGCCAGCACCAAGCCGCATCGTTTCCGCAATATCGGCAAGGAAAAATGCGTTGTCGTCAGCGCCTGTACCCCGCCAAGTTTTTGATGGATGCATGGTGGAAAGTGATTAATCCGCTCAGGATAATGAGCGCGCAATCGCTGGAATGCTTGGATCTTGTTGCATTGCATCGCTGCGGATTGCCACGCAAATAACAGTCTTGTGGGAATGGGGCCTGTGCCATCAATCTGTCATCGACAGTGGAATGGAGACCCCTTTTATCATGCATTCGCCCGACAATTTCTGGATGCCGTTTACGGATAACCGGGGCTTCAAGGCATCGCCCAAACTTTTCGCCTCGGCCAGCGGGTGTCATTATACCGATGTTGCCGGGCGCAGCATTCTGGACGGGACGGCAGGGCTTTGGTGCGTGAATGCGGGGCATGCGCGGCAACCTATCGTCGATGCGATCCAGAAGCAGGCCCAGGTGCTTGATTATGCGCCGACGTTTCAACTGGGACATCCGCTGGCCTTTGAATTGTCCACGCGATTGGCCGAAGTGTTTCCCGCGGAAATCGACACATTCTTTTATGCCAATTCCGGTTCGGAGGCGGTTGATTCGGCGCTGAAAATCGCCTTTGCCTATCATGCGGCGAAAGGGGAACCGGGGCGCACGCGCCTTGTCGGGCGGGAACGGGCCTATCACGGTGTGGGGTTCGGCGGGATTTCGGTGGGCGGATTGCCCAATAACCGCCGTGGTTTTCCGCTCTTGCCGGACGTCAGCCACATGCCCGCGACATTGGTCATCAACCGCACCGCCTTTTCCAAGGGACAGCCCGAATGGGGCGCGGAACTGGCCGAGGAATTGCTGGATATTATCGCCGAACATGGTGCGGAAACCATCGCGGCGGTGATTGTCGAGCCGCTGTCGGGGTCGGCTGGCGTGTTGGTGCCGCCGGTGGGCTATCTGGAGCGCCTTCGCGAAATCACCTGCGAACACGGCATTCTGTTGATCTTTGACGAGGTGATCACCGGTTTCGGGCGTCTGGGCGCGACGACGGCGGCGCAACGTTTGGGCGTCATTCCCGACATCATCACCACGGCCAAGGGCATTACCAATGGCACTGTTCCCATGGGCTGTGTCGGTGTGCGCCGCGAGATTTATGACACCGTGATCGCCCATGCGGCCAAGGGGATCGAATTCTTCCACGGCTATACCTATTCGGCGCATCCTTTGGCCTGTGCGGCCGCGCTGGCGACGTTGGACGTCTATGCACAGGATGATCTGTTTGGGCGGGCCTTGGCGATGGAGGCTGGTTTCGAGGCCGCCGTCCACAGTCTGGCCGATGCGCCCCATATTATCGACATCCGCAATCTGGGCATGGTGGCCGGGATCGAACTGGCCCCGCGTGAAAATGAACCGGGCGCGCGGGCCAAGGAATTGTTTGACGCCTGCTGGAATGCGGGCGTGCTTATCCGCGTAACGGGCGACATTGTCGCGCTTTCCCCACCCCTTATCATCACACAGGAGCAGATTGACGAGATCGTGCATGTGATCCGGCGAGAGTTGGCCGCGATCCGATGATGCGTAACGCCGGATCGCCGGCGCAATAGAAACAAGATCAGTAAATCGCAGGGCAAAGACAGAGGGCGGCCCAAGCCGCCCCAACCCAAATCGGGGAATACGGGACAACAGAGGGTGCCTCCTTTGGCCGATCCTGTCGTGCAATTTCGCATGGCGGCAATTCGACGAGGAGCCAAGATGAAGCGTTTACTGACCAGCGCAGCCATCTGCGCCATCATCGGGGGCTATGGCGCTCCCCTGTTTGCAGCGGAGGCCGGTGCCGAAAAGGGGCCGGAATCCGAAATCGTCGTGACCGTTCAACGCCGCGCCCAATCGGCACAGGACGTGGGCATCGCGCTGAGCGTGGTGAACGCCGACATGTTGAAAGAGCGCGGGATCACCAACGTCAATCAGTTACAGGACGCCACGCCCAGCCTACAGGTCGAACCGGCCTTTGGCGGAGGCGCTCCGCAATTCCGCCTGCGCGGGGTGGGTTTTCAGGATTACGCGTCGAACAATTCGCCCACCGTCGGCGTCTATGTGAACGAAGTGGCCTATCCGGTGCCGATCATGACCCAGGGCCTGATCTTTGACGTCAGCCGGGTCGAGGTGCTGCGCGGGCCGCAGGGGACGCTTTACGGCCGCAACACAACCGGAGGCGCGATCAATTTCATCACCAACCGCCCGACCAGCGAGTTTCATGCCGGAGGCACGATGGAATATGGCCGCTTTGGCGCCTTTAACGGCGAGGCCTTTGTTTCGGGCGCGATCACCGAGGGCGTAAACCTGCGCGTGGCGGGCGCGACGCAGCAGGGCGGGGCCTATCAATATAACCGCAGCACGGGCGCGCCCTTGGGCGACGCCAACCGCTGGGGCGGTCGCGCTTTGCTCTCCGTCGCGCCGACCGGCGGCAAGTTTACCGCCTTGATCGATTTCCATTATGGGCGCGATAAATCGGAGGCGACGGGACTCTATCTGCTCAATCCGTTGCGAACGGCCGGGGGCACGGGGGTGACCATCCCGGCCGACACGGATCGTTTTGCCACGGGTTGGGGCTTGTCACCGCAATTGATCGCGGACGCCGGGCTGACCAAAAATTCCAAGCCCGGCGTCAATAACCGGACATGGGGCGCATCGGCCAATCTGGCCTATGATTTTGGCCCGGCCACCTTAACCAGCATCACCTCCTATGACTGGCTGGACCGTCGCCAGTTTGGCGATTGGGACTCCTCCTCCTCGATCGAGGCCGACACGTTTTTCGGGTCCAAGGTCAAGGTCTTTGCCCAGGAACTGCGTCTGAGCAATTCCAAGCCGGGGCGCCTGACATGGGTGGCGGGGGTCTATTACGCCAAGCAAAATCTGAACGAGCGCTACTATTCCGACTTCATCAACATCTACGGCACCTATGCCCGCGTGAATTATGCGCAAGAGGTCGAATCGATCAGCACCTTTGGTCAGGCCGAATATGCGATCACGCCCAAGCTGAAGGCGACGGTAGGCCTGCGCTATGAATATGAAAAACGCTCGCTTCAGGGCTTCGGCAGCGCCTTTGGCGGGGCGCAGGCCCTACGCCCGACCAGTGTGGATACCAGCATGAGCCCTGTGACCGGCAAGATCGCCCTGCAATATCAACCCAGCCGCGCATTGATGGTCTATGCCTCGGCCAGCAGGGGCACAAAGTCGGGCGGCTTCACCACCTATAACACCGGCAATTCCAGCGGTATTCAGCCCTTTGCCCCGGAAAAGATCAACGCCTATGAAGTGGGCTTCAAGAGCAATCCTCTCAGCTTCCTTCAGGTCAACGGGTCTTTCTATTATTACGACTATCGCGATCAACAGGTGCTCTCGGCGGTTTGGGGCGCCAATGGTCCGGTGGGCCGATTCACCAATGCCGACAAATCCCGCGTGCTGGGCGGCGAATTGGAAATGACGCTGCAACCGGTCAAAGGGCTGATGATCAGCCAATATCTTGGCTACAGTTCGGGGCGTTATCTCAGCTTCAGCGATCTGAACGTGGCGGCATCGCGCGCGGCGGGGGCGGCGGTCTATTCCGACCGGTCGCATACCAGCATTCCGTTTCCCAAATGGTCATGGGGCGCGGCGATCAGCTATGCCAAGCCGGTTGGCGATTTCGTGGTGACGCCATCGGCCACCTTTACCTATCGCTCGAAATATCCGTCATGGCTGGGCAGGACCTATGACATTGGCGCCTATTTTGTCACCAATGCCGAAGTGTCTTTGGCGCCTGCCGATGGAAAATGGACGCTCTCGATCTGGGGACGCAACATTTTCAACGAGAAATACGACCTGACGCGTAACTTCTTTACCAGCGCCGACATCGCGCAACCGGCGCGCCCGGTCAGCTATGGCGTCCGCTTTGGCCTGAAATATTGATGGATGACGCATTTTCGCATCCTCGGATCTTTACTGGTCCGGGGGTGCGGCATGTTGCGCAACATATGGGATGGAGGGCGCAGCCTTTGCTGCAAAATCAAGTGGTGACCCCTACGAGAATCGAACTCGTGTTTCAGCCGTGAAAGGGCCGCGTCCTAACCGCTAGACGAAGGGGCCATCCTTGAAGCCAAGGCAGGCTATATAATGGTGACCCCTACGAGAATCGAACTCGTGTTTCAGCCGTGAAAGGGCCGCGTCCTAACCGCTAGACGAAGGGGCCATCCTTGAAAGCCAAGGCAGGCTATATAATGGTGACCCCTACGAGAATCGAACTCGTGTTTCAGCCGTGAAAGGGCCGCGTCCTAA
This sequence comes from Novosphingobium sp. Sphag1I, assembly GCF_056279125.1. Classification (NCBI taxonomy): domain Bacteria; kingdom Pseudomonadati; phylum Pseudomonadota; class Alphaproteobacteria; order Sphingomonadales; family Sphingomonadaceae; genus Novosphingobium; species Novosphingobium sp. Sphag1I. The sequence goes on along the minus strand of NZ_JBWBQS010000005.1, from coordinate 17 downwards.
CCGCTAGACGAAGGGGC